>CAKZVF010000244.1 GCA_937921995.1 uncultured Pirellulaceae bacterium
CGCGGCTATTGCTGCTTCGACCGCCGACGCACAAACGGTTCTCTACTCCGACACTTTTAATCGGACCACCGGCAGCGGCGACGGCAACGGTTTGCCCGCCGGCGACGGAAACGGATCCTCGGATTGGGGCACTGCCGACAACGGACTCGGGGGAACAGAAACGGTGGTCTGGAGCGCCGGTCGAGCACCCTCGCCGCCGCCGACAGGTGGTGCTCAGTTCACGACCAACGGATCTCGGGCACACTTGTTCGAAGGCGCGGTCAACACAACAGTGAACGCAGCGGCTTTAGCACCCGATGGGTTTAGTATCGCTTTCGACTTCGGTCGCCACGATGCCGCGGTGATTGCTGCGCCAACGAACGGATTTATCTCTGTCGGTACCGGTTACGATCAGACGCCAAGTGAATTCAGTCCTTTCGAAACGACGGGTAACTCTCAATTTGCTGTCCTGTTTCAACAATCGGCCAATGGTAATGCGGCCAACGCCAATGTTTTCATCGATGGAAATTCGGTCGTGAACTTCGACTATGTTGATCCTGTTGCCCAACACAGTGTTTTGATCACATTCACGCCCGCCGTTTCGGGTGCCTACGGAGAGACCGACTCAATCACCGCAACCATTGCCGTTGATGGGGCCACGCTTTATGACGAAGTGATTACTGGAGGCGGAGATTTCGGCGATCTTTCCTTCGCCACGAATCTGTTCACCGCGGCTTACATCGAGAACCTGGTTGTCTCGTCACTATCGACGTCGTCAGTGTTGCTGGGAGACGTCAACTTGGACGGCGAGGTCAACTTCTTAGACATCGCGCCATTCATTGCCGTCCTTTCCTCCAACGGGACTCAAGCCGAAGCGGACATTGATCAAAATGGGTTGGTTGAATTCTTGGATATCCAACCATTCATTGATCTTCTATCGGGCAATTAGACGAACAGGGTGTGCGAGCGGTTCGCTGCTTTCATCGTTGTGATGTTAGCGGTGCCGCACACTCTGTGCGTTGAGGATTAGTGGGATGATAAACCCGCAACGCCACATCCGATGTTGAAATACGTCGGTTCTGCAATGGCGGAACTGATCGCCGCTATACTGCCCTGACTTCAGAGCAAACGCTTCTATCTAAGCCTCAAGTTCGGTCTGGTTCGCTCTAAACAGCAAATTGACCAGCGCCTCGTTTTGTACGAATCCTCGTATGAATGCTTGGGGTGTCGCAAACGGACAAATGTTTTTCTGCGGTGAAGAAGGCATCTTTTGCATGATGTTGTCTACTATAGCGGTGGAAATTAATGGCGTTGGATCGAGTTAGTAGGGGTTCGATTTGATTGGTTTTGAAGCAGGGAATCGAACTTGAATTCGAATTTAAACTTTATCGGCGTAGACCTTGGCGGAGAGAGCGGCCGGGTGATGGTTGGCGCTTTCGACGGCAATCACATCGTGCTGGATGAAAAACATCGCTTTGAAACTGGCGGTGTGAAGGTCGATCAGACGCTGCGCTGGGACGTCAATCTTTTTTGGTCACATATTTGCCAAGGCCTAAAACGTGTCGCGGCGGAGAATATCGACGTCAGCAGCGTTGGCGTTGATACTTGGGCGGTCGACTACGTGCTGCTCGATGCTCAGGATCAGATGCTTGGCCTGCCGTATCACTATCGCGATCAGCGCAATGTCGGAACGCTGGCGAAAATCACTAAGACGCTCTCGCGCGGCGAAATTTACTCGCGCACCGGCATTCAATTCATGGAGATCAATACGCTTTGCCAGCTGTTCGCCGCGTCCCAAACGGAAGCGCTCGCCAACGCGCATTGCCTGTTGACGATTCCGGATTTCTTTCATTGGAAGTTATCTGGTTTTAAAGGCATCGAATTCACCAACGCGACGACGACCCAGTGCTTGGATGTCGAACAACGCACGTGGGCCCATTCGATGTTGGACTCCCTGGGTATCCCCAACAAAATGTTTGCCGACGTATATGAACCCGGAAAAAATCTCGGCAGGCTCAGTTCGGACGTTGCGGAAATGACGGGGCTGGGCGACGTTTCGGTGGTTGCCCCGGCGTCCCACGACACCGGTTCGGCGGTTGCGGCAGTTCCCGTGGATGCAAAGAAATATGGCAATCGCTGGGGCTACATTAGTTCTGGAACCTGGTCGCTGGTGGGCATCGAAACGCTCCAGCCCATCCTGACCGAGGAGGCTCGCGCGGCGAATATCACCAACGAAGGTGGAGTCGAAGGGACTTGGCGAGTGTTGAAGAATGTGATGGGGCTCTGGATCGTTCAGCGCACCAAGCAGGCGTTTGCGGATCGAAACTTCGATCGCAACTACGCGGAACTGACGCAGTTGGCCGCCGCCGCCGCCAACGATTCGTTCATTGATCCTGACCATGCCGGTTTTTTGAACCCCGCAAATATGGAAACTGCGGTGACAGATTTCCTGAAGCAGTCAGGCCAGCGATTGCCAGAGAATGAAGGAGGACTGATTCGATGCGTTCTGGAGAGCTTGGCGATTCGATACGGCGAAGTGCTTGCCCAGTTGCAGCGACTGTCGGGGACTTCCATCGAGGTCGTTCATGTTGTGGGCGGTGGTAGTAAGAACGCGCTGTTAAATCAGCTGATAGCCAACGCAACCGGGATCCTAGTGATCGCTGGGCCCGGCGAAGCGACGGTGCTTGGTAACGTGATGGTGCAGTGCAAGACCGCTGGCGGCGTTGGGTCTCTGGCGGAGATGCGAGAAGTGATTCGAAATTCGAGTACGCTTGAGGTTTTCGAACCCCAGGACCGAGCGCTCTGGCAGCAAAAGACCGCCCGGTTTGAATCGCTTTTGGCCTGCGGATAGCTCAGACACAATCCGATTGTTTTTGCCTGCTGGGTGAAACAGACAATACGAAGTGGCATTGATGAATGAAGATGTCCCCACTGACAGTCCCTGTTGAATTTTTCGGCAAACGAACGATTGTTCCCATCAAAAAGACAGCCGGATTTCCAGCGATATGAAGATGTGCCGGTAAAACTGACCTTCGCCTGTCGCAAATAGACATCGGCTGTGTTAGTTCCTTACGACCAATTCATGATAAATTGCTATACTTATATTTGCTCCGCTTAAAACACAGCCGCCATTGGCAAAACGTTTGAAAGAAAAACATGTCGACGATTTCAAAGAAGCTAACGCACGTTGATAGGCACTGGAAAGATGAAGTTGCCGCTGACCTTTCGCCTGCCGAGCGACTGGTGTACCGCTCGAATTGCCTTGGCGCGGATCTTCGGATCACCAACACAGGCGGAGGGAACACTTCGTCTAAGGCGTTGGAAGTCGATCCGTTGACCGGAAAAGAAGCGGACGTCCTGTGGGTCAAAGGGTCCGGCGGAGACCTGCGCACGGCCAAGCTTGAAAACTTTGCTTCTTTATACATGGATAAATTGCTTGGGCTGATTCCGATGTATGAGAACGCGCCGAACAACGGTCCTAAAACACCGGCTGAAGATAATATGGTGGGATGCTTTCCGCATTGTACTTTTAACCTGAATCCCCGCGCCAGTTCGATTGACACGCCGCTTCATGGGTTTCTGCCGGCGCGGCACGTGGACCACATGCACCCCAACAGCGTGATCGCCATTGCGGCCTGTGATCGCAGTAAAGAACTGACCGAAGAGATCTTTGGAAGTGACGTTGGTTGGGTTCCGTGGCTGCGTCCGGGGTTCGAGCTTGGGTTGATGATGAAGCGCGAGGTCGATGCCAATCCAGCGCTCAAAGGTTTGGTGATGGGGCAGCACGGTTTGATCAACTGGGCCGATGACGATAAAGAATGCTACGAACTGACGCTCGAACTGATCGACAAAGCGGCCCAGTATATCGAATCCAAAGACAAAGGCAGCGATACCTTTGGCGGACAAAAGTACACGACCTTGGCTGACGAAAAACGAGACGCCGTTCTTTTTCAGTTGTTACCGTGGCTGAGAGGGCAAGTGTCGCAGCAGAATAAATTTGTGGGGACCGTTGAATGTCGGGACTCGATTATGCGGTTCATCAATTCTGCCGATGCTGACCGATTGGCAGAATTGGGGACCAGCTGCCCTGATCACTTCTTGCGGACGAAGATCAAGCCGCTGTATGTCGACTGGGATCCCAATAGCGGTACCGAAGAAGACCCACACGGACTGGATTCGTTGAAGGCCTTGCTTAGCTCGGGGTTGGAGAGCTATCGCAAGGACTACGAGAAATATTACAACGAGTGCCGGCATGATAATTCTCCGGCGATGCGTGACCCCAACCCGACAGTGATTCTTATTCCTGGCGTGGGAATGATTGCGTGGGGTAAGGACAAAAGCGAATCACGAGTTACCGCCGAATTTTACAACTGTGCGGTGGAAGTGATGCGGGGTGCCGAGGCGATGGGCAAATACATTTCGTTGCCCAAACAGGAAGCGTTTGACATTGAATATTGGTTGCTTGAAGAAGCGAAGCTCAAACGCAAGCCTCCTGAAAAGGAAATGTCACGCGACATCGTGCTGATCGTCGGCGCCGGCAACGGCATCGGCAAAGAGGTCGCTCACCGGATCGCTCAGGAAGGTGCGCATGTTGTTTGTGCTGACCTTTCGGGGGACGCTGCCGAGGCAACTGCCGCAGAGTTGACCGAAAAGTACGGGCAGGGCATCGGCGTCGCGGGAACAGGGATCTCCGGTTGCGGACCGGCAATTGGTCTGTCGGTTGACATCACCAACCGCGAATCAATTCAAGAACTGATCCAGCAGACGTTGTTAGCTTACGGTGGAATTGATCGCGTCATCGTCACCGCCGGTGTTTTCGTCGCGCCTGAGCGTGATGGTTCATTGAGCGATGAGAAGTGGAAGTTTACATTCGACGTCAACGTTCGGGGCAGCTACAACATCGTCGACGAACTGCGGAGTACGCTTACGGAGCAAGGTCTGAAAGCATCGGTCGTTTTGACAACCAGTGTCAATGGCGTCGTTGGTAAGAAAGGGTCAGTTGCTTACGACACTTCGAAAGCCGCAGCCAATCACTTGGTACGCGAGCTGGCCATCGAGATGGCACCACTGGTTCGGGTCAACGCGGTTGCACCTGCGACAGTAGTAGCGGGCAGCACCATGTTCCCGCGCGATCGGGTGATCGCGTCGCTGACCAAGTACGAGATTGAATTCGAAGAGAATGAATCCGATGATCAGCTTCGGGACAAACTGGCAAACTTTTATGCTCAGCGCACGCTGACGAAGGCGCCCATCACACCTGCGGATCAAGCCGAGGCGATTTACTTCTTGGCATCAAGCCGATCCAGTAAAACGACCGGTCAGATCATCAACGTCGATGGTGGGTTGCATGAAGCGTTCCTACGGTAGGCGTTAGGGCCGCCGAGTACCCTGCGCGTTTGATTCGTCTGACCGCGGAGGCTCGCGCTAATAATTGTTGACTTGCCGGTGTAAGTTGGCGTATGGAACCTTTTCGCAAAGGTTTGCGAAACGTTGAAGATGGTTCCGTAAACACATCCACCGGTCAAGCATTGAGTGAACGAAAATCCATACGATTCTCCGATGTCGGTTGATGCCGTGTCGACAGCGCGTCGTTCACGGCGACCGTACTTCGTTGCCTCTTTGATTGTGCTTGTCATGGCGATCGCATTGTTGGCGTTGGTGGGCTGGTACACGGAGCCTGACATGGAAGGCGGTCAAATTATCTTTCACGTTCCCGACGAAATATTGAATTCATCTTCGGGAGATCCCTTCTATGCCTACGATCGGTATCTCTACGTTCCCATTAGCGGAATGGCCGTGCTCTTTGCCATTGTGCTTGCGGTAACACTTGGCATCGTAAACGGTTTGATATTCTGTTTGAGGCGGTGAAGGAGATGCGCTAGAGATTTTTGCTATCGTTGTTCTTGGGAAAATTGAACGCTGCGTTTCGAGAGTTGCGATGGCCAAGCAAAAATGGACAGCGAAGACCGTTTACTTTCCGGCCTTTGTGCTGGCGTGTTTCATCGTTGGATGGATGATTCCCACGTTCTACGATTGGAGCGGCGCTAATCAGAGTTACTCCACGCCTGCGTTTGACCAAATGTTCTGGTCGCTGTTGGCTTTCGGAGGTTTGGCTTGGTTTGTGATTCCGTGGTTGCCGTTTGGAGATACGGACACCGACGAAGCATTGACGGAAGAGTCTCCCAGAGAAAGTCCTCCAAAGCGATTTCAGTTCAACTTGCGTTCGCTACTGGTACTAACCGCAGTCGTTGCTGTCTTGCTTGCCCTGATTGCCAATTGTTTCGCTTTGTTCGGCGTTCTGATCTGGGTTGTTATGTTCGTTTCAGCGGTGCGCATGATTGTGAAACATCTCTCTTGGCAATGGCAGCTTTCTGCGTTGCTGGCCTGCATGTACTTCCCTTACGTCTGGGCGTTTGCTTCCAAGAGCGTCAAAAACCAAAGCGTTGAACTTCTTTTTGGTGCAATCGTGTTACCCTCATTCGTACCGGCGATGTTTCTTGGCAGAATGTTCCACACACGCCCCATGGAAATAATCTGGCTGTGGTGTTTATTACTGGTTGCAGAAGTCGCGATCGGTTTCTGGTTGATACGAAAAGCGCCCAAATGCACCATCGCTTACTTTGTTCTTGTGATGCTAATGTCAATTTACGGATCCCTGTTTCTCAACATGGGCTCGCGCATCTAAACGCAGGCAATTGGATATACCCTCAGCAGTGGAGAAACGCAGGGCAAGCTTCGTAGGGCAGGCTATTCCACCGGCGTTTCTGCCAATTGGGGAATATACGCGACCAAGTACCAACGTCCGTCGTGCCGACCAATTTCAACTTGTCCGTCACCTTTTTCACTTTTAGGTGTTAGCACAGCGCCGACCGGCAGGTTGGGCACAAAACGCTCGCCCTTTACTTCGAAACCTTTCATCGAATGCTCTTGAAACGATTTTTTAATCGGAGTCACCACAACATCGAATAAATTATTCCTTCCAAGGAAAGCACACGCTCTTTCTTCCACTTGCTCTCGATCGGCAACGTCTCCCCAGTACACCAGATCAAGCAATGCTTGCCTGTCCTTATTGTTCTGTGCTTCGAGGTAGGCATCGGCAAGTTCTTCAGCGGAGTTACAAACTTTGATTTCGCGCGGTGGAGCTGGTTTTTCGAGAAGGGTTTGTGTCGACCCAGCCGCATTCATTGAATCGTGGGTCGCCGTTGATTGGCTGGCGTTGTCGCAGGCGCTAAGAAAGATGGCGACTGCGGCAAGCGCGGCAAATTTCAGTGATTTCATGGCTTCAATCCTAAATTCGTTGCAAGGGCAAGCAAATATAAGACGTGGTTAAACCAAAACCCGCGAACGGATGTTTCCTGAGATCCAAAATTGGAAATGTTGTCCGCTTAAGGCCACTTTAATAATCCTAACCGGAATATTTTAGCGACCATTTTAGCGACGACCTTAGCTACCCTTTCGAAGCCCGTTCATGAGCCGCCCAGCCTCTTCGGCAAAGGGTGGCCTGGAAACTGCAGCGGTTACAAGCTGCGCCAAGTTGTTGGGGCAATGAGTCTTCACCCCCAAAAATGCGGCAATGGCATCCTGATCTTTGCGGCACGTTCAAGATCACCCATGAACGATGACGTGGATCACTTTCTGACTGATCGTAACAACCATCCGGTTGCCGCTACGACCCCGCCGCAGAACAGAAAACACAGTCTGCCTTCGATCGGATTGGGAACCAGTGCCATCAACATGATGAACCCGCCGTAAACGAGACACAGTTTTCCCAGCAGCGCGCGTTGTTGGAAATCCAGTTCGTCAGAATTTGATGGTCCCTCCGGCGTTACCAATGGCGTGCCCATTCGGTCAAAGAACGCCGCGTCGCGCTGCTGAGATTGTTCGGAAGTTTGCTTGTAGAACAGCGTGCTCAGAAGAAACCACCCGCCGGCGATGACGACGTTGGCCAAGACGCTGGCGGTGTAAAAGTAAAAGGCTTCTTCGTTGCCGGTAAACTCGGTTTCTAAACCGATCACCTGACGAAAATCATCCGGATCCACAACGTTCTTTACTGCAAAAGAAATTCCGAACCCGATCAGAACGGTGCTCCACGCCGCCCAAGGTGGCACGCGTTTGACAAACATTCCCAGCACCAATGGAATGCTGTATGGAAGACCCACCAGCGCTCCAAACTGCAGCATCAGATCGAAGATCGGCAGTTCCTTGAGCGAAACAAACTTCAGCGCCGCCAAGATCACCAGCGCACCGAACAAAAGTGTGACGATTCGGCCCGCCCACAAAAGCTCGCCATCCGAAGCGTTCCGACGTAGGACCGGGTAGTAAAAGTTCTTCACAAAGATCCCCGCGTTGCGGTTCAGTCCGCTGTCCATCGAAGACATGGTTGCCGCAAAGATGCCGCAAAGCAGTAGGCCCACCATTCCTTTGGGCATCGTCTCGACGGCCATCGCAACGTAGGCGCCTTCATAAGCCTTCTCGCCCAGTTCAGGGAAGACGCCGTTGAGGTCCGCGAACACGATCGATGCGGCCAGCGGCGGAATGAACCAGATCACCGGACCAACGAAATTCAAAACGGCACCTAACATCGCTGCTTTACGTGCATGCGATGAATTTTTAGCGCTTAAGTAACGCGACGAATCCAACATATTGTTTGTGCTGACAAATTTCTGAATGAAAGCGGCAAACACCCACAACCAAACCACCTGCGAACGTGCGACCAATGACCAATCAAAATTGTTCGCGGGCAGTTTCTCATAGAAGCCTTGGACTCCACCAACATCAGGATGCCCCAAGGCCAGCCACGCCGCCACGAATGTGATGGGCATCAGCGTCAGCACCTGCATGAAGTCGCTGGCCACGACGGCCCACGCTCCGCCGAGCGCCGACATAAAAACAACGACAACCCCAACCGTGACCAGTGTTACTTCCAGCGGCATCCCAAAGGCGGCGGTAAGAAAAACGCCCAACCCGTACAGCCAAATCCCGGCGTATAGAATGCTCAACGGGATCTGAATCCACGAGAACACTTGTTCGTTGGCCGGCCCGTAACGATCGCGTACCGCTTCCATGGGCGTGTCGACCCGCATCTGACGAAAACGGTGGGCCGTCCAGAAATAATTGACGACGAAGCCCAAGAAATTCGCGGCGTAGATCACCAGCACAATGCTGCCATCCACATAAGCCTTACCCGCCATCCCCGTAAACAGCACCGCGCTGAAGGCGACCATGAAGGCAGAACTGCCGGTCATCCACCACAGCATGTTCCCCGAACCACGGAAATAATCACTGGAGCTTTCGTTGAAACGGCGAACGACCCACCCAATCGCGATCATGAACAGCAAGTAAAAGACGATGACTGCATGATCGTAATGGGTCAACGCATTTGTCGTGCTCAACAGCAATGGATTTGAAATCATGGCGGCAAACCTAACGCACTGGAATGAGACGAAGCCTATTTCAAGGCGCTGCGACAGAGAACGACAAAATAGAATCCTCGACGTTTCATTCTCTTAACTCCCAAACACCCATTGAGGAATTTATGTTAGGACTAAGTGAGAGTATTGGTGGAATCAACTTCCTGCGCATCATGCTACGAAGAACGCAAGTAAATTCGCACCCAAAAAATGCCAAAACAGGTTGAGGACTCCCCGGTTGGAGCACTTGCAAGCTCTCCGCACATCCCGCAAACACTGGCGGGAAGAGCGTTGCGGGAAAATTGTTCTTTCTTATTTCGGAGCCGAAAATCTACCTAACGTCTTCCAACAGGCTAACATATAGATGAACGGGCTCAACCTTTACTTTGGAAGATGAATATCAATGAAACTATTTCCACTTTCACTCGCCGTTGCTGTGTTGATTGCTGGCCAATTGCAAGCCGAGAACTGGACGATCGATACCGCCGAGGATTGGGAGACGAACATGCAATCGGCTGAAGGTGCGACCTTTGATGGTGGATCTGTTTCGCCCAGTGAAAAGGTTGCGACGATTGTTACTCAATTGCACTCAACCGACGAAAAACGTTCGGCGAAGTCATTGGTGGTGACTCAGTCTGCGATTTGGCAGAACTGGAATCCCATCGAAAACCTTGGCCCTGCCAATCTTGGCGACGCCCCTGTGATGCTGACGTTGGGGCCGAATAATTATTGGATGTTTGGCCGCTACAAAAAAGCGGGTGCCAAGAAAAAGAAAGGCAACAAGGCGCAGCCGCAAGCGCCGTTTGAACCGCAAGAAGCAAAATTAGAAGGATTCGAAATGCCTCTGCTGACGACTCCGCTTGCGAACCAGTACGACGCGCCTGGCGGACTCAAGCCAGGTAAAGGCGGTTACCACGGGTGGCAGAGTCGCGACATGAAGAACTGGGTTCATCACGGTCCCGTGACGGAGGGATTCTCTAGGTGGGTCACTAGCGCGGAATGGGTCGATGGCAAGGCGCTGATTTACTACGACTTCCCCAACGATCAGGATCCACACGTTTACGTCGATGAAGATTTGTTTGACGGGCTACCGGGTAAGAACATGGGCATGGCCGTGAAGGATCCGTCGCATGGAAGTGACGCGGGCTTCATTCGTGATCTCGACGGCAACATGCATGTCATCATCGAAGACTGGAGCCCCATCTCTGCGAACAAGCGATCGTGGGATTCGCCATTGGCCGGACATGCCGTCAGCCCGACGGGGCTGAGTGATTTTGTCTTTAAGGCGCCGGCGGTCGATAAACGGACCAAGCCAACCGGAAAGACGGCAACGTATAAACACCCGCATTGGGTGAAAGAAGATCCCAAAAACTACAAAACCAATGTTGCTCAGTACAACGTGCATGAACCCGAACAAGAAGCCTACGGTGATTGGGCCGCGATCTGTATCGGCGGTCAGTACTACATCTTTGGCGACTACGATCCCGTTGGCGGTCACAAGATGAGCGTCGGATGGTTCACGTCGCCTTCGATAGATCAACAATTCACGTGGTGCGACCACATCGGTCAAGGCCATCCGGACCCCGACGTTGCGTTCGCCCAAGGGCAGTTTTATCTTGCCACCCAGCAAAAAACCGACTTCGTCAGTCCCGGCCCATGGGTGGAGACGGTCGAGGCGCGTGTGGGCGTCGATGTTGACAATGATAAAAAGATCGACCAGTGGACCGAATGGAGCGAAATCAAAGAAACTTACGACTACATTCCCGGTTTCTCAAAACAGATTGCAAAGGCTCCCGCCGAATTGGATTTGTCAACATTGCCCGAAGGTTTTGGATTCCAGATCGAATTGCGAATGACCGATTCGACCGAAAACAAATCCAAACCCATCGTTGAAAGTGTTTCGTTGTCTTTTGATAATTAGACCGTTCTAGTCTGTTTGTGCTTCTGTCGTTTAGGAACAAGCCGATGGTTTGCCGCGGCAGTTCAAAGACCTGACCTCCACCAAAGTTATCCATGAAAATTGAATTTCTTCTGGCAACAATTCTGCTGCTTGGCCTATCGGCAGCGTTGCCGCTGGATGCTCAGACAACCGCCCCTTCCAACGACTCTGGCGCGGATGCGTCGCAAGAGGCCGCCAGTGATTCGTTCGACATGTCGTTCTGGGATGTCGAGGGCAAAGATCCGCGGCAAGGCGACGTGATGGTCTTTGACGCGTTGCGAGAAAAGGTGGTGACGCCCAACGGCAACGGTTGGCGGCATGAGCTCAAGATCAAGAAGGCCTTGCGTGTGGGGATGACGGAGGTGTTTGAGGATTTCCAGGCACGCGTGAAAGTCGATCTGTCCAACGGTGGCAAGACGATCGTGGCGCAGCATCACGCCGGTGACACTGGCACGATTGTGAAACTGTATGTGTCGGACACACGCGAGAAACGGCTCATTGACAGTCGCCCTGGCAACGGCGTGTTCGATGTCTATGTTCGTTTGACGCGCGAGGACGGTTCGGGGGAAGAAAAACGGGCGCTTGGCACCATCAAAACCGGTGACAGTTTCGATTTTCACATCATCAACGACAGAGGCATGGTGACCGTTTCGGCGTTTGAAAAAACGTTCGGTCTGCGAGTGAAGGATAGTTCCAAATCTTATCTGAAGTTCGGAAACTATCTGCAGGCGCAGGATCCTTACACGATGCGGAAATCTAAATCCAAAGGTTGGGCAGACTTCTATGGCGATGCAAAGATCACCACCAGCGTGATAACCTTTTCGAATATAAAGTACGTGCGAACCGCAAAAACAGAAAAGTAACATGGATTTGCTGAAGCCGTGTATTTCCCATCCATCCTTGAGAGAAATTCAAATGATGCGAATGACGTTATCCTTAGTCCTACTTTTGCTGACGCCGATGTTCAGTCTGCATGCTGACGAAACGCAGAAGCCAAACATCGTTGTCTTTTTGGCTGACGACATGGGGTGGGGCGATTGTGCGACCTACGGGCATCCGCTGATTCAAACGCCGAACCTTGATAAACTGGCTTCGCAGGGCGTCAAGTTCACTCAGTGCTATTCTGCTTGCGGCGTTTGTTCTCCGTCACGTTCGGCGATTCTGACCGGACGAACGCCTTATCGAAACGGCGTCTATCGCCATCTCTCTGGCAAAAACGAAGCTCATCTGCGGGCGAGTGAGATCACTTATCCTAAATTGCTGAAAACGATCGGCTATCAGACGTGCCATGTTGGAAAGTGGCATCTCAATTCCATCAAGCAATTCAATACCACCGAATACCCCCAACCCGGCGATCATGGATACGATTATTGGATGGCGACGCACAACAATGCACAACCCAGCCATAAAAACCCTGATAATTTTGTCCGCAATGGCGAGCCCGTTGGTGAACTGAAGGGGTATTCGGCACCTCTGGTTGCCACCGAAGCGACGCGCTGGCTGAGCGCACTGCGTGATAAATCGAAACCCTTCGCGCTGTCCATTTGGGCGCACGAACCACACGCGCCCATCGCAACCGATTCTCGTTTCTCCGGCATGTACGACGGTCACGAAAACAGCAAATACATGGGCAACATTTCGCAGCTGGATCACGCGCTGGGGATGGTGATGGATGCACTGGAAAAGGAAGGCGTCAGTGATAACACGCTATTGATCTTCACCTCCGATAACGGGCCGGTCGCCAAATTTGGCGGAACGACCGGCGGTTTGCGTGGCGGCAAACGCAGCGATCACGAAGGCGGCATTCGCGTACCGGGAATCGCGCGATGGCCCGATCGTATCAAACCGGCAACCGTCAGCGCTGTCCCTGTCGTTGGTACCGACATTTTTGCGACAGTCTTGGATATTACCGGCATTCCCCTTCCTGATGACCGCACCATCGACGGCGTCAGTATGTTACCGGCGTTTGAAGGCAAGCCCGTTCAACGGAAAGTGCCGCTGTTCTGGCGAACTCACGTTTCTCCACCGGGAGACCGTGTCGCCATGCGGATCGGAGACTGGAAGTTGGTTGGAGACGATACGCTGACAAAATTCCAGCTCTACGAGATTCAAAAAGATTCAAAGGAGGAACGCGACCTGGCCAAGGCGATGCCGGAGAAGACCGAAGAGATGAAGCAACAGCTGCTACAGGTTTGGAAGGATATTGAATCCGAAGGCCCCGACCATTGGTGGAAGAGCGATCGCCAACCGCCCAAAAAAGGTGGGAAGCTAAGTTATTAAAGGTTTACCGCCACGTAGTGGTAAAGCGGTGTCGTTAAAGAAATATGAGAGACCATGAAGAAGACTACAAATTGCTTATTTTGCGCGTTGATACTGGTTGGCATTGCTGCGTTTGTCATTCAATCGCCGGCGGTCGCTCAAGAGAATGCAAAAAACGCTTCGGTGGAATCTACGCTCGGACTGGCACCTCCATCGAACGCCGTTGTGTTATTTGACGGGTCGAACGTCGATGCTTGGAAGCCGTTTTCGTTTCTGGCAATCAATCCTAAAGACGATCAGAAAGAAATCCAATGGAAGATCTGCGATGACAAGTCATTGCAGGTGACGTTTGAGTTTGAGGGGAAGAAGCGCAAACAGTTTCTTTGTACGAAGCAGCGGTTTGGTGACTACCGATTGCACCTTGAATTTCAGCTGCCCGAGGATGGTGGCAAGGGGAACAGCGGTATCTTCTTCGGGCCGTTGTACGAGTTGCAGATTCTTGACAGTGCCAAGAAGGAAGAAGCAGGCTTCATTGATTGTGGTGCGATCTATCACATCCGCGCGCCGGATGAAAACGCAGCGTTGCCGCCAGGCCAATGGCAGACGGTCGATCTAGACTATCGCGCGGCTCGGTTCAATCAGCACGGAATGATGACTGAAAACAGCGTGGCCCGCGTCACGGTGCGACTCAACGGAACGCTCGTCCATGACAACTTCAAACTGTCGGTGCGACGGAACAAGTACGGAGCTTTTCCAGAGGAGCCGCTGTCGCCCATCGTTCTTCAGGACCACGGCTCTCCTGTTAAATTCCGAAACATCTGGGTTGTCGAAAAATAAAAACGTTGGCTAACGCCGAACAACAACCAGCTATCAATAACGTGTCGGTTGAACTAACCAAGTCAAGTCAAATCAAACTGAATAGACCCATGACCTTATTCTTTCACCCTTTGCATTGTTACACGACCATCGTCGCGGTTTTTTTAACGCTGGCGATAGCTTCGGATCATGTCTATGCCGAAACTCCAGCCGCCGATAAAAAGCAGCCCAATATCATTTTGATCATGACCGACGATCAAGGGTATGGCGATCTGAGTTGTCATGGGCATCCCTTTCTCAAGACGCCCAACATTGACAAACTTTTCAGCCAAAGCACGCGGTTTGCAAATTTCCATGTGAGCGCGACGTGTTCGCCCACACGCGCCGCGCTGATGTCTGGCAAAGCACCGTTCAAAGTCGGGGTCACGCACACTGTCGTTGAACGAGAACGATTGACGTTGGACACGCCGACTATTGCTGAGGTCCTAAAATCGGCGGGTTACGATACCGGGATTTTTGGCAAGTGGCATTTAGGTGACGCGGATCCTTACCAACCCGACCGTCGTGGATTTGACGAAGTCTTTATTCACGGGGCCGGCGGCATCGGCCAAAGTCACGCCGGCGATCAAAGCGACGCACCTGGTACCAGTTATTTTGATCCGATCATCAAACATAACGGTCGTTTCGAACAGACGCGCGGCTACTGCACCGACGTGTTCTTTCAGCAAGCCCTTGGCTGGATTAAATCAAAGGCCAATGTTGGCCAAAAAGAAGACGAAGAGAAAAAACCATTCTTCGCCTACATCGCCACCAACGCCCCGCACTCGCCCTACCGCGTCGACGCGAGCTACTCAGACTTATTCAAAGACAAAGTTGCCGATGCGAAGAAGGCGGCTTTCTTGGGAATGATCGTCAACATCGACGAGAACGTTGGCGCTTTAATGGAGAAGGTTGATCAATGGAACTTGGCCAACGACACGTTGCTGATTTTCATGACCGACAACGGCAGCGCCGCGGGATCACGGATCTACAACGCCGGCATGAAGGGCGGCAAAGGGACGATGAATGAGGGAGGCTCGCGCGTGCCGCTGTTCATGCGTCTTCCGGGCGTGACCAAACCGGGCATGGAGGTTAATCGCATGACGCGCCATTTCGATCTGTTTCCAACGCTGACAGAAATCGCCGGTGGCACGATCCCGGATGCTCTGGACCTTGACGGACGCAGCCTGATGCCACTGATCGAAAACCCAGATGCAGACTGGGCACCGCGTGACACTTTTTTTCATGTCGGTCGCTGGGCGAAAGCGGGGGCTCCGGTTCGCTTCAGCAAAGGCGATCCCGAACCGAACAACAATAAATACAATGGGTTTGCGGTACGCAATGAAAAGTGGCGGTTAGTCAATAAACGCCTGTTCGACATCATCAGCGACCCCGGCGAAACGAACGACGTCGCCGAACAACACCCCGAAGTCGTCAAAACGCTGCGAACCAGTTTTGACCGCTGGTGGGAAGAGGTGCGGCCGATGATGGTCAATGAAGACGCGCCTTTAGATGTTCCGCGTTCCTTCGAGGAACAGTTTCACCGACAGAGAACCTCCGAAGGTATCCCCGAGTGGACCAAACCCGATTTGGACGGACGGAATGAACGGCTTTCGTGGTGGCGCGAGGCAAGGTTTGGCATGTTCGTGCACTGGGGCATCTATTCAACGGTCGGTGGCGAGTACAACGGTCAGAAGTTGCCAAACAGCGCCGAATGGATGATGGCCCGTGGCAAGATTCCGATCGCTGAATACGAAAAATACGCGGCTCAGTTTAATCCAACCAAATTTGACGCTTCCGAATTCGTCGGCCGCGCCAAAGATGCGGGCATGAAGTACATCGTGATCACGGCCAAACACCACGACGGGTTTTCGATGTTTGGTTCTCAGTGCAGCGACTACGACGTCGTCGACGCGACGCCGTTTAAGCGCGACATCATGAAAGAGCTGGCCGATGAATGCTTGAAACAGGATATCAAGTTCGGATTTTATTACTCGCAAGCCCAAGATTGGCATCACCCCGGCGGACACGGCAACAGCTGGGACAAGACGCTGAAGAAAGTAAGCACCGACGAATATGTTTTTGAAAAAGCGGTTCCTGAGGTGCGACAGTTGCTGACCGATTATGGTCCGATCGGAATCTTTTGGTGGGACACGCCTAGGAAGATGAGCGAAGAAGCGTTTGATGCCTTGCATTCGCTGACCAAGCTGCAACCGAGCGTCATTACCAACGACCGTTTGGGCGAAGGTTACCGCGGTGACTATAAGACTTTCGAAAGACACATTCCTCAGCGTGCTCCGGTCGGTGAAGACTGGGAGGTCTGCATGCCTATCAGCGGAAGTTGGGGATACAAAAAGGGTGACGACAATTTCAAGTCGACTCAGACATTGATTCGCAATTTGGTCGACATCGCCAGCAAGGGCGGCAACTACTTGTTGAACGTTAGTCCAACTGGCGAAGGCACGTTGTTGCCGCCGGCGATTGAGCGGCTGAAGGAGATCGGCCAATGGATGGAGATCAACAGCGATTCGATCTACAACACTCAGGCCAGCCCACTTCCGGCGTTGGAGTGGGGACGCTGCACAGCGCGACCGACTGGCGGACAGACGACGCTGTACCTACACGTTTTCGACTGGCCCGAGGACGGGAAGTTGGTCGTGCCGGGATTGAGTCAGACGCCGATTAATGCTCGTTTGCTTGACGGACAAGTCGCGGTCTCATCCGCGGTGACCGACGCGGGATTGGAATTAACGCTGCCGGGCAAAGCTCCCGATCCAAACGCCAGCGTGATCGAATTGACCATCGAAGGTGAATTGAAGGTAAAAGTCCTACTTCCTAAACCCGACGCCGATGGAAAACTGGTTCTGGTCGCCAAGGACGGATACATTCACAACAACGATGGCAGCCGTTCGGCGGAAATAAAGATTCACGACGACATTCCCCACATCGGCTATTGGGTCGACAATCGAGCGTGGGTCGATTGGACGATCGAGATCGACAAACCGGGCGATTACGAAGTGCTCGGGACGATGTCATTGCAGAATGAGCAAACGCAATTCGGCTTTGGGTTTGAAGGGACGCTGGTGTCGGCCAAGGTCCCCTCGACGGGGAGTTATGGCAAGTACAAGCAACACCGGTTGGGCGTGATCAACGTCAGCGAAACGGGAAAGAAGAACTTTCGCATCGTTCCCGAACCCGATAGTTGGCAGCCGATGAACCTTCGTCAAATTACAATCCAGCGTGTTAAATGATCATCGCCCGTATCGTTGTTCAGGAGCGAAAACATTTCAGGCCGGCGAGGCGATCAGATGATTGAATTGAATAGACCCATGAAACTTCTATTGATTTTTTGCGCTATGATTAGCACGGTGCTGTCGGCAGCGGATCATACCCAAGCAAAGCAACTTGAGGGTGCTCGGCCGAACATCATTTTGGTCATGACCGACGACCAGGGGATGGGCGATCTTTCCTGCATGGGCAATCAACTGGTCAAAACCCCGAACATCGACCAGTTTTACAAACGGGCGACGCGATTTACCAATTTCCACGTCAGCCCGACCTGTGCGCCAACCCGCGCGGCGATCATGAGCGGACGGTCGCCGTTTCATGTGGGCGTCACGCATACCATTTTGCAGCGCGAACGGATGGCCTTGGATGTTTTCACGATGCCGCAAGCGCTTAAAAGCGCCGGGTACACGACGGGGCTGTTTGGGAAGTGGCATCTGGGCGACGAAGTGGAATACCTTCCTCAGAGTCGGGGCTTCGACGAGGTGTTGATGCATGGGGCAGGAGGCATCGGGCAGACGAACTTAGATGACTTCCCGCCTAATGATCAGAACCTTTTGTTCGACAATGTGCTGCTGCACAATGATACGGTGGTACAGACCAAGGGGTTTTGCACCGACGTGTTCTTTGATGCGTCGTTGGCTTGGATTAAAGAAAAGCACGAAGCCGAAACGCCTTACTGCGCCTACATTTCGTTGAACGCACCGCATGGGCCTTTTGAGAATGCTCCCGAAGCCAACATGGAACGGTTGCTTGACGCCGGTTGCGATAAACGTTCGGCCATCCGTTTAGGTATGATCGAAAACATTGATGACAACTTTGGCAAATTGATGAAGAAGCTTCAGACGTGGAATGCGTTGGAGAATACGCTGGTCATTTTCATGACCGACAATGGTGCGGTGAGAGTGGGCAAAACGAAAGAGCTCCCCTACTTCAACGCCGGACTTAAATCTGGAAAGAACTCGCCCAATGAGGGAGGAAGTCATGTTCCGTTTTTCATGCAATGGAAAGATAAGCTTGGCGAAGGCGTTGACATTGATGCATTGACAGCCCACATCGACCTTTATCAAACGATCTGTGAATTGGCCGGCGCGAAACTGCCGGAGAAAATGCAGACGCTCGACGGTCGGTCGTTGCTGCCGCTGCTCAACGACCCGCAGGCGGACTGGCAGGATCGCAGTCTGTTTGTGCATTGCGGTCGTTGGAAGAACGGTCAACGTGAAAATTTTAAGTACCGAAAGTGTGCGGTGCGTACCGCGCGTTGGCGTCTGGTGAATCATAAGGAGCTTTATGACATCTCGAGTGATCCCGGCGAAACCAAGGATGTCGCCGCCCAGTATCCCGAAGTCGTCGATCGTTTGCGTGAGTCATACGATCAATGGTGGGAGGCGGCGATTGAGTTGATGGTCAACGAAGGTCTGCCGAAGGTGCGACCCGAAGATCAGCCGTTTGCCAAACGCTATCAAATGCAGCTGGAAGAGCAGGGGATTCCTGACTGGATGCCCGAACAAGTAGAGTAACCTAAGCCTAAGTACGCGCGTTAAAGTCGACTTGCGAATAAGAATCAAGAGATTAGCTATTTGTACCGGCCGTATCCAATTGAAATATCAAGGTCAATGAAATTCATATTTACCCGCAACAACATTTCGTTTGTTCTTCTGCTGGTTTTGATGACCTGCTGTAAACATGCGGTTGCCGCGGAAATCAGTTCTCCAGATAAGCGGATTGTCCTCAGCACGCACGAAGCGGATGGGCAAATTTTCTACTCGGTTCAGTTCGACGGAGCGCCTGTCATTGGGCGTTCCCGATTGGGGGTTGAACTGAGTCAAGGCGAATTTTCGAATCCGCTTTCGGTTTCGAAATCGCAAACACGCAGCCACGATGAAAGTTGGAATCCCGTTTGGGGGCAGTTCAGCGTTTGTCGTGATCACTACAATGAACTGACGCTTGACGTCACCGAAGATTCTCACGATCGCATGATGCAAGTGGTGCTGCGGGCCTACAACGACGGCATCGCCTTTCGGTACGTTTTCCCGAAACAGGATGGCCTCAAGAACACTCATTTGGCGAAAGAATTTTCCTCCGTTGCGATCGAGTCAGAGAATCCGGTCGCTTGGTACGCCAGAGGTTCGACAAGCCTCGCCAGTAACGTTCCTTTTGAAAAGATTAAGAAGCCCTGCGGGACGCCCTTCACTGTAAAAGTTTCCGAGGATTGCTTTGTGTCGTTGCATGAAGCCGAGATCGTCAATTCATCGGACGCGCGGCTGTCACTGGGTGCCGACAAACGCACGCTGACTTATGCCTCGAGATCAAAACAAGATGCCGGCACAAAAACGGCGTGGAGAACTGTTCAGATTTCCGCCACGCCAAAGGGCTTGATCGAGTCCTCGTTGATTCTAAATCTTAACCAGCCGTGCAAGCTGGCCGATACAAGCTGGATCAAACCCGGCGTCTCTTTGTGGGACTGGCGAAATCATGGTGGCAAGGCGGACGATGGATTTGTTTATGGCATCAACACCGAAAGTTACTTCCGCTACATCGACTTTGCTCATGAGCACGGGTTGGCGTATGTGCTGATTGATGCGGAGTGGTACGGTCCTGAACGCAGCGTTGAATCGGATCCGGTGACCTACGAACCGGATGTCGACATTCCCAAAATCACCAGCTACGCCAAAGAGAAAGGCGTAGGCATCTGGTTGGACGTCAACGATATCGCGCTAAAAAAATTCGACATCGACCGAACGTTCGCTCAGTACCAAAAGTGGGGCGTTGCTGGAATAAAACATGGGTTTCTCGGCGGAGGAAATCAAGTAAAGAATGCGTTCAGCGTCCATGTGCTGGAGAAATGTGCCCAGTACAAAATTATGTACAACCTTCACGAACCCAATAAACCGACGGGATTGGTGCGGACTTATCCTCACTACATGTCGCGCGAGTATGTGAACAGTATGTTGGACGCGCCCAGTCGTCCCGCCGCGACGCCGTCGGAGCTGAGCGTTTTTCCGGTGGTTCATAATCTGGCGGGACCGGTCGATCGGAGTTGTGGGTTGTTTGATATGGATCAGTCAATTGCGAAGGATAAAGTTCACAAACAGATTCCCAGCACCGTTGTTTCGCAGGTAGCGCAGTGCCTGATCTTTCCCAGCGGCATCCTGATACTTCCGGACATGCCTGACGCTTACAACCGTAAGATCGACCTGTTCGAATTTATTAAGCAGCTTCCGATGACGTACGACCAGACGAAGGTGTTGGAAATAGAAATTGGTGAATACATAACCATGGCTCGGAGAACGGGAGACGTCTGGCTGGTTGCGGCAGTGGCCGACGAATCCGGACGGGCGTTAGAGCTGACGCTGGATTTTCTTGAACCCGGAGCGGTTTACGATGCAACGCTGTACGAAGACACCGCCGAAAGTGACTATCGCTTTCCCGGTCCTGCCAGTAGAAAAGAGAGCGGTAAGACCAAGGGTCGTTTTAAGCCGGTCGAGACTAAACGCGAACTGTATCAAATTCGGAAGATGACAGTGAAACAAGGCGATAAAATTTCGGCTGCGATAGCCCCCGGCGGCGGACATTGCATGTGGATCCGACCAAAGAAGGAATTGGAATAATAGATTCGAAGTTAGAGATTGCTTCAAAGGATGCGTTGCCGATTGCCAAATTGATACAGGACGAAGCCGAATGAGCCGAATGAAAAAATATCCGCATGCTGACAATAATGCCCTGAAGAAAATCAGTGCCAATGCCGCGATCGTTTTGGGATGGCTTCTAATCGTCGGTATGTGCCCGGCGATGGCCCGGGCTGAACTCTCTGTCGCGTCTCCGTTCACCGATAACGCGGTGCTCCAACGAGACCGTGAAATACCGGTTTGGGGAACCGCCGAAGAAGGCACGAAGGTAACGGTCGAATTCGCCGCACAGAAAAAATCAGCCGTTGCCGATAACACAGGGCGGTGGAAAGTTCAGCTGGATTCGATGCCCGCAACCCGTGATCCGCAAGTGCTGAAGATCTCCGCCGGGGAGCAAGAGATTTCTTGTTCGAACGTGGTTGTTGGCGAAGTTTGGATCTGTTCGGGGCAGTCGAATATGCAGATGAGCCACAAACGAGTGCCGGAGATTGCGGCGCTGTCTGCTTCGGCGCAAAACCTGCGAAGTTTTCAAGTGAGCAATACGGTGGCCTTTGAGCAACAGGAGCAGTGCGAGGGCAAATGGGCTCAGAAGCATCCCGACAGCGCCGTGGCGTTTGCGTTTGCCTATTTTCTACAAGAGGCCGCCGATGTTCCAGTCGGCATCATTCAAACCAGCTGGGGAAGTTCGTCGATCGAGGCGTGGATGCCGCGCGACATGACGCAGACGGTCCCGCACTACAAAACGATGATGGAAGAATTTGATGCCGACACCCAAACGCTCGACCGGATCGCCACCATTTTGGAATCCAAACCTTGGAAAGGGAGAGACGATGTGTTTTTACGCCGTCAGCCAAATGTTTTGTACAACGCGATGATGCACCCGATCGCGCCCTATGCGTGTCGCGGATTGGTTTGGTATCAAGGCGAACGCAACACCCAGTCGATGCACGGGATGGTGAAGACGCCTTGGTTTTCCCGCAATTCGGGGATGCTGAAATATGGGGATACGCTCAAGGCGTGGATCACGCGACTGCGGCAGCAGTGGGACAATGACCAGATGGAGTTCATGATCGTCATGTTGCCGGGGTATCATAAACCGATGAAAACCGGTCCGCAGTTGGGGGCTGAGCATCCGGCGTCGCACTCTTGGGCGTGGATGCGCGATTCGCAGCTCAAGGCGTTGGAGTTAAAACTCACCTCCGTCGTCAATACGATCGACTTAGGCGACGAAAAAAACGTGCACCCCAAAGACAAATTGCCGATGGGTAAGCGATTGGCGCGGATGGCGGCTGGAAACATTTTAGAGCAAGACGTCCAAGTATCCGGGCCTATGATGAAAAGCGTGGAAGTCCGGGGAACGCAGTTGGTCGTGAGCTTTGATCATGCCGAGGGACTGAAGACGATTGACGGTGATGCTCCTGCTGGGTTTTGGTTGGCCGACGACACCGCGCAATGGGTCAGGGCCGATGCTGAACTCAACGGCGAAACGGTGGTGCTGAGCAGTTCCGAAATCGACCAACCGCGTTATGTGCGTTATGCGTTTGCCGGCAAACCGAACGTCAATTTGGTTAATATCGCGGACCTGCCGGCCTACCCGTTCCGCACCGATACTTTTGATCCGTAGACGGCGAAGCGATACACCGAATCATTACATCAAAAAAGAAAAAGGTCTCATGGTATCCCTAACGATCCGGACAGCCACCGTTTTGGTTTTACTTTGCTTGTTCACCGCCAATCTGTGCGGAGAAACCCTGCCCCAAGAAAAATCCGAATCCGCGCCGCCGAACGTTGTGCTGATCTTCGCCGATGATCTGGGCTATGGAGATCTTGGGTGTTACGGCGCGACAAAAATTAAAACACCCAACATCGACCGACTGGCCGCCCAAGGCCGGCAATTCACCGACGCGCATTCCGCGTCGGCGGTCTGTACGCCATCGCGGTATGGACTGTTGACCGGAACGTATCCGTTTCGCGCGTTTGGGGGCCAAGGGGTATGGGGGCCCTTGAAGACGGATGCCGGGCTGATCATCGACACCGAAATGCTGACACTTGGAAAAGTCTTTCAGAACAAAGGATACGCAACGGCTTGTCTGGGCAAATGGCACCTTGGTTTTAAAGAAGGCAAGAACGATTGGCAGGTCCCGCTGAGCCCAGGCCCGTTGGACGTCGGTTTCGATCATTACTTCGGCATACCCCAGGTCAATAGCGGCAGCCCTTTCGTCTACGTGGAAGACGAAACGATCGTGGGTTACGACGCGAACGATCCGTTGGTGTTAGGTGGCAAACCTGTTTCTCCCACGCCGACATTTCCCGAAGAAGCGTCCAGAAAGAGCCCCAACAAATTCAGCGGTGCGTTGAAGGCTCATCAAATTTACGACGATGAGAAAACGGGAACCTTGCTCACGCAGCGCGCCGTAAAATGGATCGCCGAGAAGAAAGACGATCCCTTTTTCCTCTACCTGCCGACGCCTAACATCCATCATCCTTTTACGCCGGCCCCTCGATTTAAAGGCACCAGCGAATGCGGGCTGTATGGTGATTTTGTTCATGAACTGGATTCGATGGTGGGCGAAGTGCTAAAGGCGCTGGACGAAAACGGACTCAGCGACAACACACTTGTCATCTTCACCAGCGACAACGGCGCGATGCTCAATCGCGCCGGTCGTGATGCCGTCAAAGCCGGACATAAAATCAATGGCGACTTGCTGGGGTTCAAATTTGGTGTCTGGGAAGGTGGCCATCGTGTGCCATTGATTGCGCGCTGGCCCGGCAAGATTCAAGCCGGAACCGAATCGTCTCAATTGATCAGCCACATCGACATGCTTGCCACCTTCACCGCGCTGACCGGCCAAGACGCAGCGGGGCTCGAGGGGACCGACAGTATTGACATGCTGCCGGCGTTTCAGGATGAACCTCAGCAACCGCTAAGGAAGGAGTTACTGTTGGCACCCTTTAGGTCGCAAAATATTGCGATTCGCAAAGACAACTGGGTGTATATCGGAGCCAAGGGAAGTGGAGGGTTCTCTGGATCGAAGCCGCACCAGCATGCTTGGGGAGGGGCTCCGGCGGTAGCATTTGTAGGCGGGGTGAACAGTGATATCGAAAACGGACGTATTAAAAAGGACGCACCGGCGGCTCAGCTGTATAATTTACAGGACGACCCCAACCAATCCCAAAATTTGCACAACCAGTACCCCGAACGCGTGAGGGAGCTGAGCAGCTTGCTCGATTCCTATGGCGTGAAAAAGGAGAAGAAGCCCGCAAGGAAAAATAACAAAAAGAAAGTCGCGCCGAAAAAACAGAAGTCTCAGAAGCCTGTTCCTGCGTCTTAGGGATTGTTGATCTGTTTTGAGATAAATGATACCGTCAGCCGCTGGTTTCAATTGGCACTACCCTTGGTCAGTTTAACGACTAGCCGGCAGGCGTCGGCGTTTCGCCCCGCCAAGCACGGTCGCCTGCCGGCTCGTCGTTAAACCATTGTTTAATTTTTCGGAAAAGTAAGTGCCATTGTGTTATCGCCATAATGGCCCAACCAACACGTTTGTTGGCCAGGTACCAACGGCCTGTTTAGGTCAGCGTGGGGCGCGGCCGGTAGGAACCTTAGGTTTTACCATATCTTTTTGTCTTCGCCGCTTGATATCCGAGCATCATATTCTGAAGTTTAGCCCAGCCTCTCCAGATGACAATCCATCCTGGCGGATTATCCGAGCGTCGATTCTGATGCCCACCAAGCCGCGCGAGTGCGTAAAAGAACTCGTGCACCGTTAGTGATTTGGCTTGGCCAAACCGCCACATGCTCAACACCACGATGTAATCCGAGTCGATCACTTCACTGGCGTCGATCTTTTGAGCGTCTTTGGTGCGGCTCATGTCGCGGAGATTCAGCAGCGTTACCGCGAGGGCAGTAAACAGAGCAATCGCCGGTTGCAATCGCCCAACCGTTGTGAACTGAATGCTCTCGATCTTACAACCGGTCTTCATTCCCTTGTGAAGCTCTTCCACAACCCATCTTTTTTCATAACACTCAATAACGTCCCAAGCATCTTTGAATGTTTTGATCGGCTTGTTGGTCAACAACGTCCATTGAAGCGGCTTTTCTCCTACCGGTGGATCGACTTCGCAAACACGCACCACGTACATCGGCAAAGGGGCGTCGCCATGGTTCCCTGTTTTCACATGCGGTCGACATACCAGTACCGCAGCGCCTTGGACAGAAAACTCAGCATTGCGTGCAGTGCGTGCTTTGCGTGCCTTGTCTCCTCCGCTGATGCCTTTTTGGAACTGGACATCCATCGTAAAGGCGTCCAGCACAGGCAGTTGCTGTGCATACTCGGCGAGATACTGGGTTTCTTCAGCGACTTCATGACCTGGATAGACTTTGCGAACTTTGCTTGACCGGATCAAAAATTGCCGACCGCTTTTGACTTCATGTTCTAGAAACTCAAACGTGTCAGCGCCCCGATCGCAGACATCCATCAACCGGGAGTCTTGCCCGAGGTGCTTGGTGCCTTTGAGCCACAACAGGCTTTCGCGGGAATCGCGTGCCCGGAGCTGGGCTTTCGTTTCTTTCTTGGGTGTCTTGGCACGCTTGTGAAGTATCTGATCCGCAAGCCCAAGCACAGCTCCCGTTTTCGCGTTGACTGCCAGTACATTCTGACAGACGTATCCACGTCGACTGCCGTTGCCAATTTGCGCTAAGTCATCGGCCAGAGATTTGAGCGACGAGTAATCCAGCTCCGTAGCATCGTGTAGCATCAAAACCGGGTCCGGGCACGCGGCGATTTTCGCGAAGGTATGATTGCGAATCGCCGCGATCATGGTTTCGTGAGTGACATCTTTGCAATCCAGTAGACGATAGAAAGCTCGCAAGTCCGCCGGGTTGGAGAGCTTGTCGGGAAGTGAGCCACCGGGATTACGTTTCATCGCGTCGAAGGATTCGGCCATCCGAGCATTTCGCCGTACGTCGCCAAAAGCTGCTTGGTCGAAAATTGAGTGACCTAAAGTTGTTTCTGATGCGTAATTGGCGTGCATGAGTGAATTCCTGAAGCGTGATTGTGGGGTGAGTACAACAACTTGTACGACAACCTCTAACTCTGGATCACTTTTGAACCCAAGGTCAAATTCTACAATTCAACTTTCACTAACAAAAAATGAAGACAAACCGAAAAAGAGATTTTGTCGTTTGTAAATTTTACGGACAATTTGTGGTAAAACCTAAGGTAGGAACCGGCCCTACTCTTAATCTATCTTAACAAACGGACAGACCTAAATCATGAACACCTATTTGCACCGCGCGTTAATGCTTGTATTGGCTTGCCTGCCCACCGCGATCTGCGCGGCAGATCGCCCGCCAAATTTTGTCATCGTCTTCACCGACGATCAGGGGTACGCCGATCTCAGTTGCTTCGGCGGAAAACATGTGAGCACGCCTCGTATCGACCAAATGGCGGCCGAAGGAACTCGGCTTACCAGTTTCTACGTTGCAGCGCCGTTGTGTACGCCATCGCGAGCGGCGCTGATGACCGGATGTTATCCCCGCCGAATTGATATGGCTTACGGTTCAGACTTTGCGGTCCTGCTGGCCGCAGATAAAAAGGGGCTCAACCCAGAAGAAATCACCATCGCGGAAGTCCTTAAATCGGCAGGCTATCGCACAGGCATGTTCGGTAAATGGCATCTGGGAGATCAGCCCGAATTTCTTCCCACGCAGCAGGGGTTTGACGAATACTTTGGCATTCCTTACAGCCACGACATCCATCCCCGACATCCTCGCCAGAGTCATTTCAAATTTCCGCCATTGCCGCTGCTGGACGGCCAACAGGTGATCGAACTGGAGCCCGACGCCGACTACCTGACCCAACGGATCACCGAACGCGCCGTGAAATTTATCGACGCCAACAAAGACGATCCGTTTTTTCTTTACGTGCCTCATCCGCTTCCCCATTCGCCGCTTCATGCATCACCTGATTTTATGAAGGACTTGCCTGCCGAGGTCAAAGACAAATTGGACAACGAGAAGGCAGTGAATTACGGACTGCGTAGGAAGCAGATGTTCCGGCCGTCGATCAGCGAAATCGATTGGTCTGTGGGCCAGATCCTTGACGCGCTCAAGCGAAATCAAATCGACGATAATACGGTTGTCATCTTTACCTCCGACAACGGTCCTGCCTCGGGCAAGGCGACGCCGCTGCGCGGTCGAAAGGGCAGCACGTTAGAGGGAGGCATGCGCGAGCCGACGGTCATCTGGTGCCCCGGAAAGATTCCCGTCGGCGAAGTCAATGATGAACTCATGACGGCGATGGATTTACTTCCAACCTTTGCCCAGCTGGGCGGTGCAGCGCTCCCGTCCGATCGCGTGATCGATGGCAAAGATATCTGGCCTGTGTTGACCGGGGAAGCAAAGTCGCCTCATGAAGCGTTCTTCTACTACGGGCAAAATGAATTGCGAGCAGTAAGAGCCGGCAAATGGAAACTGCATCTGGCAATGGCGAAAGTTACGGCCAAAGGTCGAGGCAAGGAGCCCGGTCCGGCCTTGTTCGATTTGGATGCCGATATCGGCGAAAAAAAGAACGTGATTGAAAGCTTCCCCGAAGTGGTGAAACGCCTTCGGTCCTACGCAGAATCATTTGAGAAAGAACTGGCTGAGCACAGCCGTCCTGCCGGGATTGTCTCCGATCCGAAACCACTGACCATGGCGAAGTGATTCTCGGCCTCCGCTTTGCGTAGCCCTACTGCGTTCAGTGGCAACGCTTCCCTATTTATTTCCCGAACCCGTAATTTACCCATGAACGCTTCATCCAGCTTCCGATCTGTGCTTTTGTGCTTGAGCGCTATTTCAATGGCCTTGGTGCCGCTGCACGCACAAGAACCGGCCACGAATAAAAAGCCAACCAAGGAAAACCCTCAACATCGTTTTGAATATCGTTTTGACGAAGACCTGCAACAAACCGCTGATTCGATTGCGCGATTGGAAAAGTGGTTTTTTGATGCCAAGTTTGGAGCCTTTATTCACTTCGGCGTGTATTCGTCGCTGGAAGGCGAATACGAAGGGTGCGGTTCACAGCATCGGTATTCGGAGTGGATTCAGGTTTCTGGCAAGATCAGCGCCGACGACTACCATGAAGTGGCCAAGAAATTTAATCCAGATCAGTTCGATGCGGACCAGTGGGCCAAGGTCTTTAAGGAATCGGGTTTGCGTTATGTGGTGATTACGTCCAAACATCACGACGGATTCGCATTGTTTAAGTCCATGGTCAGCGACTACAACATCGTCGATTACACGCCGTTTGAGCGTGACATTATCAAAGAGTTGAGCGAAGCCTGCCATCGCAATGGGCTGAAGTTTGGCGTCTATTATTCGCAGGCTCAGGATTGGGACGAACCGGACGCTCCTTTCATCCGGCCGCGATTCAATCCGGTGCGGAAGCGAATTCATCCCGACTTGCCGGAAAATTTTCAGCCAGACATGGATCGCTACATCGCGCAGAAGAGCCTTCCGCAGGTGGAGGAGCTGGTGAAGAACTATGAATTGGATCTGATCTGGTTTGATACACCATCGGATATGAACATGGAACGCGTGAAGGCCTTTAGCGCGGTGGTTCGTAAGCATCGTCCCGATTGTTTGATCAACTCCCGCATCATCCACAGCGGCAAAGGAAAGATCGAAGCCGAGTATCTACCGTACTATGATTATTGTTCCATCGGCGACAAAGAGGTCCCGACGCGGAAGCTTCCCTTGTACGTCGAATCGCCCGACAGCGTCAGTTCGTCCTTCGGCTACAAGACCAAAGGGAAATGTTATTACCACAGCGAAAAGGAAATGATTCATCGCTTGGTGCGTACGGTTTGCGTAGGCGGAAACTATCTCTTGAACAATGGCCCGATGGGCAATGGTCAGCTGGACCCCGAAGCGGTGCGGCTCTATGGCGTCATCGGCCAGTGGTTAAAAACCAATGGCGAATCAATCTATGAAACTCGCCGCAGTCCTTTGGGGCAGCGTCCCAAGTGGGGCGACTGCTCCATCAGCAAAGACGGCCACACGCTGTACGTGCATGTTTTAGAGTGGCCCGAATCAGGGAGCATCGTACTGAAGGGGCTCGCATCAACCGCGCGCAGTGCGACCTATTTAGAGACCAATGAAGCGGCCAACTTCGTTCAACAGGGCACCGAGCTCAAAATCACGCTACCAGCCGAACCGCTCAATGAATATGACACGGTGATTAAGGTGTCGTTGGATGAGTAATCGCCCCAGGCGATCGTGCCACCGTGTTAAGTTAAGGGACGCTAGGAGCTGCTTGTCGGAAATTCGCCGGTGCAAACATTCCGCCTTCAGAGGTTACAGCGATTACGATCTGCAATGTTTTATCGGATTAAATGGAAAAAGTTGCGGCAATGAAGTGCGGCAGCCGCGATTCGAATTTTAATATCTGTGGGTTAAACGGCTATTTGAATTGGTTTTGATACGGCCAAACCCAATCTCACAACCATAGGGCAAACGGTATATTTGCCGCGTTTGAAATCGCTTTCGCGGTTTTGCCAAAACCAATGGCTTGGCAAGGTACCGTCCTTGATGTGGCATGTAGCTGAAACGCTTTCGTTCCGACTGGTCACATTGGCTGTCGCAACAAGCCATAACCCGAACCCGATAATCCGACTATCGAACGCATTGGGTAGAATTATAAAAATATGAGGATTTTATTGTGTTGAGCGTTGATAAACAAAAACAGCCGATTTAGCATGATGTTTAGGTTGCGTGGCTGATTTTCACGACAGAACGTCGCAAAATACCAACAAGTTCTACAGATTCGTTTGCTTGTTTCGTGAGTTCGAACGCTTAAAGATTTTAAAAACACTTAGGAGACGCTTCCATGACGAAAAAATTATCTGCAGTTCTTTTTGCGGCTGCAGCTTTGGCGGTATTGTTAATTGCAGGAGCAAGTGCTCAGGCAGATATGGTCATTGGCTTAACCGCGGATGACGCAAATTCTTCGCCACCACGGATTGCAGGTACCGTAAGCAGCGTGCTAGATGACGTTTTCGCTTATGACATTAGTAACCCGACAAGTGCAACTCCAAATACGAATTATGCGGAAGACGGGGTTGCGTTAACTGCAAACGGTTATCACGGCAATAACTCTGTTCCAGCGCCTATTATTGCTCTAGATGTCACCTCTCCCTACACCGTTGTCGCAAACGACATTCTGGTTCTGGACGCTTGGGGAAGATCAGGGGGAAATGCTGCCCGTCAAGCTCGAGACGACAATTACACAGTTGAGCTGTTTAGTGGTGGTAGTGCAGTCGCCACTCTTACGGGGCAGACAATTGATGGTACATTTTTTAATCGCACGACAATTAGCGGTCTGGCCGCCGGAACTGTGATTGATGAAGTTCAATTAACTGGAGATAATGCTCAATTTACAATTCAGGAAGTTCGATTTGGCTCGATTGCGGTTGCCATTCCAGAGCCATCATCCATGTTCGCGTTCGCTCTTGCTGGAATTGCTGGAGCAACGCGACGTCGCCGAAGCTAAATTTCAAGCTTACTAGATGATTATTTGACAACTAATAAGCCGCCCTTTTAGGGCGGCTTATTTTGTTACTTCAACTAAATTTGATAGAAGCGCGTGTAAAGAACTTTCACTAAATTTGGCGTCGCAGTAGTTTCTCAAGAGTACATCCCGCCGATATCAGGAAGCTCAGAGAGTTTGTGAAAGAATTGCTTTTTCAAATATTTCGCTAGATCCCAAAACGATGACCGCACTTTTCATTTCACGGCATGAGCTGGATTTTGCATGTTCAACGCAACCGTTTGGCAAGCCTCTCTTTACGCCCTAGTGCAATTAATGCACAAATCTTCATCAAAAATGGTCTAGTTACGGATGTAACGGGCTCAGTCCTTCGTTTTTTAAGGAAGTCATTTGCAGTCAGGGCCAATGGTAAAGGAAATTGAATTGATGAACCTTTCAAAAATCACGTTATTGGGGTTTCTGTTGTTTTTGCCGGCAGTGATTTGCTATGGGCAGGAACCAAAAGCAGAACCCATCAAGGAATCCACATTCGGCAAGTCGCTGGTTGCGGGCAAGTTCATTTTGCCGGCCAAGGACGGTTGGTGGAACTGGGGGATGGCTCCGATCTACGATGAAGAGGGCCGACTGCACATCTTTAATTCGTCGATTCCCTTCAAAGGCGAAAAGGGAATGGGGTATTGGCAGTCCAAAAGCATCATCAATCACTACGTTGCTGATTCTGTTGAAGGGCCCTATGAATCGCTGGGCACGGTGTTCGCCAGTGACCAACGGACCTATCACAATCCGCAGATCTCCAAAGTCGGTGATACTTACGTGCTGGTATTCCTTTGGAAGTCAGTACAGAAAGGCAGCCTGCAGTCGATCGGGATGGCGACGGCGAAGTCTTTGAACGGTCCTTGGACGGAGAATAAAGACAATCCCATTATCAGGCCGACCGAGGGCATGCCCAATTCGGCTCATGCCTCGAACCCCAGTTTCTTAGTCGACCGAGATGGCAAGTTTCGCATCTACTACAAATCGATGAGCAAAGGTTCCAAGTTCAGAGAGATCTCGGTCGCGATCGCGGACAATCTGGAAGGCCCTTATGTGGACAGTCCCGCCAACCCGCTGATCAGCTACAAAGAGATGAAACGCGACATTGAAGATCCGTATGCCTTCTTTTACAACGACAAGTACTACATGATCGTTGAAGACCGAATGGATATCGCCAGTGCACTCGGTGGTAACCCGTCAAACAATGCCAAACCCGGCGGTAATCGCCCCGGATTGATTTACTCGTCCACCGACGGGATTGACTGGGGGCGGCCGGAATACAGCTACAACACGGATGCCCACTATTTCAAAAAAGAACTCTCACGTTCGGAACGTCCTCACATCCTCTGGAAAAATGGCCAGCCCGAATATTTGTTCTTGGCCAATCACGGTAGCCGTGAAGCCGGTTTCTTTTTGAAGATTAAAGGGTGGGAGTCGGAGTGAAAAGCATCGTTGGTGGCCATTGGTTTCTTACGTTAGTTCTGTAGCCTTTCGGTCCCCGAAAGAGCGATCGCGCGCAATTGCCACCTTTCCCTTGCCAAAGTCTCTCAAAACAAAAAGTTAAGGGAATCAAAATGTTAAGGGAATCAAAATGTTGAGGGAACATTTGGCGGAGTTAACGAGGGAGTTTTAGGTAATGGTGAGGCAAGCGTGCTCGAGCGCACTTTCGGAGACCAAAAGGCTACGTTTCGCTAGCAACGAAAAATTGAGCCAAACGTCTTGATTCACCGATACGATCTCTGTTGACTGTTCGATGTTCAAAAGAACTAAAACAGAATTTTTTCGCACAAAACAGCGGACTCCTCGTTCCCCTTCCTACCTTTTGGCTTGGTTGCCCAAGTACCACATCCTCTGACCGGCCTAGATTTGGATTAACATGAACCGCCCCATCATCGATTACTTGACTCGCACGCTCAATCGTTCCTGTTCCACAAAAATTCATCGTAGCCGATCTGGTTCAAAAATCAGTGTGGACTATCAAGAGTATGAGCCACGTGAATTGTTGGCGGGTATTGTGTTTACCGCGACGACAGGTGAAGTTCTTATCGGCGGAACCAATGGAAATGACGTCGCGCGCGTCACGGAAACAGGTGACGCAATCACGGTGACTCAGCAAGGTTTCGAAACCCGAACGTTCGATGTTTCCGAAGTGAATTCGATTGTGTTTGTCGGGAAGAGGGGCGATGATTTCTTTGATAATCAAACCGCGATTCCTTCCAGGGCATGGGGCAACGCCGGAAACGATACGCTGTTGGGTGGTTCGGGTGCGGATCGTTTGGTTGGCAATACGGACAACGATATCATTCGAGGCAATGACGGCGATGACGTTCTTGTGGCAGGTAATGGTGACGACAACGTGTATGGGGGCAGGGGAAATGATAGGGTCGTTGGAGTCAGGGGCTTCAACATCATCGAGGGTGGAGCGGGTGACGATAAGGTCTACGGTGGCGAAGACACCGATCAGATCACAGGTTCTTCCGGCAACGATCTGCTGGCCGGTTTTGGCGGCGACGATACCATTCGCGGCGGAGCAGGCGATGATTTGATTTTCGGTGGTGACGGTGACGACACCCTGCACGGCCAATATGGGGACGACCGGATTTATGCACAGGCGGGCGATGACTTACTCACCGGTGGAGCCGGAGGCGACGTCCTTCTCGGTAACGATGGAAATGATGTGCTTCAGGGCGCACAGGGCAATGATCGGTTGGTCGGTGGTGATGGTGTCGACCGCGCAGATTACTCGGGAGATTTTACGTCGTATGATGTGACCGGGCCATCAACCGCAGCCTTTTTCATCAATGATTTACGCGGGCCAACTTTTGGGCTGGAAGATCGCGCGCTTTCTTTGGAAGAATTTGCGTTTTGGGATGGGGTTCGATCGGTCAGCGAGACGTTGAATCCAGCCGTCAATCTACCGGCGGACAATGTGCGGGAAGTTGTTTTGGTTCAGCCGATCGTTGCGGCAAATTCTGACGGATCAAATCAAGCAGAGTTTTTTGGGTCAGCAAGTCAGGAAGTGGACATCAAGAATCGCATTGATGAAATTTTTTCCCAGGCCGATATCGACATTGAGTTTCTTCCCACTCGTCAGGTCAACGACACTTTCATCAACATCGGCAATGGAACCGGCGAAAGAAACGAAAATGATCTGGATCGGATCATTTCCAACGGAGATTCAAGAGGCGTCGGTCATTCGAATCGAAATGTGATCGACCTTTACTTCGTTGAACGCGTTCCTGGGTTCGGGTATGAGGGCGATTCGGTAGCCAACGGACTGGCGTTTGTCGGTTTCGCCGGTACGGCGATCCACGTGGGGGATGACCTGGTCAATTTCTCGGGCGGTCGCGAGACAATCGCTGAAGTCACCGCTCACGAGATCGGACACAACCTTGGCCTATCTCATGTTAGCGACAGAAATAATTTGCTTGCCACGAACGGCAATGGAACCGATTTGACGGACTCACAGATCAATACCATTTTGAGAAGCACCCTTTCGCAGCCTTCGGACAACGCATCGACTTCGGCTACTTTCGTTCAGTTGGATTTGGCTGGATCGACTGACGACACGCAGGCTGAGTCCAGAGCGTTGTCGATAGGTGGTTGTGGATGCGGCGTTTGTGCTGCCTGCACGAGCTAACGTGCTGTCGTGCTTTGGGTAGGGTGCGTTTTTTCGAGATGGCGGCACCTATTTCAACCGAAGTATGATTGGCTCATCGTCATCGCCGGCATCAACTGTAACCGGATCCGCCCCGTCTGAATTGATTTCACATTCAGTTCTCGGCAATCGGGTGAACTCAAAACGTCCTTGAGAATCTGTATCGCGATCTGCGTTGATCCAACTTTTTACGCCATGCAATGAACGCTCGTATTCGAATAGTGCGTAAACGCGTCGCCGGAGAACTGGGTTCCCTTCTTTGTCAATCAACTGGCCGCGGACGACGCTCCCGGGCTGAAGGCGCAAGATGTTTGTTTCTTCTTGCACTAAATCAACGGTGCCTGATACGAATCCTCTCACAGGTTTTGCCGTTACCTCGTAGTCCCACGTTGGATGGAGCGGGGAGATTTCTGCTTCGCCCTGAGCGTTAGTAGAAAGACTTCCGCCCCAAGACCTGGCTCTGGGGACCAGCAATTTAACTTCCAGATCGACCCCGGGAAGCGGATTCCCTTCGTGGTCAACGACGCGGACCATTGCCTTTGCTGGCGGGGCCGTTTGAAGTTTTACTTCGACGACTGGATTGGAAGCTTCAATCAACAGCTCTTGGGAAACCGCAGGATTAAAACGATCGCCAGCTTTAACAATTACTTGTTTTGCACCGATTGGGATGGGCGTCAGAAGAAACTTTCCTTCGTTATCGCTGTGGTAGTGATTGGCCAGCCCCGCTGACCGATGAAACTCAGGTCGACTAATTTCATACTTACATGATACCGATGCTGACACGGGTTGCCCGTTTGAGTCAACGATCGTCCCAGACACTGCACCGGCAGGTTCGACTTCGATCGTGAAATCATTTGCTTCGCCCAGTTCAACTTCAATATGTTGTTCCTCAAACGTGAACCCAATCAGCCTGTCAGGCGTAAGGTAATATTTCTTTGGCGCGACGGTCACTTTCAAAACACCATCCTCTAGTGGCGCAAAGGAATTGTAATTAGGGCCAATCCCTAGCGCCCCACCAGGTTTGACGATCGCACCGTCACATTGAAAATTTACTTTCACGTCGATCAGTTCAACCATGGGAGGCGTCAGCGTCGCGTCGGCGGCAATAATATCGACCGAATGATTTCCATGTTCCGCTTCCATCTTATGTTTGAACTTGCCCGACTGAAGCTCAAACGGCCCGGGTAGCAAGTGTTTAAGTTTCACTCGTACCAAATCTTCCGAATCCTTGACGACTTCGACCTCTCCGTCTTGGATGTGGCCCTCCCACTGCGATCTTCCAGCCCTTTGATAGAAGCCCAAACGCAGATCTCCATTTTTCGAACGATAGAGTTGCTCCAAATCGCCCTTGATGGTGACGTCCATACTACAGGCGGGCCGGAGCATGAATTTCAGGTCTTTGCTGACGACGACATTGTCTACGTAAGCCATTCCCTGATCCGAAACAACAATAATCTCATGAATGCCCGTTGGCGAAAGCGCGGGCGTTTCAAACTTTCCCATTTCGTCAGTTGTTGCTATCGGCTTCTGTTCCATATTAAAGTGACGCGCCGGATCTTCAATGCTGGAGATTCGAATTTCCGCGTTGGCAACGGGTGCACCATTGGCCGACAAAACCACACCTTTGCAAATGGGCGAAGCGACTAACGTAACGTCGGTTCTTCCATCATTGGTCACAACGGAATTATGCGTGATGTAGCCATGCTTTTTCACGCTAAGTTTGGACTTCTTACCGGGGTTTCGATACTCAAATGTGTAGTTCCCCGATCTGTCGGAACGCGGCTTAGAAATGGGGCCGCGGAGTGGCTCCGGATGCATTTGCACTTCGGCGCCTAGTACAGGCTGAGAGTATTCATCCACAACATGGACCAAATGGGGGGCACCCCGTATCAATTTTACATCGTGAGTGATTTCGCCATCCTTCACTGCTTTGATGGGACCGATGAATGCAGGAGCATAGTTCTCACTGGAAAAAAAGAGGCAAGCGATGCCACTTCTCACGGAAACCTCATAGTCTTCATCACCTTTGAAACGACCTTCGGTGCTATTGTAAAACCCTCCAGAATGCTTCGAACTTGACCGTATATACCCGCCTTCGACTTCGCCGCCGTCCTCGGTGGTAATTCGACCGCGAATTTTCGCTACGCCTTTTTCGAACTCATCATGAGGCCCGGTCTCTAGGTTGTCTTGTTTCTCTTCGATTTGTGCAACGCGTTCGGAATCCGACAGCGCCTGAAGCGCAACGGTCGTGACTGCTTTGGACCCAACATTTACACCGCAACCGATAATGACCGAGGCCGCGATAACAAAGACCCAGTTCCACGGCGAAACTCGTAATTGGGGTTTAGAATCGGGTTTAAGAATACGTTGTATGCGTTCCAACATTGAACTGGGTTTCTTATCTGCAAACGCCAGCCCCGACGCGGGCACCTCGTCGGGCCGCGCCCCAGCGCTGGCCGCCACTGTTTCCATCCAGTTGGCAAGGATCGTGGCATAGCGAATCTGATTACTGGACGTTTCAATCGCCACTTGGTCGCAGCAAGCTTCGCGTTCGACGCGTACCTGTCGACTGATCCACCAAAGCGCCGGATTGAAGAAATAGGCCGCTTCGACCACCATTTGGAAAAGGTTTGCCAAGTAATCGTTGCGTCGAATGTGAGCCAATTCATGGGCAAGGACGGCTTGCAATTCAGATGAGCTAAGGCTGGTAAGCATCGACATTGGTACGACGATCGCCGGCGACAAAACGCCAACAGCGTAAGGCGTGCAGATTGTAAGCGAACTCCAGAATGACGGCACGCGTTTGAGGCCAAGCTTTTGGCTCTGTGCGGTTAAGAGGTCGAGGTGCTGCCGACTTTCGATTCGGGTCACCGAAGAAAGTTGATTGCCGCGCACCACGGCAACGATCGTTCGAAGCACCATAAATGATACGCCAACTATCCAAAGCATCGCCGCCAACGCTGTCCAATTAAGACTGAGCCACGTCTCTGTTGGTGCCAGTGGGGTCATCGCGGCTGAAGACGCATTGTCCAATATAGCCGAAGGCGGCCCCGAAACTGCCGGGTAAGCAGCATGGGACGAGGTCTGATCCAAGCCAACCAATCGTGGCAGATTTCGAAGCTCGTTGCGAATATGAAAGGTAGAAAAGGTAGCCAACACGAGGCTGAGCATTGCGCCGCAAGCAAGCCAATATCGAAGCGTCGCTTTGCGTGCGGAGATACGTCGCAACAACACTCCCAATAACAGAGCAATGATCGCCGCTTGCCAGATCGAGTGAAGCAGTGCCCAAACAACGTCATACCAAAATTGATTGTTGAAAACTTCCACCATCGCATTCCCCTTGTGATACTCACCAACACGACCGACGCTACTTCTTCTCCTTCGCCGCTTCGTTAATCAGCCGCCGAATTTCCTTAAGCTCATTGGCATCGGGATTGGACGAATCCAGCAAACACTGGACAGCCGCTGAGGTGTCGCCACCAAAAATATTCTTCAGCAAGTCCTTCATCACCGGATTGACGGCCTGTTTTTGACTTACCAGCGGTCGATAGATGTTGGCCATTCCCTCGCGCGAGTGATCCACCAGCTTTTTTCTTTCCATCCCCTGCAACACGGTCAGCACGGTCGTATAGGCGCGCTTCTTCCCGTCCCGCAACAGTTCATGGACCTTCCGCACCGACAACGGCCCGTGTTCCCAAAGAACCGAGAGCACCTGCAGTTCGAGTTCCGAAGGCTTTCCTTTTGCTTTTTTCATCGTCTCACCCTATTTCTGCGACCCAATACTATGACCGTAGTAGATACTATGGGCGTAGTAGTGTGTTGTCAACAGTTTTTTTGAAGAAATTGGTTTCATACGCAGAAGGTCTTCGAAGTCACCGATGGAAGAATACGCTTTGGTTTAGATTTTTGAGGATAATGGTAAGGCGGTTGCGCGCGAGTGCTCTTTCGGAGACCGAAAGGCTGCTATGGGCGTATATCGCTTAGGTGCGGTCCAAATCGCTGGAGATTTGGTTATCATTAAATGTGTTGATGATTGGCTAAATTGAATCAATAGGATAATGATGGGCAAAACCTTATCGATGTTTGTGGCGGGACTGCTGATCGGTGCGCTGCTGGCGACCGGCGGCTTCGCGCTGTTCCTCAAATCGCAAACGGGACTCGGCAAAGATTCAGCACAGATCGTGCTTAAGCTGGGCCATGGCCAAGACACCAAGCACCCGATCCATAAATCAATTGAATTTATGAACCAGCGGCTAGAGGAACTCTCTGGCGGTGAGGTCAAGATTGACATCTATCCAAGCGCCGTGTTGGGAAAGGAAGTTGAGAGCATCGAACAACTTCAGAATGGTTCGTTGGCGATGACCTGCCAGTCGGTGGCGGCGCTGGAGAATTTCATTCCGTCGATGGCGACTTTTAGTCTTCCCTACGTTTTCCGCGATGCTGATCATTTTTGGAACGTGCTCGATGGCAACATCGGGGATGAATTGAAGCGCAGTGGCGAGAAAAAATTCTTACGTGGGCTTTGCTTCTACGATGCCGGCAGTCGAAACTTCTACACCAAGGATAAACCCATTCGAACTCCGGCTGATTTAAAAGGCATGAAGATTCGTGTGATGAACAGCGCGACCGCGATGGCGATGGTCGAAGCGCTCGGTGGATCACCGACTCCGATTGCTTATGGCGAACTCTATTCGGCGTTGGCTCAGGGAACCGTCGATGGAGCAGAGAACAATCCACCGAGCTTCCTTTCGACGAAGCACTATGAGGTCTGTAAACATTTCTCATTGGATGGGCACTCGCGTATTCCCGATACGTTACTGATGAGCTCTCGAGTTTGGGACAAGCTGTCTCCTCAAGTGCAGGGGTGGGTGTTGCAGGCTGCTAATGAATCGTCTGATTTTCAGCGCGATTTGTGGCGGAAGGATACGGAACGAGCACTGGAACAAGTGGCGAAAGAAGGCGTTGAGATCTACGACGTTGATACTTCAATTTTCTCAAAAATGGTTCAACCGATGTTGGATGCCGTGGAAAATTCAGAAGTAAAGAATCTGCTCAAACAAATTGCCGAGGTGAAGTGATGCAGAAGGGCTTACTTCGATTCAACAAATGGATGGTTAATCTGCTGAATGCCATTTTGATTTTCGTAATGCTGGCGCTCGTTTGCAGCGTCACATGGGGCGTGATAACTCGTTCGGTGGCCAATTTTTGTGTGAGGCTTAACGAGTGGACCGGATGGCAACCGTGGGCATGGCTGCCGACAGGACAAGCCACCTGGACTCAGGAACTTGCGTGCTTCATGCTGATTTGGGTAACGCTGCTTGGCGGAGCTGCCGCCTTTGGAACAAAAGCGCACCTAGGGGTAGATTATTTCGCGGAGAAGTTGCATCCAGAAGGGAGAAAACTGATGGCTGTGTTTTCCCATTTGGTGGTGTTGTTTTTCGCGCTGGCAATTTTTGTTTGGGGAGGATGGAACGTCGTTTCGGATTCCCTGTCCATGGAACTGATGACGCCAGCTCTGGGGTGGAAAATGGGTCACGTCTACATCGCACTGCCGGTCGCCGGATTTTTCATGGTCCTGTTTACGATCGAAAATTTACTTGAATCTCTTGGTGCGTCGGTAAACGAAAATGATGAAACGGAATTCGAAGGAAAAGCCAAATAATGGGTACGACTGCACTTATTCTGATCGTTGTTTTTCTCTTGCTGTTGGTGATGGATGTGCCGATCGCGGTTGCCATCGCGCTGTCGTCTTTCGTTGCGATTCTTGCTGAAGGCTCCGATCCAAGCACCGTCGTGGCGTCGAAGATGGCCGGCGGCGTCAATAGTTTCACCTTGTTGGCGATTCCATTTTTTATTCTCTCGGGCCATCTCATGGGGCGCGGGGGTATGGCGCGCCGGTTGATTGAGTTCGCAGGTACCTTGGTCGGGTTCTTGCCCGGCGGTTTGGCTTACGTCAATACGCTCACCTGCATGCTGTTCGGTTCGATCTCGGGTTCGGCTGCCGCGGCGGTTTCTTCGGTCGGAGGTTTCATGATCCCCGAGATGAATCGCAAGGGCTACAACCGCGAATTCAACGTCGCGGTGACAACGACCGCGGCCACGACGGGACTACTCATTCCGCCCAGTAACATCATGATCGTTTACTCGGTCGCGGCAGGGTCGGTGTCGATTGCCGCGATGTTCATGGCGGGCATCCTGCCGGGGATTGTGGCCGGTCTTTTTATTATGTTTGTTTGTGGTTGCTTTGCTTTGAAGAACCAGTATCCGCGCGAACCGCGTTCCACTGTATGGGAGATTCTTGTCAGCTTCAAACGCGCTTTTCTCAGTTTCTTTTTGATCGTGATTGTGATTGGCGGGATTCTTTTTGGTGTCTTTACGGCGACCGAGGCGGCGGCGATTGCGGTGGTGTATGCCTTTTTGTTGGCGGTTGTGTTTTATCGCGAGATCAAATTGAGCGAGATTCCGGATTTGCTGCTGCAGACGGGCATTACGACGGCGGTTGTGATGATCTTGATTGGTGCCAGTTCGGGGATGAGCTGGATCATGACGATGGCCAATATCCCGCAGACCGTCAGCGCGACGTTGCTTGGCCTTTCGAACAATCCGATCGTCATTTTGCTGACGATCAACGTCTTGCTGCTGTGCGTGGGGACGTTCATGGACATGACGCCGGCGGTGTTGATCTTCACGCCGATCTTTTTACCGGTGGTTTCCGAACTTGGGATGCACGAGGTTCACTTTGGGATCATGATGATCGCCAATCTTTGCATCGGACTTTGTACGCCGCCTGTGGGTACCTGTTTGTTCATTGGCTGCGGAGTTGGGAAAACAACCATCGCCAAAGTCACCAAGACCATGTTGCCGTTTTTCGCAGCGATGGTTGCCGCTTTGATGGTGATTACTTACGTGCCTTCGGTTTCGCTGTGGTTGCCGGTGCAGACAAAGCAATTGAAACAAGTCGATGTAGATAAAGCGTATTTTATGAACCAGCCGGCC
>CAKZVF010000245.1 GCA_937921995.1 uncultured Pirellulaceae bacterium
TTTGATATCCGCATCGAACCCGGCCCCAACGACCCGCGCGGCGGCAATGGCGGCAACGAAAGTCCCTTCGTCGATCCCGGTGTCGATGGCGGAGGACGCATCAATCCCGACGGCACGCCTAACTTTGGCGATCGCCCCGGCGGTGCACCAATGCCTGTTGATCCGGCGGCCCCGAATCCGAACCCGCCCAGTGATCCCTTTGTCCGTCCCGACGACAGTGGTGCTGTTGGTATTCCAGATGACCGATCGTTTTTGGCCAGCGAAGCGTTAGAGATCGTCGTCGAAACACAGACGCCGACGATCAAGCTGCCAAATTCGAATGAGAATCTACCCAACGTCGGTGAGATTCAGTTTTCGGTCACCAACCGCAGTAACGAAGTGCTTAATGATGTTCTCGTCTCGTTTCTGATACCACCGGGCGTTGTGCTTCGCGACTATCGTTCGATCGACAACAGCCAAGTCATCGAACGCAACGACAATCAGCGTATCTTTGACCTTTCGGCTCGTCAGAGTATGCGTCCGGGCGACCGCATGACGTTCTCAATCTTCGTCGAAGGCGAACGGCCCGGCCGCGCATTGGTCGAAGTGGGGGCCAACGCGGCAGGATTAGAAGGCGGCGCTCTCGGCAGCGACGTCATCGACATCGCCCAGTAAATCGTAAGAATGGTAGGCCGTATCAAGCGATTAGCGCCGATACGGCATGGCCGAAGAAGTAAACGCTCTCCCGACTAGAATCTCCCCAGGCCACGATGCCGGAACAGCGCCGCCCTGTTTGAATCAATGACATCTGGAAAGGATACGTCGCCTTTTAAAGTAGTCGATACGATTGAGGAAGAATTGGTCGGCTCGGTCCGGCCTACTCCTACTCTTTTTTCTCCACCAGTTTGATCTCCCATAAATAGGGGCAGTTTTTTCCGGTGACGAACATGCGTTCGGATTTTGGATCGATGGCGATGCCGTTGAGCACCGCGTTGCGATCGGGCCGTTGCTGAAGCGGCCATAAACCGGCAAGGTCGATCGTGGCTGTGACGTTGCCTGTCTTTGTGTCAATCCAGTGAATGTAATCGGTCTGGTAGACGTTGGCGTACAGGTCCGGGCCGTGCATCTCCAGTTCGTTCAGCTGTCCGACCGGACGGTTGCCAATCCGCACTCGCACCGAACGAACTTCCTCCAGCGTCTCCGGATCGAGAAAACGTAAATAGGCCGTGCCGTCGCTGGCGATTAAGTGCTTGCCATCAAACGTCAGCCCCCACCCATCGCGATCGTAGGCGACTTTCTCTAACAGTTTAAACGCGCGATCATAAACGAAGATCAAATTGTTCTTCCAAGTCAGCTGATAGAACTTGTCGCCCGCCAGCGCCAGTCCTTCGGCAAAAATTTCATCGCTCAAGTCATGTTTGTCGATCACTTGGCCCGTTTCAAGATCGACTTTGCGGATGGACGAACTGCCTTTTTGCCCAGTGCTTTCGTACAGCACACCATCGTTCCAAAGCAGCCCCTGCGTAAACGCGGTGGGATCGTGGGGGAAGGTGTTGACGACTTCGTAACCAATTTTCATGGATCCGGGCCCCTGTTTGAGTTGGACCGCCAAATAGGTTCCTCCTAGGGAGACCAATAAAAACAGCGCGATCAACCCCCAACGCCGCGTCGCAGAATCACTGGGTCCGGTCGGTTTGATGGCGGGAGCCTCTGCTGCCGGTGGAAAGCCGCCGCGTTTTTTTCGTTTATCGTTACTGGGTTTGGCTGCCATGGAAATGCGTGTTTTGAGAAATGATACAAATGAAGTCGCTTGCGACCAACAACGTTTAATGACGATCCGGCAGGCGACTTCGTTTGGCGGGGCTTTACGAAGTCGCCTACCGGTTTGTCGTTAAACTTGCTTAAGGCTGTGACTCGATAACGCCATCGTTTGTTGAATGAAACTTCAAACCAACCAGGTAGTCGACCGGCAGCAAAAATAGCGCCACCAAAATCGCGTTGAAGTGAAAGCCAAAGGTCACAAACGTCGTTAGTACGCCAATGTAAAACCCAATCAACCCCAAGCCAACGGCATATCGAAGCATCCAATGGAAGATGCACAAAATACTCAAGCACTCGATCACCAACGCGCCCGTTTGCAGCCACGCCGTCAACCGGTCGTCGTAGAGAATCACTTGAGCGAACGGCGAACCGGTTTCGCCGAACAACTCCGTCCAAAGCTGCAGTGAAACGCCGTTGCCCCAACCGAAACCCGTTTTGATAATTTTGGTAACACCGGCCAGCGTATGAAACCAACCCAGATAAAACACCGACAGCATGAACACCCATCGTGGATAGAGCGGCGTTTGCCAGAATTTTCCAGCGCCGGCCGCCGCTTTCATGTCGGCCCCATAAAACTGAAACCACAGCGCGTGAATCAACAGCAACATGTTGGTCACGTTGAAAATGTGAGCCCCGTTGGTCAGATTCTCCATCCGCAGCGACCACATCAGCGCGAAGAGGATCGTCGTTATCCAACAGCTGATCGGCACCGCGATGCGCAGTGCCCACAGCGCCGCGGATGCGATCAACAGCACACGCACCGCCGTGAAGAAGGACTCGTTGCGAAGCAGAAATTCCGGCAACCAAGCAAAAATCGTCGCGGCATTGGTGCTGCGAACGCCAGCTGCAAACTCAATAGGAGAAACGGCCAACACCACCGCAAAGCCCAGCAGCAACCAAGTGACGGTTTGCCCAAAGCCAGGACGCGCCAGATCGGTTAACCCATTCGTCCAGCGCGATAGGAAGCGTTTTTCAGAACCGCTCATTCACGGTTCTCCACTGCATCAATTGTCCAGACTTTCTTTTCGTGCCTAATCCGATTGTCGGCAGAGAAATAATGGTGCTGATGAACGACGACTTGGTTGGGTAGGTCTGCGGCGGAATCTTTAAGAATCGACTGCACGTGAGCGACGACTTGTTGTTGCGACGCGACCTCGCCAAAAGGATGTAGCGTCGATTCGGGGACGATCCCCATCCCCAATCCCGGCGGGTTGCCATCGTAGACCATGTGCAAGTTAAATTGTTTTGCGTCGAGCGTCGTCCCGTCGGCGGCGAACACTTCGTATCGACAACATTGGGTGGGGCTGTCGCAGAACATCGGCGAAATCGTAAACGGATACAGTTCACCAATCCACAGCGGCGACGTTAGATGAACTACCACGAAGGTCGCTGCCGCCAGCAATTCCCATGTCGGGTTGCGCTTTTGGAGAGGTCGAGCGGGAGTCGGATTTTGTGCGGGGAGGTCGGACAATGGAAAGGCCCTCAATGGCCACGAGCAAAAATGTCACGGGGACGGTTGTGAATTATCGTTTGCAAAGTTGCAACTTACTGGTTTTGGCGATTCGCAAAACGTAGCGAACAGGGTATCGTAGTCAGCGTGGTAGGGTGAAGTCACCGCAGTGCCATCCTATCCTAAAATCTAACTCATTTATCACAACTGTTCGACGGGCTGATCCCGCTGGTGCAAGAGTTTCAACTTTTTTCTGCTTAGTTTATGAACAACGCTTCGGGGCCCTACTTAAATCGAACGCTTGGAACCGTCGGCACACTTTGGGGTGTGGCTGGAGCGATCACGTTGCTTGGTTTCGCTCTGACGCGGATGACCAAACCGATGCTCGAAGCATTCTCGGGCAAGTATGAGCTCGGCGCTTCACACTACGTTGTTGCAGGATTGTGGGTCATCTTCATGGGCTACAGCGAAGGCTACAAGGGTTTTCAAAAAGGCTATTCACCGCGCGTGGCGGCAAGAGCGCTCTATCTCCGAGACAAATGCACTTGGTTGCGATTGCTGTTGGCCCCGTTGTTTTGTTTGGGGTTTATTAATTCGACCAAGAAACGACGCATCGTGGTGTTGGTGCTTCTGACGGTGATTACGTTGATCGTAATTCTGTTCAAATACATTCCGCAGCCTTGGCGTGGCGTGCTTGATCTTGGCGTGGTGGTGGGATTGAGCTGGGGGATAATCGCGACGTTGGTCTTTTTGATCAAATTTTGGTTTGCCAAAGAGGTCACTTACGATCCGGAAGTCGTTGGGTGATCCCGTGCAGCATAAGTGGTCCCAGCCCGACCCGTAACGGTCCGTTGATTTACTGAACGATTTGAGATCAACGGCGTCGGATAAGCAGCCTTACTACGCACGAGCGCACAAAAAAACCCGTCCCGCCAAAAGATTGGCCGAACGGGTTTTGAATTTATAACTGTCGCGGATCGCTCCACTGAATCGGTTAGCCAGCGAATCCAGAGATCTTCTCAATCAGACCTTCAACCGCTGGGCGGACGATGCCTTGGAGGCTTTCTGGAACCTTGCTCAGAAGGCCTTCCAACACGCCGCTGAACTGACCGAGGATTCCCGTTGCGGCTGTTTTGGCGGGGCCTTCCATTGACCCAATGTTCATATCGCCCAGCGTATCGCCGAAGCCAGTGATTTTTCCGACCAGCCCGTTGGCGGCTTCTTCACCGCCGGTGGCCAAGCCTTGGAAACCGTTGCTGATGTCGGTCATGCCTTGAGTCAGCTTCGGGCCGTTCGCACCAAGGGCACTCATGTCGAAACCGCTTAGATCCATCCCAGGCAATTCCAACTTTGGCATTTCAATACCACCGACGGCTCCGGCGACTCCATCGCCAACAGCACCCGCGGCGTCGCCCACGGCTCCGACAGCACCTGAGACACCATCACCAACGGCACCGGCTGCACCGGAGACGCCATCGCCCACGGCGCTTGCAGCGTCGGAGATTCCATCGCCAACAGCGGCGACTGGATTTTGTCCGTTCATCATCGGAGACAGAACAAATTGCCACAGTCCCCAACCAATGGCCGCCAGTAATGCCAGCGGCAGAAGCGCTTTCAATAGCCCTCCCCCTGCATCGGCAGCTTGTCCGGCGGTGTTAGAAGCGGCGCGGCCTGCACTACTTGCAGCGTTGCCGACCGAACCGACCGCTCCACTGGCGGCGTTGCCGACGCTGTTGGCGGCATTTGTCACGGTGTTGCCAGCGTTACCAAGGAAACTGCCGATGCCAAGATTGTTTGCCAAACCGGCGGGCATGTAGTTGCCTAAGTAAGATCCTTGGTCACCCAAGAGGCTGCCAAGTCCAACGGCGTTAAGCGCTTTGTTTTTAACGTAACGTCCAATGACGCCCATCAACATAGGACCAGCCAAAGACATGAGCTTGCCGACAATTCCGCTGGATACACCCAGAGACTGGCCGACGGCGTTTTCGGTTTGGGCGCGGTCGTTGCCGAAAACCATATCCAAGATGCCGCCACCCTGCTTTTGCAATTTCTCAGTGGCGTCTTGATTGCCCAGCAGGTCGCCGATGTTATCGAACAGGCCGCCATCGTGGTCTTTGGCCACGCCGAAAATCTGATCGATGCCTTGCTGTGTCGTTGACTTCTTCATCAAGCCGCCGAGGATCGAACCGGCGGCCCCTTCGAACGCTTTGTTGGTGGAAGGCGCGTCGAGGCCAATCATGCCTCCAATTTTGTCCATGACTTGCTTACTGACGGCGTCCTTAAGCATTCCCATTAAATCGACTGACATCTTTTTTCTCCAAAACTTTTAAATTGACCGGTCGCTGAAAAAATTCACCGCCGGCAAGGTGGTGTTAGCATGAGCCGAATTATACGAATGTAAAAACTTGGTTGTAAGTCTTGGGAACAAAAGAATAAGGTATTTCAATTTGTTTTAAATCAAAAGAAGTGCAAAACCGCTTGGATCTATTGGGTGAACCGCCCAGATTGCCCAATTGAACCATTGGCTATTTTCAAAAGTGGACACACGAGAACGTTGTGTTTTGGTCAACTTCCGGCAAAGAAGCGTCCAAAGAACGCTCAAAGCTGAAGCGGCGATTGCGTAACTATTCGGTCGCCTGGAGAGTTTGACGAAAGTTTCAAACCTTAGATTTCGGTTTGATTCTTCCTCATCCGCAGCCGAGCTTCTTCAGCCCAAGGGCTTTTGGGGGCGAGATCCAAAAAAGCCTCCCAGTGGATCGTGGCGTCTTCCGTTTTACCGGTTTCGTCCAGCAATTGGGCCAAATGGAAATGCACGTCGGCGAAGTCGCGATGGTAGTGGAGCGCTCCTTTGAACGCCGAGATCGCTAAATCGTGTTGGCCCAGCTCGACCAGCACGCAACCCAAACTTGCTCGCGCTTCGACGAATGATTCGTCCAGTTCAATCGCGTTGTAGTACCGTTCCCGCGCTGCCGATAGATCGCCCGCCTGATACAGCAGTTCGGCGATGCGAAAATTGATGTCCGGAGAAATCCCGTGCGCAAGCGCCATCGACCGATAGACTTCAGCGGCACTGGCCGCGTCGCCTTGGTCCTCAAGTTCTGTTGCCCATTGAATAAACTGATCCGGCGATTTTTCGAACTCATTTTCGGAGATTGCCGAAACCGAGAAATCTTCCAGACGCACAAACGGTAAGACGTTTGGAAGTGCGCCCTCGCCTTGGGGATCGGACAACTCAATTGATTGGTCTTCTACGTCGTCGCTATGGTCCGCTATTTTCAACTGAGGCCGTTGAGCGGCCGACGGGGAAGGATCAAATTCACTTTCAAAATTAAAATGCAGTTGTCCATTGGATGCGGCAAGGCCTTCGCCCGCCTTGAGCAAGACGTTTTGTCCCTCGACGATGATTGACAGTTGAGACAACGGGCGATCGTCGCCGTTGGTTCGGGCAATCGTGGCCAGCTGCTGTTCGATGGCCGCCGGAGACCGACCGCTTTGGATCCACCGCGCGATGCGGCGCGCCGATGCGATCTCTTGGAAGTCGTAATAAGGCAGCTTGTTGATTTGATGCACCGGGTTGATTAGGCCTCGCCGCTGCCAGCGCCGAATCGTTGCGACCGGCACGTCTAACAGCTTGGCCAAGATCTGCGGCGTATAAAGTCGGCTGAGGTCGACTTCCGACGCCTGCGGAGCCAACATCTGGTAGAGGTCATCTTCGATGACGACTTTCAGTTTTTGCGGATCGGAAAGATCCGGGGTGTGACGCGGATGCGAATTCTGGTCATCGGCGCTGCTGATTAGAAGCACGTCGGTCAGTTCATCCAGCTGGTCAATGGGATGGCCGCCATGCTGCTTAATCAGGCGTTTCCAGTCCCGACGACTCTTGACCACCAACCGGCGGCCAAGCGCAACGCGGCGGCCTCGGACGATGGAATGTGCGGCGGTGGAATCGATTTCAGCAGTCATGGCAAATATGATAATGCTCAGCCGATTTCAAACATCCGTTTTCGCAATTCGAGTCGGCAGTTTTCGAAAAATTGATGCGTTTTGGTCCGGTTTAGACGGTAGAGTCTGATGTGCCTATGAAGTAGACTCTACGCAGTCAAGCTTCCACCGCCGGCAAGTCTTTGGGTGGCGGTGGTTTGCACTGGGCATTACGGATGAAAAAACTTAACACGCTGGACGAGTTGAATGAATCAACTGCTTGGGATGTTTGGGACCAAACGCAAAATTATCTTCACTTTAAAACACACCTTCGCCATTTTGGCCTTCACATTGTTGGCGGTCAGCACATCGCAATGCTCCAAGGCAGACATCACGTTGCCGAAGTTCTTTTCTGATCACATGGTGTTGCAGCAAAATGCCAGTTTCCCGGTTTGGGGAATGGCTGAGCCCAATCAAGCGCTGGTGGTGCGTTTCAACGATTCCGAAGTGAGAGCCCAAGCCAATGTCAACGGCCGGTTTTCAGCTTCCATCAAAACCCCGTCCGCCGGTGGCCCTTACCGCTTGGAAATCGCCGACGAGGAAAACTCGACGGGCGTGATTCTGGACGACGTGATGGTCGGCGAGGTTTGGTTGTGTGCGGGGCAGTCCAACATGAGTTGGCCGGTCGAAAAATCGGCGGATGCATCGGCCGAACTGCTCAGCGCTAATAACTATAACCAAATTCGTTTGTTCACCGTCGAGGTCCAAGCGGCGGACCAGCCGATGGAAGATGTGGCCAAAGCAAAGCCTTGGTCGATCTGTTCGGCGGATAACATCAAAGACTTTTCGGCGGTCGGTTATTTCTTTGGACGCGATTTGGCAAAGACGCTCGAAGAAACACCGATCGGTTTGATCAATGCGTCATTGGCTGGGGCCAGCTGTGAAGCGTGGTGTTCGATGGAATCGCTGAACGCGGAGGCCGAGCTTGAACCGTTGCTTCAATACTGGTCCGAGATTGAAGGCCCGACCGATCGCCATCGACCGGGGACTCTCTTCAATGGCATCATCTCTCCTTTGGTGCGTTATCCCTTGCGTGGGGTCGTTTGGTACCAGGGGGAAGCGAACGTTGGACGTGGGAAGCAATACGCAACGCTACTGCCGACGTTAATTTCCGATTGGAGAAGGCATTTTTCGGATGATCAGTTGCCGTTTTACTTAACGCAGTTGGCTCCGTATCGGTACACCGATTTGCCCACCGATGCGTTGCCGGAGATTTGGGATGCCCAACTGAAAACGGCGCAAACGGTCGCCAACGTCGCGATCGCTAGTACGATGGACCTTGGCAGCATCAGCGATTTGCACCCCCCAAACAAACAAACCGTTGGAAAGCGATTGGCGACGTTAGCGCTGGCGGAGACTTACCAAAGCGAAGCGGTACTTGCCATGGATTCGGTCAACGGACCGATATACGATTCGATGTCCATTTCGAATGACGTTGTTCGCATCGAATTTCGAAATGCGGGCGCGGGATTAAAAAATCTTTCGGATTGTGATCCCATTGGATCCTTCCTTATCTGTGGCGAAGACCGGGAGTTTCATCCGGCCAGCGTGAAAGAGATCGGCGAGGATTGGGTGGCGATCGTGAGCCCCGAGGTCGCAGCGCCAGAGTCGGTCAGGTATTGCTGGGAAGATACCGCACCGTCGTTACTGGGAAACAGCGATGGATTTCCGGCGTTTCCTTTCCGCACCGACGATTATCCGTTGTCTTCGGAGAACGCGCAATACTGATGTCACGCGGTGTAAATATCCTCACACGGACGATTCCCATGAGTGGACCTGCCGGCCGGTGATGATACAAATGCCGGAAAATTATTTGCTGGTGCGTTCGTGCTGGTAGCGATCATCAACGCCCGGCCTTATGACGACTTGATTTTCGTACTGTCTTTCCGCTGAACGATCAGATAAATTAAGGGACTCGAGAGTTAACCTTCTCAGTCAATTCTCTCACTATAAATAACTATTATTCTCTACCGGCTGTGTTGATATGAGCGACGAAACCAAACCCGACGAAAACATCTCTCCTGCAGAAACTTCGACAACAACTTCGCCCGAGCTTTCATCAGAGGCGGCGGCACCGGTCGAGAACGTTGCCAAGGTCGCTATTGGTTCTCAGCGTGACGCGGCGGACGTGTCTTTGCGTCCGACGCAGCCCGCGGCGGTGCAAGAAGCGATCATCAATCGCGTCAACCTCCGCAACGTCGAAGAGGAAGAGGTCGAAGTCAAGGTCGCCGAAGTACGATCTGCGGTTGGGCTTGGCGATGATCTCGACGCTGAGATCGAAGCGGCGCTCGGCGGAATCTCCATGGACGATGTCGTCGACAAAACCGAAGCCGCCGATACGGAGCTGGAACTCAACGCGCGCGTCCCCGGTTTGGTTACCAAGATTTTCAAAGACAATGTGTTCTTCAAATTGGCGGGACAATTCGAAGGCGTCGCGGCGCTGCACACCTTCAAAGAAGAACCGGCCGAAGGCGACACGATCGAGGTCACCGTCCGCGCTCGTAACAAAGAAGACGGGCTTTACGAATTAACGGTTCCCGGCGCGACGCTGAGCGTTTCGGATTGGGATGACCTTGAAGAAGGCGGCGTGGTCGAAGCGAAAGTGACCGCCGTCAACTCCGGCGGGTTGGAAGCGTCGGTGGGTTCGCTGCGTGGATTCATTCCGGCCAGCCAAATATCGCGATACCGCGTCGAAGATCTGGAACAATTTATCGAACAGAAATTCCCTTGCGTGATTGTCGAATGCAATCCGGATAAACGCAAACTGGTCTTGAGCCACCGGGCGGTGCTCGAACGTGAGTACGAAGAGAAACGCAAGACATTGATGGAGGAGCTGGAGGTTGGTCAGATCCGCGAAGGTGTGGTGACCAAACTGATGGACTTTGGAGCGTTTGTAGATCTTGGTGGTGCTGAAGGTTTGATCCACATCAGCAAAATCAGCTGGCAGCGCGTCCGCCATCCCAAAGAAGTCATGCACGAAGGCGAACGTGTCAAAGTGAAGGTCGACAAGATCGGCGAAGACGGCAAGATCGGTCTTTCGCATCGCGATACGCTCGAGCATCCTTGGCACAAGTCCGACAATCAATTCGCGGTGGATGATGTTATTACCGGCACCGTCACCAAGGTGATGGATTTTGGTGCGTTCGTTGAGATTAAGCCGGGCATTGAGGGCTTGGTGCACATCTCGGAGCTGGCTCATCATCGTGTGTCCAAGGTCTCCACGGTTGTCAATGAAGGCGATTCGATCGAGGTGAAAGTGCTGTCGATCGACACCGATTCGCAGAAGATCTCACTCTCGCGCAAGGCCTGTCAAAACGCCCCGGCCCCCAAAGGCGGCGCGAAGAAGGAATCCGATCCAACGGATATTCCTGATCGCGAACTGGCTGTCAAATCCGATGGCGGCCCTCTCAAGGGCGGCACCAATCGCCCCTCCGGCGGCGAGAGCGTCGGCCTAAAGTGGTAGTGGATGAGGCCACGAATCCTGCGGCTGCATTCAACTCAGGCAATACAGGACCTCGTATTGCCTGAGCTTAGGTATTCAACAAAACGTTTCTGAAACAGTTGTCAAGTAGATTTAATTTTCCGTCCGATTAAACGCGCAAGCTGAGCACAGTTTGGCTCTATTGCGTTTTTGATTTTCGATTGGAAGGTTGTACTTCGTTTGGTTACGAGGCTGACGTTTTTGTCTTTTCGAGTGATCTAAGTCTTTTGGCGGGATTGTGCATCGTTGTTTACGTTTACGAATACTCCCAAAACATTTCTTCGTGGGTCCGGCTGCCAGATAAATCATGACGGCCCTCTCTCTCAGCGTCGCGTAGATTGATGGTTAATTGCTTTGCATGTTGGTCAATTGAAAGGTAAAACATAATTGGTTCTTCAGTTAGTTTATTGAAAATGGGGCAGTTGAAAGACAGGCTCTTTAATCGGCAACGGTGAGG
>CAKZVF010000246.1 GCA_937921995.1 uncultured Pirellulaceae bacterium
ACGCACCGTCCCCGGTGGATCTTGGTCGATGCGATCGCCCTTGAGTTTTTCCCCAAAGTGAACACTGGCCGTTCCGCGTCCGGCAGGAACCGGCATCACAATATTACCAAAGGCGACTTTCCCGAAATCAATCTGTGTAACGGTTTCGCTAATTCGTTTGATCGAAATGGGTTCCTGTTGGGTCAGCGAAACGTGTTCTTGCGCCGGAACCTCGGGAAGCGTTTTGATGAACAAATTGCGGAAACGGTACGTTTGTCCTTTTTCGCCGTGGTGCTGGATGGCAATGAAGCCGCTAGCGTCGGTCGCATCGCGGAACCGAGTGGTTTGAATCCCGTTGACTTCTATAATGATCAGGTCTTTGATGCAGGTGACGACAAAACGATTCCAACCGTTTCGATTAAGCGCGTTGGCAATTGCGGGTTCTTTGAAGAACGCTTTGGATTCTTCTTCGTGGGCAAGGAATGCCTCAGGTGAGCGCCCTTCGTTGCTGGGCCAGAGCCAACCGCGGCGGCTTTCGTCATAAAACCCGCCGGACCATCTCCGATCCGAACCATCACATTCGGCTTGGTAACCAAAAACTTTTTTATTTGCTTCTTCGTCGACATGGCAGCGAAACATCACGCCCGAGTTGGCTTTGCCCTCAGGGAGATGGATCTCAACGCTAAGTTTGAAATCTGAGTACGTCTTTTCGGTCACCAAAAAGAACTTCTTGTTGGCGTTCAAACGGATCTCTCCATCGACAACACTTGCGTCGCCAAAGGGATACGGATTTCGCCAGCCAGACAAATCTTTGCCGTTGAACAGCGGCGTATAACCACGGCTTAGCAGCGCGTCGAACTCCAATTGTCCGTCTTCAGAGAATTGGGGTTTTAAGATCGGAGCGGGAATCGAATCTTGATCCTGTGCGTTCGCAAGCACCGTCGCAAACAGCGTCACTCCCAAAGCCAAAAGAAATCTTAACGTCATCAATGTTTGCCTTAAAGAATAGAAGAAGTCGTTTGTGTTATGGATTCTCTCCTGCGACTCACAGCGACGCAGGATGTCGAGTTCATAGGGCCATTTTTAGGTGTCGTTTTGCGATACGTCAGATTCTTCAGGTGATTCGTCGACGCGGTCACCGCCTGAAGAACTTGGCCATCGTCGGACCTTCTGATTCTGCGTCGCGACCTCGCGGTAGCTTCCGGGAGTGGTACCCACTTCACGGCGAAACACCTTACAGAGATTCGGCAAAGAGCTGAATCCAGCGGCGTGAGCAACGTACTTGATCGGTACATGCGTTTCTCGAAGCAGTCGTTTGGCGCGCTGAATTCGACAGGCGACCAACTCCTGTAACAGCGTGCGTCCAAGATGCTTTTTGAAATGGCGTTCCAGCGTGCGGCGAGTCACACCGACTTGTTTTGCGATCATGTCAACCGACACGCGCTGATGGCTATTGTTCCAAATGACTCGCAGCGATTCGGCAACCAAAGGATCATCTGAACGATCCCCTTTGTCGTCGGAGTTGATTGACTCGACAGACGTCTGCGCCTGTTCCAGCGCGCTTGCGATCAACGCCATGGCATGCGCGGCCAGCATCGGCGCGTCTTGCTCCGGTCGATTCATCACAAAGTCGATCACGTCTTGGTATTTCTCAATCGTTTTTTCCGGATGGCGCAACGTCGTCAGAGGTCGATCGGTATTAAACAGACCGCGGCCAAGCCATTGAAACAAAAGGTCACCACCGAGCGAAATCCAGTACTCGGTCCAGCCCGTCGCTGGATTGGGACGATACCGATGCCACACGTCTGGGTATAGCGTCATGATCGTTCCCTGGCGAATCTCTTGCAGGCCCGTCTCGCGCGATTCGAATTCACCACTTCCGGCAGCGATGAACACGAACTGAAATTCAGGCAGGACGCGCCCCGCATGCCACGAGAAATGGTAGAGCTCAGGATGGTTTTGCTGCGGATAGCTGGCACCAGCGGGAACGATATCCATCCCCGCACCGGTGACATAAAGCCCCAATCGGTTAACGATTTCCGGCACGGGGAGATAATTGAATGTGGAACTGTCGGAATCCGTCATGGTCATCCAAGTTACAATGTCGTGATCGACACGGAACGCGCCCGTGTGGACGATCAATGGTGGTGAAGAGGCCACAATATACCACAGCAGCTGGGTTCCCCAACTGTCATGCGATGTCCAGTTGCGACATGTTTTGGGGCTGTGGAACGTCGGGTTTACCATGTTTTTTCGAGGTTTTAGATCCGGATATGGTCAGTCCGCCATATTGGTTTCCCGATTGCGACAACCAATAGGTGCCCAGATCAACAATACGCTTCAGCGCGGCGTCAAAGCGGCACGAATATCCATTCACGCTCGCGCGCTCTAATTTACGCGCAACCACTCATATCTTCACAAGCTGTTTGTCCGTCTCGGTCGAGAACCTCAGTGACCGGTTCCTTCTTAATTTGATCTATGGGCATTTTCGTTTGAGAGTAGTTTTCGAAACAGCACAACATGCCCTATCAGCGCACCGGTTACCGCCACGGAGACGATGTAGCTGTAGGGGAAATAGAATGGCAGCAGCAAAGGCGAATCGTTTTCGAACTGCCGAAAGGGAGTTGGGACCGACGTGATCGCGATCGAGACCACGGTGATGAGTAAGGCGAGTCCAACGATATTGAAGACCCAGAATAAAGCTTTGGGCGGAGTTCCAAACTTGGCCCACGCGGCAACGATCAAGGCAAGGACGCCGGTGATAATGTCGAAGTTGAGACCTTCGTAAGTCATTTGGATCGGGATCGTCCCTACCTCATACCAATAGTGCAGCACCAACTCCAAAGGAAATCGAAACACTTGAAAACCAATGAGGAGACTTAGCGGCAATGAGGCTAACAGCTTGCCGCTACGTGAAAGCGCAAATCCTATCCCGACTAGAAAACAGCAAAATGGAAAGATCAGACCTGGCGGCGGCAACACCTTCCAATGAAACAAACCCGAAAGCGGCAGCACGGCACCAATGATCAACCAAACCGTTACGGCAAAAAAGTGCAGGGATTTACGAGGCGATTCTCCGTGCTTCTTGGCGGCAGAGAAAACGCCGCCCAGCAAACACGCGACGACGTAAAAAACGATGACGCCGAAAACAATCGTCGAAGCGAACGGTGGCAACTTTATCGGCGGAATATCCGGGATTTCAATAATCGCGTCACCTCTGGTTTCCAAGCGAATTCAAAGTCTGTCGATAAGCATCACTTGCGTTTGACAAGTTTGGTGATTGCATTTTGCAAGTGTTGAGGCTACAGTCAATAGAAATATTGGGAAGTTTGAGGTTTTGTGTTGGGTTGATGAGAATGAAGAACGAAAGATCCAGTTGCCCGATCGCATGCACCTTGGATGTCATTGGTGATCGCTGGACGATGTTGGTGATACGAGATTTGGTGTTGGGAAGAAGTCATTTCAAGGAATTTCTGGCGTCCCCGGAAAAGATATCGACCAACATTTTGTCCAATCGTCTTGAGCGCCTTGTCGAAAATGGATTAGCCGAGCGTTTCCCATCGCCCTCCGCGTCGGGCAAAGATGCCTATCGATTAACCAAGAAAGGCGAATCACTTTCGCCGCTTTTGGCTTCGATCAAGAAATGGGGTTTGGAAAACTTGCCCGGTACGAAGGCAAGAATGCGGAAGATCTAAATTCGCCAACGCGAATTCTCTGCTTATTGTTCAATCGCTTCGTAGATCACTTTCTTCAAACCGAATTCGGTCAGCCAGCGGTAAGGTCGGATTTGTTCCAGGGTGATCACGATTAGATCGTCCTTGGGCGAGACCCAGTAATGAGTGCTCGCAGCGCCGCCCCAGCCGTATTCGCCAACGCGGCCGTCGGGATCCCAGGCGCTCATTTTATCTCGCACGTTGAACCCAAATCCGAAACCAACGCCCTCACGGACGTCGCCGAACTGTACCCAACCGGCCTCGACCGGCGTCTGATTGGTCGTCATTAGCTTGACGGTTTCCGGTTGAAGATAGCGCCGGCCATCCAACTGACCGC
>CAKZVF010000247.1 GCA_937921995.1 uncultured Pirellulaceae bacterium
GACCCATCGGTTCCGCGTTATTGATTGCGGCGGCTCAAGCCGATGAAAAACTTGTCGGCAACGCCAATCCAGCGGGAGTTTGCGTCTTGAGTAAACGAGCCGTGATGGTATAAAACTAACCGCCGTTTGGGAGCCTTTTAATGGGCGACCAGCACATCATGCGGATGTGGCGGAATTGGCAGACGCGCTGGCTTCAGGTGCCAGTGGGGGCAACCCCGTGGAGGTTCGAATCCTCTCATCCGCACTTAATGATTAAGCCGAGGAACTTCTGTTCGCTCGGCCTTTTTTATTTGGGCTTGGAATCTGAGAGTACATCGACTGCCAAAAATGGCCGTTTTGTACGGCTTAGAATTATCGTGCTCGCCGGGTCATCCAATCGACATGTTACAGAAATAGAAAAAGTGCAACACGTTTCGTTAACCTGTCGCACACTACAACACATACATCTAAGGCTCTCGGATCTCTTCTGTGAAGCGTTTCGCTGATTTCCAATTCAAAGATGGCACATTTCGATGAACTTAAACAATTTCATGTTAAAAAAACCTCTCCAATCCGCAATCCAGATTGCTAGCGACTGTTCGAATTGGTGCGGAAAGGTCGGACGGTACGGGCTTTATGTTAATGGCTAGATGTTCTATAGCCGGTTTCATTAGCCTATACTAATGGCTGCCGTTAATATGGCGGCTTAAGCAAACCTGTATTAACCGGTTGCACATATAGTGTCTGAACCCAAAAACATGAAGAAATCACATCGGGCAGGGCGTTATCTGCGCCAGCCAACTGGTTACAGTGCCTTCGTACCGGAACCGCTTCCGCCGAATCCGGCCGTCGAGATCTCAGCCGAAATTCAAGTCTTGCTATCCCAAGCGGATCGAGCACTGGGCAGGCTGGATGGTTCCATTCAAACCCTTCCCAACCCAGACTTGTTTGTCTTTTATGTACGTTCGGAAGGAGGCTGTGCTTTCCAGCCAAATCGAAGGAACGCAGAGTTCCCTCCAAGACGTTCTCGCAGCCGAAGCGAAAGTGCTATCTCCAGACAGACCGCAAGATGTTGGCGAGGTAGTTAACTATGTCAATGCAATGAACCACGGCTTGGAAAGTTTGGACCGGCTTCCCATCAGTGTTCGTATGTTTAAGGAGATTCATGAAAAACTATTGGCTGGAGTACGCGGTTCTCATCTGACACCTGGCAAAGTTCGAACAAGCCAAAACTGGATCGGACCGAGCGGTTGTGTAGTGAACGATGCGGTTTTCGTTCCACCACCGCCGACAGAAGTCGCTCGTTGTCTATCAGATCTGGAGCACTTCATCCATTCCGACAGCGACTTGCCTTTACTGGTCAAGATTGGTCTTGCTCATGCGCAGTTCGAAACAATTCACCCGTTCCTAGATGGCAATGGCAGGATCGGGCGGTTGCTGATTACGTTTTTGCTTTGTCAGCGGGAGGTTTTGCTCAAACCTGTGCTCTATCTATCCTACTACTTCAAAAGACATCGTAGTGAGTACTACGATCGACTACAGGCAATTCGAGACAACGGCACGTGGGAGGATTGGCTGGTCTTTTTTTAAAGGGTGTGATCGAAGTTAGCAAACAGGCGACAGAGACGGCAAGGAAAATTTTGGCGCTTCGAGAAAACCATCGTGATGCCATCACCAACGCGCTTCCGAGAACCGCTGCCAACGGCCACAAACTATTGGAACACCTATACAAGAATCCAATTGTCTCGGTTACCGATGTTCAAGAATTAATTGGCACGGCATACCCCGCAGCAAATGACTTGGTGACTCGATTCAATGACTTGGAAATCCTACATGAGATTACTGGGCAAACGCGAAATCGGAAATTTAATTACCGAGAGTTTATTCAGATCTTCAATGATAACGAGGGTGAGGCAGAATGAACGAATTCCACGCCAGAGCCAATAAAACCAAACACATATCTCTTAGGCTCCTAGTGCAGCGTCTAACCTGAAATTTGAGGTTGCATCTTGAATTGACTTGTAAATTTGAAAGCTCATTCGAACTGCCAATCCCAAAGTCAATTCTTGATGCGGTACGAAAGCCTTTTTCGCTTTGCCGGATACCATTGGACCAGTCCCTTCTTCTTTGGTCGGTCGTAGCTAAAACTTAATTCCAACTCCGCTTCCCTCCGTACGCGAAATACGAAACGGCTTGTAGTATCGGTAAACTTTGTTTTGACCGAATTCAATGGGATCAACTCGGCATGTATCCAGAGTCATTTCGTCAGGCAATCCGTTCGCAATATTTGCGTAGATGGCGGCAGAACCGGAACCACTCGATGCATCGCTCATGATCCAAACTAAAAAAAGGCTGTTCTTGGGTTTAACAAGTACACCATAGGCAACATCATTCCCAGAACTGCCAATCCACACAAGAAACTTTCCATCGCTTACAGTCCCTGCAAAATCGTCCATTGACGATATGTGTTGTATGTAGTTGTTGTAGGGCAGGAAATACTCATCGGCCTTTTGCTGAATCTTACGCTCACTCAATGACGAACAGCTTTCATAAAAGTCTCGCAGAATTCTTGCATTTTCCATGCCAGCAGCAGAGTAAGCATAGCTGTATTTGAGTAGGCGAAACATCGTTAGGTGAGCTGAGTGCAGTAGTACACCAGCAATGCTACCACTATTCCCGAACTGAGTGTTTATAGTGAATTGCTTTCCGGAAGCGATCGCTTCTTCCGCTTCTGACTTAGGTAATTGCAACACAAATTTCGCGTCAGGTGCTTCCTCGAAAACAAATGGCGTGTGCCTTTCAGGGTCAATGTTTTCAGGAGCCTTGTAGTGAGTAAATTCCGAACTTTCGATCTGAACCCACGAGTTGTGATTTTTCAAATTCTCAACATCCGATAATCCGCGCTTCTTCTGTTCAAACGCGAACTTCTTTCGATCTTCCCGAAAAAACGGTCGACATCCTGCCGCTGAATGATAGTTAAATTTGATCCTCCCAGAGATTTAGAAACGACATGTCCGTCACACAACTCAGCTTTTTCGTCTTTCCCCAATATAGGACAAGCGAAGTGTTCGAACTTTTTGTCAAATAATTCGGCGTGATTTTCGTTTAACTTCTCAAGCTGGTGCTGGTTCATCTTGCTTCTCCGTTCCAGAAAATATCGCATACTGAATTTGCACTTTGGCTATTTCAAAAATGCTCGTTTTTGTTGCGTTTAAGTGCGTGGGTCTGCAATTGAAACTGCCGATGATGCACTACGTTTGGAACGATAAAAACGAGTTTAAGTGCTGGTTCCAAATCAATTTTCAGGTGCCAGTGGAGGCAACCCCGTGGCGGTTCGAATCCTCTCATCCGCACTTTAATCTATTACTACCTAGCGATCGGGAAGTCGGTGTAGCCTTTGGCGCCGGTGGGACTGTACCAGTGGGACATGTCGGCTTCGGGATTCAGTTCGATCTCGTTCTCGAACCGGTAGACCAAGTCCGCGTTGCTGATGAAGGGGCGGCCAAAAGAGATCAGATCGGCGTCGCCGGTTGCGATCGCGGATTCGGCCGTTTCTTGCGTGTAGCCGCAATTGCCCATCAGCGGTCCATCGAAGACGTTTCGGAAATCAGCTAACGTCATTGCTTCACCCAGTTCATGAAATCCGAAACCGAGCCCGTCCATGACGTGCAGATAGGCGAGCCCAAATTGGTTTAACTCCGTCGCCGCGTACGTGAACTGCTCGCGGTAGTCGGGGGATCCCATGTCGTTGAAGACTCCGTTGGGCGAAAGACGAACCGCGACTCGGTTCGCCGGCCACACCTCGGTGACCGCCTCGAGCACCTCGCGCAACAGGCGGAAACGATTCTCAATACTGCCACCGTATTGGTCTTCACGCTGATTTGTTTTCGACTGCAAGAACGTGTCAAGCAAGTAGCCGTTGGCTGAATGAATTTCGATGCCGTCAAAACCTGCCACTTTCGCGTTTTCAGCTGCTCTAGAATAGTCGGCGATCACTCCCGCAATCTCGTTGGTTTCCAGCGCACGGGGAGTCTCATACGGCTGCTTGCCGGAGGGAGTATGGACGTGATCGCCGTTGATGGAGACCGCCGAAGGAGCCACCGGTAACTCGCCGTCGTGGAAACTGCTGTGCGAGGCGCGGCCGGTATGCCACAGTTGCATGAACGCCAAGCCATCAGCTTGGTGGATCGCCTGAGTGCATTTCTGCCATCCGGCGACCATCGCGTCGGTGTAAACTCCTGGTGATTCCACCCAACCGTTGGCTTGCGGAGAAATGGTCGTGGCTTCGGTGATGATCAAACCCGCCGATGCGCGCTGACGATAATATTCCGCCATGATTTCGTTGGGGATTCGGTCACTTCCCGAACGTGCTCGAGTCAGCGGCGCCAAAACAACGCGGTTGTTGAGGCGCAGGTCGCCCATCTCAAATCCGGAAAGCAGTTGCGAGGATTTCGTCATTGTCATAACTCTGTTGATGCAATTGGTAGTTCAAAACCGCATGCTACCAAAAAGCTGCATTTGGCAAAGAGCCCGGTTCGCCTTGACCGCTGTGTGTTTGCGAAAGCCCGTCAACGCAGGGACCAGAATAATGCTCTCATCCAAGCTCAGGTATTTTTCACCCGCGTTGGGAAATTTACTCGACTGAAATCCGCGTTGAGAAACTGTGGGTTTCGCCTTTGCCCACAGACACCGCGCGGTCGTTGGTGATCGCGGCCTCGATGCAGACGAAGTTCAGATAATGCTCGTTGGGTAGGTCGCTCAGCGCCTCCGCCTTTTCGATCCACGGGTTCCAGACGACTGTTGAGGGGCTGGCTTTCTTCTCGATCAGAATCGTGCGCTTTTTCAACGGGTCTTCCAGTCGCACCGATCCGCTGCTGTCGTAGTAACGGTCCACCTCCTGATCGATACGAATCACTCCGTCTTGATAACGAACTGTATGATCGCCGACGGTGTCCAAGTAGTCCGTGCCTTCCAAGCCTTTGATCGCGACCTCCCGGACGTCTCCTACAGAGAAGTAACTATGCAGTGCACCGGAAACCAATAAGGGATCGCCAGCGCGGTTAGTGGATTGGAGCGTCACATCTAAGGAGCTTCCTATGGTAATGATCGCCAGCGCCGACCACTGTCCATTGTCGCGCCGAAGTTTTGCTACGACTCCATCGTCGGTGACATCGGTTGATTCCAGCTCCCAAAATTGGTTTCGCACCAGACCGTGCGATGGGAGATCGGAGTCCGTCGGGTGAGCATTAAACCAAGGCCAACAAAGAGGAATCCCTCCGCGGATTGCTTTACCTTGCCGATAGACTGCATCGGGGCTGAGGTAAAGGACTTCTTCAGCACCCTCCGGGCACCACGACATGACATGCGCCCCGTGTAACGCTATTTGCCCATTACATTTTGGATGTTTGATCGTCAGCACCGGGTAGCCGGGAACAAGATCTTCAAGTTGAGCGATTGAGTCTGTATTCATGATCCGGATTCTATCAAAAATCTGGCAACGATCCGACCAATGGTATGATTTTGACCGAACCCAATGCATTCAACGGCGGTTGAAAGGCCAATGACAAATCTTACCTGCGACATGTTCTGGTTTGTTTTCGTCGGTCGAATAAGTAGCCTAAACCATTGATCAGCAAGATTCGTCCCCATAAATTCCTATATAGAAGGGCAACGTAGTGACATCACGAACAAAAACGAACTCCCGGCTAAGTTCACGGCGGCGGTTCCTAACCCAAGCTGCCGCGCTAACATCAGCTGCAGCGATTCCCTACACGTTCACCGCGCCACGCAGTTTTGCAAACGAAAAAAAAACAGGCCTGCGATTCGCGCTGATCGGGGTGGGCGGTAACGGAACTCGGACCGGTCCGGTTGGCAAACAGTACGCGGATCTGGTTGCGCTCTGCGATGTCGACGCGCGTCATCTTGAAGCCGGTAACGGGTTGCTGTGTGATGGTAAGGCTGATCTTTATAGCGACTACCGTGAAGTGCTGGCTCGTGATGATATCGACGTGGTGCAAATATCGACGCCCGACCATTGGCACACCAAAATTCTCATCGAGGCGATGCTCTCTGGTAAAGATGCCTATTGTGAGAAACCGCTAACGCTGACGATCGACGAAGGTAAACTAATCCGAGAGGTCCAAAAGCAAACCGGACGCGTCGTCCAAGTCGGCACGCAACAGCGCAGCAGTTTCGACTTGTTCAACAAAGCCTTGGCCGTGATCGCGGACAATCGAATCGGCAAACTAAAAAAGATCACCATCGGTATTGATGCGGGGGGCTGGAGTCCTGAAATTCCTCTGGCGGATGTGCCTGAGGGTTTGGACTGGGACCGTTGGCTGGGTCCGACGCCCGAGATGCCGTTCCGATATTTGGAAAATCCTGAGAAGGGGAATGACGGAAAGAAACGAAGTTACACCAATGGCCATACTCATTTTCGCTGGTGGTACGAGCACTCCGGCGGCAAGCTGACCGATTGGGGGGCTCATCACATTGATATCGCAATGCTGGGAATCGAGGCCGCGGGGCAGAACAGCGATCCTGTTTCTGTCGGGGGAACATCCAAACACGAAGTCGATTTCAAAGATGGAATGCCGCAGCAGGGCAATCGCTACAACACGGCGCGTGAATTCGATCTGACGGTTAAGTTTGCTGACAAGGATGTGCAGATGAACATCCGGCACGACGTGGACAACGGGATTCTGTTTGAGGGCACAGGCGGCCGCATTTTTGTCAACCGAGGCAAACTGGTTGGCAAAGCGATTGAGGAATTGGCGGCAAACCCTCTGCCTGAAGATGCCATCGCAAAGATCTATCGAAACATGCCGGTCGTGAGCAACAATCGAGACGCTCATTGGCTAAATTTTATTCACGCGATTGAGAACCGGACGCTCCCGATTTCTGATGTTCACTCTCACATGAAAATGCTCAACGTCTGCCACTTGGCCGGCATCAGTTGCCGTTTGGATCGAACCATCCATTGGGATCAGTCCACCGAAACAATCGTCGGTGATGAGTTGGCTCAAAGTATGATGGCGCGTCCGTACCGAAAAGGATATGAAATCGAAATGTAGTTTCGTAGAGAATGCTGTTTTGATCCACCTATCTTCCCCACCTCAAACTTTATTGCAGAACCAACGAGAATCTATGAGAATCAATAGTACCGCATTTGCGATGTTGTTGGCTTGTGTTTGCCTGTTCATCACGGCGGCCGAGAAAACGAATGCTCAAACAGAAACGAAACCGTCTGAACCATCTGTCCGTTCTGATTTCAAGCCGGGACAATACCCCGAGGTCTATCAACCCAATTGGGATTCATTGGCCAAACACGGCAGTGCACCTCAGTGGTTAAGCGATGCCAAACTGGGGATCTATTTTCACTGGGGGCCTTACAGTGTTCCGGCGTTCAAGACAGAGTGGTATCCCCGTTGGATTCATATTGAGAATCCAAAAAAATGGGGCGCCGGTTCGCGCGAGCATCATGAAGAAAACTATGGGCCGATTGAAGAGTTCGGGTATCACCACTTCATTCCCATGTTCACTGCTGAACATTTTGATCCCGAAGAATGGGCGGATCTGTTCCAATCTGCCGGTGCTCGATTCGCTGGCCCGGTCGCTCAACATCATGATGGGTTTTCGATGTGGGACAGTCAGGTAAACCCCAACAACGCTATGCTTGAGGGGCCCAAGCGCGACGTTACCGGCGAATTGTTGGCTTCCCTGAAGAAGCGCGGCATGAAAACCATTACAACTTTCCATCATTCGTTCACCGGCCAAAGGCAACGTGAAGGCCAACCCGAAGGGGAGCGACCGCTAAGTTATTATCGGTACGACAAGGACCTCTTCACATCTTCAGAAGATCCCAAGCTTCGAAAACTGTACGGGAATATGCCGGAGGAGGAATTCAATGAATATTGGCTCAACCTCGTTCAGGAAGTCGTTGACAAATACGAACCAGACATGATTTGGTTTGATTCTTGGTTGGACGTTATTCCTGAAGACTATCGCCAGCGGATGGCGGCTCATCATTTCAATGCTGCCCAATCGCGGCAGCAGGAAGTGGCTTTGATCTGCAAACAACAAGACCTGCCGGATGAATTGCGCGTGCTGGATATTGAACAGGGTGGGATGAAAGAAATGCCCGAGCGTCTTTGGATGACAGATGTTACGCTCAGTAAAGGTGGTTGGTGCTACGTTCAGGATCAAAAGTACAAACCCGTGGATTTGTTGGTCCGCAACATGGTTGATGTCTGGAGTAAACGAGGCGTCGTGCTGCTTAACGTTTCGCCCAAAGCGGATGGTGTCATCATCCAAGAGCAGCGCGAGCGCCTAAAAGGCTTGGGCGATTGGATGAAGGTCTACGGGGAAGCGGTGTACGGAACGCGACCGCATGCAATTTTTGGCTACGGTGAAGCAGCGATCAAGGAAGGGCACTTTGGCGGTCAGTCGGCAACGATCAAGTATTCGGCTAAGGACATTCGTTTCACTCGTTCGGCCGATGGTAAAACGATCTATGTGTTTTTGCTGGGACAACCCAACGCTGGAGACCAGATTATGGTCAAACATCTGGCTAATGGTTCAGAATCTGGTTTCGCGATTATGGATGTTGAGGTGCTTGGTATCGACGAAGACTGCGACTGGTCTTATGAAGATGACGTTCTTAAAGTCGTGGCTCCCACCGCCACCGATGCCAACGTCATCACGACAGTATTTAAGGTGGTGTTGGAATAGGATCGCGGTTAAAGTCAACGCCGCATTGCTTCAAATGATTGTTGGTTAATCGCCGGAACCGATCGGCGGTTGAACTTTTACGATCTATTCTGCCCCTATCTTTTACGACCTAGTCCTTCGAGAGCCTCAAGCTGAGGCGGTCTTCGATATTCCTAATGTCAACAACCCAATCCCCTCGCAGCCGCGTTTTGACGGCTGCCTTTCTGATTCAGGTCGTCGTTATTGGAATGATGTTTGGCTATGGAGTTTTCTTCAAAGTCTTGGAGGATGAACTCGGCTGGTCCCGAACACTTCTCTCCAGCGCTTCGTCTTTGTCGATTCTCGTGATGGGATTCTTTGCGATGGTAGCGGGACAACTGAGCGACCGGTTCGGTCCGCGCTGGGTGCTGACGGCGACCGGTTTAACGACCGGCATTGGCTATTTTCTAATGTCGTCGATGACGGCTCCGTGGCAATTGCTGGTGTGCTACGGTCTTCTGGTGGGACTGGGGTTTGCGACGCATGATGTTGTCACCCTATCGACCGTTGCCAGTTGGTTTCCGCAGCGCCGCGGATTGGTGACGGGAATCGTCAAGGCAGGAAGCGGCTGCGGACAAATTTTGGTTCCGCTGGTTGTGACTTGGTTGTTGGCCAACGGAGGGTGGCGAAACGCGTTTGCCGTGCTCGGGATCATGGCTGGCGTTCTATTGATCGTTTTGGCTCAGTTAATGCGAGGCCAATCCGAGCCGGCGTCAAAGAAGTTAGACCTGTCAAAAGAAAATGACACATCAATTGCGGGGATGAGTTTTAAACACGCGCGTAAGGATCGGATGCTGTGGACCTTCTGCGCGATTCAGTTCTGTTTTATTCCCTCCTTGATGACCATCCCTCTGCACATCGTCGCCCATGCCACCGACCTTGGCATGACTCGGCAGCTGGCCGCATTGATTCTTTCAACGCTGGGAGCGGCGAGCATCATCGGGCGTTTGGTGGTGGGGCACTTGGTCGATCGTTTTGGTGCGCGGCGGATCCTTTGCACGTGCCTTTGGGCGTTGCTGGTTTCGTTATTGATGCTTCGTTTTAACAGCGCACCGCTATGGTTGTTTCCCGCTGCACTGATCTATGGTGCCGCTCATGGCGGACTATTTACCGCGGTGTCACCTTCGGTGGCCGAGTATTTTGGAATGAAATCACACGGAGCAATTTTTGGCACCGTGCTTTTCTTCGGCACGCTAAGCGGAACTGCGGGCCCCGTGATTGCCGGCATGCTGTTTGATCGTTTTCAGTCTTACGATACTGCTTTCACAATTCTCGCGGTGCTTGCCGTCACAGGGTTGCTGCTGGCTTCGTCTTTGCCGCGAAAGTCTCTAACGACTGCGGCCCTCTGATATCCGTTGCTCATGGAACGGCACCAAAATACAAGCCCGAAGCGCGAGCGAGTGAATCGGAAAGGCTACGAGTATTCACTCGCTGACCAGCCTGTTGATTTGGTGTGGCATAGGCTTCCAGCCTGTGATTTAAGTCTTCAGAGAAGACTAAGAGATACAGGTTAGGTGAGCCTCACAGGCTAGAAGCCTATGCCACTTACCGGCGAGTGGGTTTGGCGACACCACCGGTGACCGCGGCGGGAGAATTTTCGTCGGGAGTGATGCCCAATACCAGATCGTGGTTGACCATCAGTTCATTGATCTTTGAATCCAGTAAAGGTTGATAAACGCCTGTGATCGCAGCGCGGCTTTGTTCGTCCTTGAAACGCTTGAACAGTCCGTCCCGATCGTTAGCTTTGTTTCCACGGGTGAGCATTTGGGTGGTCAGCACGCGGTGTCCGTTCATCGAAACCGCAAAGTGAATATGCGGCGTTCGACCCGGATAAGAAACCGGTTTGATCGTCCGAAAATAATACTCGCCCTTGCGATTGGTCAGGAAGCGTCCGTAACCTTGGAAGTTCGTGTCGCGCTGCTCAGCGCCAACCGAGCGTGTGTGAAGGTAGACTCCCTTACTATCGACTTGCCAGATTTCAACAAACGCATTTCTCACCGGACTACCTGCGGTGGTCAGCACGCGACCGCTGAGATGAGTGACTTGGCCAACGGCAGGTGTGATCGAATCGTTGAGGATCAGCAAGTCATTGTCAGTGTCCAGCGGAAGCTTGTCCGGATAGAATGGGCCCTCCGCCATTTCCGGCGTCTTGAAAAGCGCTTCCGCAAATTCGCCCGGTTTGTCCAGCGCCCGGCACTGACTTCCCCAGCATGCCGCCCCCAAACCTGCCATGGACATGGTGAGGAACCTGCGGCGAGGGATGATCAAGTGCGTGGGGTTGGCTTTGTGTTGGTGGTTGTGTTTCATCAGAACCTGTCAATTGGAGCAACGATGCGAATAGTTAGCTTGCGATGCAATGAGTCTCGCGTCAGAAATCCGGGCGTTCACAAAATCACGGATCTCTTTTCATCTTACACGAATCTCAACGCCTGAGAGGACGTTTGCGCGAGTAGGATGTTTTCTGTTCCTTTGACGTTTTCTACGGGGCGGATACGATAAAGACTTGTTTTTCTCCTTCACTTAGGACCTGCCATGCGTACTCTTCCGATTCTGCTACTTCTGTTGCTCCAATCACTGGCCTTCTCTCAGGAGAAAGGAAACCAAGAAGCAACTGCTGTCCACATTCCTTTCGTTTGTAACGCCGGTGAGGTGCACACCTACGATGTCACTGAAACGCAGTACAAAAACGGCGAAGAAACTTCCGTTAAGACCGATCGACTTTCACTGGAAATTCTCTCGGTCAACGACGAAAAAATCGTGGCCACGATGAAGCTGGTTGCCCAAGTTGACGATGCGACGCTTCAGCAGGTCGAATCGGATCCGGTTGCCAAACAGGTCAAGGAACTCTGGGATTCGTTAGTCTTTGAAGTTGTCTTGGCTCGTCGCGGAGTTTTTTCCGAGTTTCAGAACATCAAAGAAGTCGAAGCAGCCATCGCACAAAATCGCGATTTGGTTTTTGAAATTCTAAACAAGATGAAGCCAGCACTAGTGAAGATGGGAAAAGATCCGGCGGAATTCGATCGGCTCATTGCAATGATCATGAAAACTCACGGCGACACTGAAGCCACGCTGCAAAAGGTGCAGACGCCCCTACTGTTGATTCTAGAATTCGTGAACACCGACCATGAAGTTGGCAAACCAGAAATCAGCCATACAGAAGTCGATATGGGAAATGCTACTGGCTTACCCGCAACTGAAACTTATCGAGTCTTAGAGATGGACACCGAATCAAATTTTGCAGTGGTTCAGTTCCAGCGCGTTATTGAGGGCCAGGAAGCGGGAGAAAAATTTGTGCAAGCAATGGACGCGGCGATTCAGGAACTGGTCCCCGATCACAAGCCACGAACTAGCTTTCCGAAGATTACCGTGCTTTCAGAGTCCTCCATCAAAGGCAAGATGGACTTGACCTCAGGCTGGCCTCAATCCGTCTTGCGCGTCGTCAAGCTGAATGACTTGGAAAACGACCAATTGCAACTTAGACGCAAGATCGAAATCCAGCGCGTCGATTCTAAAAAGTAACTGCGAGTGCCGGATTCACAAACGGCCGTTACAGCACTTCGTACGCCGCGCCCTTTTTCTTGGGATCGCGATCGCGCCAAACTTCTCCGTCGGGGAACTGATGCTTTTCGAGGAACTCGGGAACGAACTCCAGTCCCCAGCCCGGTGCCGTCGGAGCAACGTAGCAGCCATCTTTGACTTCAACCGGATGTTCAACCGATTCCTGAAGGAAATCAATGTACTCGATCATCTGAGTGTCCGAGTGCCCTGAAACGGCGATCTGATCCCACATGCCGTAGTGCTGGATCATGTTACAAAGCGCGATGCCACCACCGTGTGGACAAACGGGAATTTTATACTTGGCGGCCATCAAAATGATCGCCATCACATCGTTGACGCCCGCGACGCGCACCGCGTCGATCTGGCAATATCCAATCGCACCGCTCTTCAATAGCTGTTTGAAGATCACCGGCGAAGCACCTTGTTCGCCGCAAGCAAAATTGAAACTGGCGTCCGGGAAGGTTTCTGACAGTTCCACGTAACCCAGCACGTCATCCCGCGCAATTGGCTCTTCCACCCATTTAAGGTTGTAAGGCAAATATCTCTCAACGTGGCGTTTGGCTTCTTCAACACCCCAGAACTGATTCGCGTCGACCATCAGATTGAGTTCATTGCCGATCGCATCCCGCATGAACTTGATCCGGCGGACGTCGTCATCAGAATCACGTCCCACCTTCAGTTTGAACGAATCAAACCCAGACTCTTCCAGTTTTCGGATCGTCGCCAGAATCTGTTCATCGCTCAAACCCAACCAGCCCGCGGTGCAATACGCCTTGGGCCCGACGGGCGTCATTTCGCTTTCGCGTTTTTCGAGGTTAGGGCGGCAAGCGGAGAGGATTTCGATCGCTTCGTCGCGCGTCAGGGCGTCGCCAATGTTCCGCCAGTCAATGCAATCGGCGACAAACTCCGGTTCCAGATCCACCAGCAATTTCCACAACGGTTTCCCTTCGGACTTCGCCCAGAGATCCCACATCGCGTTGATCACCGCGCCGGCAGCCATGCGGAAAACACCGTCATGCAACCAACGCAACTGGTGATGGTCAATCAATCGACGGTACAGCTTGAACGGCGCTTCCGAAAACTCTTCCAGCGTCGAACCAATGATCAACTGACAAAGGTCTTCGATGCCGTGGCAGATCCAGTCAGTACCCGCCCCGATAGTAAAGACCACCGAAACGCCTCGCAAACCACCATCGGTTTCCAGATGCAGAACCGCCGACGAGTAATCCGGTTCCTTGTGAAACGGATCTGATCCCAGCATATTGTCGGACGTGGGCACCCGAAGGTCGATAACGTTGGCGGAAGTAATTTTGATCGCTGATTTTGACATCGTAGGTCGGTTTGAAAGTTGAAGTTCTGAGGGGGGAAGTGGACAAGTCTATACAAGAAGACTACTTCTCTTTAACGGCCGTTTGTTTTTGCACGCCCAAGCCTTCAATGCCTAATTCGATCACATCGCCATCGACTAGGTACTGCGGCGGCGACATCCCAAACCCAACGCCGGCGGGTGTTCCCGTTGAAATCACATCACCGGGCAACAACGTCATGAAATCAGAGATATAGCTGACCACCGTGGCAATGTCGAAGATGAAATCGTTCGTGTTGGAATCCTGAATCGTTTCGCCGTTGCGTTTGAGCCACAAGTGCAAGTTGTTGGGATCAGCGATTTCGTCAGTCGTGGCCATGAAGGGACCAAAGGGAGCATAAGTGTCGGCTGATTTGCCTTTGCACCACTGGCCTTCCTTCTCGATCTGCCAAGCGCGTTCTGAGTAATCGTTGTGCACACCGTAGCCTGCGACGTAGTCCATTGCGTTTTCTTTGGAAACATACTTGGCCTTTTTCCCGATCACGACAGCCAGTTCAACTTCCCAATCCGATTTGTCCGAATCGCGCGGGATCACCATGTCATCAAAAGGCGCTGCCCAAGCACTTGTGGCTTTGAAAAATAACACGGGCTCGCCTGGAGCCGCCATACCCGATTCAGCCGCGTGTTTGGCATAGTTCAAACCAACACAGACAATCTTTGACGGCCGCGCAATCGCCGGTGCCAGCCGAACGTCATCCATCTTGACAGTAGGAAGATCAGATTGCTTTTCCTCTAGGAACTTAGCCAAACGCGCCAAGCCATCGTTGTCGAAGAAGGCTTCGTTCCAGTCTTCGCCAAACGAAGAACAGTTCACGATGGTCGTGTCGTCAGAGAAAACGGCAGGGATGATTTTATTGTCGTCGTAGTAGCGGGTAAGTTTCATCGGATATTGTTTGTTAGGTTTTTAGATAGAAGTAATAAATCGTTTTGGGCCAGTACGAATCAGCCCACTATCTCAGCAGCGTAAATCCACCGTCGATATCGTAGGCGCTGCCGGTGATGAATTTCGATTTGTCGGAGCACAAAAACGCCGCTAAATCAGCGATTTCCTCGGGCTTGCCCATCCGGCCAATCGGTTGAGCCGCTGAAAGTTTCGCCTCCATGGCGGGGCGTTCTTCGTCGCTGAAATTGTTGGCCAGATAACCGTCCACAAAAGGCGTGCGGACACGCGCCGGGCAGATACAATTCGCGCGAATGCCTTTATCAATATAGTCACGTGCCACGGACAACGTCATCGTCAGCACGGCACCTTTGGACATCGAATAAGCAAACCGATCGGCGATCCCGATCTTGCTGGCGATCGACGCCAGGTTCAGAATCGCGCCACCACCACCTTCGACCATCTTAGGCACCGCGAAATATAAGCAGTGGTAAACGCCTTTTACATTGATGTTGTAGATTCGGTCCAGTTCCTCCGGCGTGCAGGTTTCCAAGTTCCCGATCGAAGCCACGCCCGCATTGTTAACCAACACGTCAACTTGATCCAACTGCTCAAAAGCGGCCTTGACCGATTCGGTCGACCCGACGTCGGTTTTGATGTGCTGAGCCGTGCCGCCGGCTTGGGTGATCATCTCGACGGTCGCTTCGCCGTTTTCATCGCTGAATTCTAGCAGGACGGCGTGAAATCCGTCGGCGGCTAATTTCATCGCGATCGCTTGACCGATTCCAGAACCGCCTCCGGTAATGACTGCTGTGGGCATCTTGATTCCTATTTCAATACGGTTAAGTCCGATTACCAACGGACCTGTGTTTGATCCAACGGACCTGTGTTAATTCATTTCAATTCGAATTCAAGTTTCTGCACGTCGACGGAATTACCGCCCACAAAAACCTCGAACTTGCCCGGCTCGGCAACGAATTCCAGATCCGAATTGAAGAAGCTTAACAGGCTCCGATCAATTTCGAAAGTAACAAGTTTTGTCTCTTGGGGTTGGAGTTCAGCTTTCTCAAAGCCCTTCAATTCCTTGGTCGGACGACTGATACTGCCGACAAGGTCGCGGATGTACATCTGCACGATTTCGGTTCCAGGCCGCTGTCCAACGTTGGTCACTTCTACCGAAAAGGTAACCGTTTGGTCTCCCGAAAGTTCCGTTTTGGAAAGCTTCGGTTGTCCATACTTAAACGAGGTGTAGCTTAGTCCGTGTCCGAAAGCGTACAACGGATCGTTGGGAATATCCAAGTAATTTGAAGTGAATTTTGGACGCTCCGCCGGAGAAGGCCGGCCCGTGTTGAGCATGCTATGATAGACGGGGATCTGCCCCACGCTGATTGGAAAGGACGTGGTCAGTTTGCCCGCCGGATTCACGTCCCCAAACAGCACATCGGCGACCGCGTTTCCGGCTTCGGTGCCCCCAAACCAGACATCCAGAATCGCATCCATGTTCTCCGATTCCCACTGCAAGGTCATCGGCCGACCGTTGAATAAAACCAGTACGATCGGTTTGTCGGTCTTGGTGAGCGCGTCCAGCAATTTGCGTTGGGAGGGCTGCAATCCGATCGAGGCCATGCTGGACGCTTCGCCAGACATATTCGCCGCTTCGCCCACGACCGCCACGACGATGTCTGATTTTTCCGCCGCCGCGACAGCCTCTTGGATCAGTTCGTCAGCGCTGCGGTCACTGATGACGATCTCTTTCCCAAATGCGTTTACGCGTTTGGCAAGTTGTTCATCGTCGCTAATATTACATCCTTTGGCGTGAACGATCGTCACGTCATCACCGACGGCTTGCTTGAGTCCCGCTAGGACCGAAACTGATTTCTGCCAGTCACCACTGACACTCCAACATCCCAACATGTTTTGCCGGCTGTCTGCCAACGGACCGACCACCGCGATCGTTCCCTTTTTCTTCATCGGTAATGTTTCGTTCTCATTCTTGAGCAGCACAAACGAACGCGCGGCCACGTCCCGCGCGAACTCCCGATTGGAATCAGAGAAGATATCCGTCTTGCCGCGGTCGGTGTCGAAGTACCGGTACGCATCATCGAACAAACCCAAATCCGCTTTGGCTTGCAACACGCGCCGGCACGCCGCGTCAATCTGAGCCTCGGTCACGTCGCCGTCCTCCAGCGACTGCTTTAGCGTTGTTAGAAAACCTTCGCCCACCATGTCCATGTCGACGCTCGCGTTGAGCGACATTGCGGCCACGCGTTTGAGATCGCCCAAACCATGAGCGGTCATTTCGTTAACCGATGTGTAATCGGTGACCACCAAATCATCAAATCCCCAGCGGTCTCGCAAAAGATCTTTAAACAGTGCCTTATTACCCGACGCGGGCACATAGTCCACCACGTTGAACGATGTCATCACCGAACCAACACCCGCATCCACGGCGGCTTTGTACGGTGGCAAGTATTCGTTGTGCATCCGGACTTGGCTCATGTCCACCGTCGCGTAGTCACGCCCACCCTCGGGTGCACCGTAATTGGCAAAGTGTTTCACGCAGGCCAACATCGTCGTCGGCGCGGTCAGATCATCCCCTTGGTAGCCACGCACCATCGCCGCCGCGATCGCAGATCCCAGAAACGGATCTTCGCCGGCACCTTCAGCGATGCGTCCCCAACGTGGATCCCGCGCGATGTCGACCATCGGTGAAAACGTCCACATCAACCCATCGGCGGTCGCTTCCTTGGCGGCCGCTTTGGCGGTGGCTTCGATCAACTCCATGTCCCATGTGCATGACAGCGCCAGCGGAATAGGAAAGATCGTTTCGTGACCATGAATCACGTCCATCCCCGTCAGCAGCGGAATCTTCAGGCGGCTTTGTTCGGAAGCAATTTTTTGCAGTTGCCGGACTCTGTCAATTCCACGAATACCAAACACGCCTCCGACTTTGCCTGCAGCGATTTTGGCTGCGACATCTTTACTGACAGACGTTCCCGTTACCGCGCCGCCGGGTGTCAGTAGGTTCAGCTGGCCGATTTTCTCGTCCAGCGTCATCTTGGCCAACAAATCGTCGATCGAAAAATCGGCTTTTTGAGCGGCAACGGTCGGCGCTGCTTGCTGGTCTATCGTTTGAGACGCCACCGGCGCTTGGGGTGATTGAGCAATCGCCGATTGCTTCATCATCAGCCCACAACAAGCGATGGAAAACGTAAGATAAAATAGTGGTTTCATTTTGAAATAGCCTTCGCAGCGCGGGTTTCAAATCGTTAACAGAAAGTTAAATTAGAGAGTCACCAGTGCGAAAGATCTTCTTGCACTGTTCGATGTGGTCATCATATTTCAATAGGAAGAAGCTGGCGAGATGCGAGTAGGGATCAAAATTCTTGATGAAGCAGAATTTCGAAAAATTCTCGACGATGGTTTCGATCGGCTCGGCTATCAATTGGCCAACTCGGACGTCGATGAACCGCTGTATCTTGCTCACTACTGCCATTTGACGTCCCGTAGACGCGGGACTGCTTATTTGCTGAAGTTTACAAAAGTTCCTGAAGGGAACTGGAACGCGGCGACGCTGATAGTGGCTTCCAGAAATGTGGCTTTGGCAGTCTGCGATCTGGAGATGAGCTCAGATGAGCAAACCGATGCTCATCACCGCCGCTGGGCGCATCGAATCGTCAAGATGTTTGCCTCGGCTGCAGAACCTCTATGAAATCTATCTTTCGGCTATCGAAAGTGTCAGCGTTCTACCTGTTAAACAGCCAGTCGCGCATCCGCAGCAGCACGCCGCCGCGCTGCGCCGACACATCTCCGCACCCGCAGCAGTTTGAACACGCTTCGCACGCTTCACACGGGATCGTTTCTTCGACGCAGGCTGAGCACTCAACGGTTTCCTGGCAAACGTCTTCGGTGATCACGCATTCTTCAACAATTTCCGTTTCGCAGCCGGAAATCTCTTCGGCCACAATCGACTCTTCACAAGGAACACACGCCTCGTTTGGTGTGACTGCGGCGAATTCAGTCGCATAACCACCCGTCACCGTTCGGCTGCTGTTGAGCGACAGAGGATTGGCGTTGCTGGCGATTGGAACGCCCGAGTAGATCGGGCCCGGTCCGCCGAGGAAGTTGTTGATGCGGTTGCTTAGTAACTGACCATTGAAACGTGGAAGTAGGGGCAGCTGAGACGGATTGCCAGAGGTTCCAGAACGCAGTTCTCCAAAGTTGTTATTTTGTAGACTTTCGCCGAAGCCAAGATTGATACCATCGAGCTGATCATCGCCAACCGATGCCGCGGCGTTGGAACTGTCGATGCCGTCGCTGAACTGATTAGGTTGCGTTTCGGTCACGTTGTAGACGCCCGCAACGAGATTCTCAAACAAGTAATTCCCTGCCGCGTCGGTCAACACCGTAAGATCAACGGCGTTTCCATAAACATCGGTGCCGGTCAAGTTGATCTCGACACCGGCGATGCCATTTTCGCCCGGATCAAAAATTCCATTGTTATTATCATCGACGAACACCGTTCCCGAAATCTCTCCCAAAGGAGCCGCCGGCGGAGTGAAGGAGGTGATGTCGCTGCTCGAACCGGTGTCATCGGGTGACCCGGCGTTGGTGGAACCTGGATCGGTGCCGCTGTCGCTCAGGTCGCTCGCGACGATCGGGTTGCCTGAAGAATCAAGCAACGCATTGCCGCTGCTGTCGATGGCTCCGGCAGTTGCCGAAATCTGATTGCCAACGCTGCCGGCCACGTTGGTGGGGTCGAGCTCAACACTGAACTCAAGCGTGAAGGAATCACCGACCGCCAAAACGCTGCTGCCTGTGTCCAACATCTCCGTCGTGGCCGCCCCATCAAAGGGCTCATTAACGGCGATGTTGCTTGCAGAATCCGATGGGGCATCGGCCAATTGCAATCCGCTGACTCCCACAAACGCGCCGCCAAACTGAGTGGCAAGATCTTCTTGCAAACTAAGACTGGCCAGATCAGCCGTTCCCGTGTTCTCAACAACGACAGTGAAGGTAACCAGATAATTTCCATTGGCCAGCAGATCAGGCTCTCCCGCGATGGCCTTGGCCACGCCCAAGTCCGCGATCACGATGTCGGTGACATCGTCGATCTCTCCCGACGGGTCGGTACCGCTGTCGCTGTCGTCAGTCGCGACCACTGGATTGCCACTGCTGTCGGTCATGACCGAACCATCGGGGTTGATGCCTTGCCCCGAAACGGTGGCTTGATTGCCAAGCGATTGAGCCGGGCCGGCCGCGTCGGGGTCGATGGTGATCGTAAATGTGATTTGGAACGAAGCACCCGGATGCAGCACACCGCCGGTGATCATGTTCTGTGAAGTGTCGCCTGTCCAAGCGGGATTGATTGTCGGCGGAGTTCCAATGCCTTCGGTGTTCAAAATGATCGGTGTCGAAGTCGCCACCAAAGCCGGACCGAATTTGGCCGTCACGTCGTCGTACACCGTCAGGTTATCCAAGGCCACATTGCCAAGGTTCCCCACGACGATGGTGAAGGTCACATCAAAGTTGTCTCCATTAGGCACCGCATCAGAAACGTCCTTGGCCGATCCGATGGCCGCTTCGTTGATCGTAATGGTGACCGTTTCGGTTTCCTCGTTGCCATACTCATCGACCACCGTGTACTCAAACGTATCCGCGCCCGAAAAACCGGCAAACGGAGTGAAGGTGAACGATCCATTTGGATTCATCACCACCGTACCGCAATCGGTCACGATCGGCGATCCAATAGGCTGCCCATCAACCTCCGTGACCATCAACAAGTCTCCATCAGGATCCGAATCGTTGGTCAGGACGTTACCAACAAACAGCGTATCAATATTGGTGAAGTAGTCATCGGGGTTAGTGACCGGTGATCCGTTGATCGTGGTCAACACATCGTCGGCGGCGGGATCAATGGTCGGCGAAAGTCCGCTGCTGCTGGAAGGATTACTCAGCGCGATCACGTAGTCTTCAGGGGCTTCGCTGATGCCGTCGGAGGTGATGGGCAATTGGATAATCAAATCTGCCATCGATGCACCATCGGCAGGTGCCGTGTAAGTCAGTGTTCCCGTGGCGGGATCAAAGACAACGTCCGGGTTGGATGCGGCAGCAGCGCTGATCGCGTTGATCAAGCTTCCATAGTCGCCGCTGGTCGTGTTGATGTCCGTCAAACCGATATTGACCGAAACAGTTTCCCCGGATTGGAAAACGCCAGCGAGCGAAACCGTGTAGTCGGCCGTTGAACCTTCGCCCGTCACCGCAGGCCCCGCAACCGACCACTGAGCGTCATCGTTGTCGATGATCGTCGTCGTGACAAGATTGTCCGTTGCCGAAATCGTGGGGCTCAAACCGGTTGTGCTGGACGCATTGGAGATCGCCAAGTTCAATCGTTCATTGCCTTCGATCAACAAATCATCAAACGAAGTAAAAGTCACCTCCAAATTATTCATTGCACCGGTGCCGTCGCTGACGAAGGTCAAAAAGGTTCCGTCCCAGCTGAGCGTGCCCGGGTTGGCCGGATCGTTGTTATAGGCCACCACCGCTGCGCTGACCGAAGCACTCACATTGGAGTAGTCGCCGCCATTGGTTTCGATGTCGCTGACGCCAAACTGAACCGTCGCCCGTTCGCCCGTTTGAAGATTGCCCGTCAAACCAATGCTGAACGTGATCGGATCGCCTTCGGTAACTGACGTCGGTCCGGTGATCGACCACTGGCCGCCCGGTTCCGCCGGTCCGCCATCACCGTCGGTATCGTTGATGGTTGTCAGAACGGTATTGAGAACAGGGTCAATGAATACCGCGATGCCGGTATTGCTGCCAGAATTGGCCAACGTCACATCGTAGATCTCGGGGCCTTCCAAAAATGCATCGTCGACCGCGCCCAGATCAATCACCAATCCCGTCAGCGTATCGCCATCGACCGCCGCGCTGAAGGTCAACGTTGTGCCGTCCCAACCGACGCTGCCGGGATTGCTTCCCGAGTTATAGTTTGCCACCGCGGCAACAACGGCTGCGTCGAATCCAGCATAATCAGCGCCGTTGGTGTCGATGTCACCAATCGAAAGTTCAACGGTCGCATCGTCACCTGCCGCCAAAGCATTGGTGATCGCAACGGTGTATGTGGCGGTACCACCTTCATCGACACTGTTGTCGCCAATGATCGTCCACGTCACATCGTCGGCACCTGGCCCGACGGTATCGTCGATCGTGGTCACGACATCATCCGCCGCCACGTCGATCGCGTTGGCCGCGCCTGTCAGAGAATTCGAATTGCAAAGCGTGATCAAGAAATCTTCGGCGCCCTCGGCAAAGCTGTCGTTGATCGTTGCCAAATTCAACGGCAATCCATCCATCGGTCCGGTGCCATCGCTGGTGAAGGTCAGCGTCGTGCCATCCCAAGCAACATTGCCCGGTCCGGTGTAGGTTGCCACGGCCAAAGTGATCGCCGAATCCAAACTTGCATAATCGGTCGACACAGTATCCACGTCCGACAGCTTCACATCGACGGTGACGATTTCCCCGGCCTGCAGATTGCCGGCTAATTCTAATGTATGTGCTGCGGTGTTACCTTCGGGGACGGTTTGATCAACGCCGATCGACCAGACGGCAGTGGCCAATGCGCCGCCATCTCCGATCGTGTCGCGAATCGTTGTGGTGACAATGCTTTTATTAGGATCAATGCCGGTCGTCGATCCCGTCGTGCTGGCGGAACTGGACAACAGCACTTGATATCGCTCAGGACCCTCGATCAACGTGTCGTCGATCGCGTCGAGGTTGATGATCAAGTCGGCCATCGGCGCGTCGGTTCCCGTCACGGTCAATGTTCCGGTGGCGGCATCAAACGCCAAATCTGATCGGGTGGCAACTGCCGTTTGGACGGCGGTGACAAAGGTGTCGTAGTCGGCTGCATTGGTTTCGAGGTCCGCCAACGTCAAAACAACACTCGAGTTTTCACCCGATTGCAGAATGCCGCTCAGCCCAACCATATACTGCGCCGTACCACCTTCGTCGACCGTTACATCGCCCATGAGACTCCACGCCACGGCGTCGTTGTCGATGATCGTGGTCATCACTGGGTTGGCCTGTCCGGTGACGCTGCTGCCGGTGGTTGATCCTGGGTTGCTCAAGCCCACGGTGAAGTCTTCGCTGCCCTCGGTAATCACATCGTCAACGGCCGTCAGTTCAATGCAGAGATCTTGCATCGGGTCGCCCGCGCTGGTGAAGGTTAACGTCGTCCCGTCGAAGGCCAGCGTACCGGTTCCGGTGTAGTTGGCGATCGCCGTGTTCACCGCCGAAACAAAGTTTGCATAATCGGCGGCGGTTGTGCTGGTGTCGCTGATCGTCAAATCTATCGAGGCCGTTTCGCCGGATTGCAACGTTCCCGAGAGCGCGACGAAGTATTTCGCATCGTCCCCTTCGATGACGGATGCATCTCCGGTGATGCTCCATGACACCGCATCGTCGTCAATGATCGTCGTCGCGACGGTGGTTGGACCGGTGGAGGTGATTGCGCTGCCAGTGGTCGATCCCGGGTTGGCAATCGAAATGGTGAAGGCTTCATCCCCTTCGGCCAAGGCATCATCGACCGCGGTTAGCTCGATACACAAATTGTCCATCGGGTTACCGTCGCTGGTAAATATCAGCGTGGTTCCATCGAAGGAAAGTGCACCCGGACCCGCGTAATTGGCGACCGCTGTGTTGACTGCGGTAACAAAGTTCGCGTAGTCCGCTGAATTGGTGTCGGTGTCTCCGATCGCCAATTCAATGGTTGCCGTTTCGCCTGATTGCAGCGTGCCGACCAATCCGACGAAGTACTTGGCGTCGTCCCCTTCGTTGACCGCGCTGTCGCCGGTGATGTTCCACTGGGTAACATCGTTGTCGATGATCGTCGTGGTGACGATGCGCGACGTGTTGTCGGTGAAGACCGTGCCGCCGGTCGTTGAACCTGGGTTGAAAATCGAAACGGTGAAGTCTTCATCGCCTTCGGCCAGCACATCATCCACGGCGCCCAAATTGATAATCAGATCCGACATCACATCGCCATCATTTGCGGCTGTGAAGGTGATCGTCGTGCCATCGAAGGTAACGCTGCCCGGGCCGGAATAAGCCGCCACCGCGCTGTTGACGGCCGCGACTAAATCCAAATAGTCCGTGCTGGCCGTATCAACATTCGCATTTCCAATTTCAACCGTGGCGACTTCGCCCGCACCGAATTCTCCCTCGAGCGCCACGGTGTACTGTGCGTTCGCACCTTCGCCAACCGTTGCGTCGCCGATGATGCTCCACGTGGCAGCATCGTTGTCGATGATCGTTGTGGTGACGCTGTCGTTGGCAGCGCTGATTGAGACATCAGCGCCGGTCGTTGTCGCGGCACCTGATAAAGCGACGGTCAGGTCTTCTGGCCCTTCGATCAAGGCATCATCATTGGCCAGCAGATCGACGATCAAATCATCCATCACATCACCGTCGGCCGCGGCCGTGAATGTCAGCGTTGCGCCGTCAAACACGACATCGCCAGGACCCGCGTAAGCCGCCACCGCAGCGTTGACCGCCGCTACGAACGATGCGTAATCGCCAGAGTTGGTGGCAACGTTGGTCAAACCCACATCAACCGAAACCGATTCACCCGCGCCAAAGGCACCTGCTAAGGCGACAATGTAAGTCGCATTTACGCCTTCGTCGACGGTTGTGCTGCCGGCGATGGACCACTGGGCCGAATCGGGCGCACCGCCAACGTTTTGAGTGTCGTTGATCGTCGTGGTCACACTGTTGTCGGTGGGAGAAACAGTGACCGCCGCACCGGTGGTGGAACTGGGGCCGCTGAGCGCGATCGTGTACTGTTCGGTTCCTTCGACCAAGGCGTCGTTAAGCACTGGCAGCACGACCGTCAACGCCGGCATCGTCGCGCCGTCGGCAGGAGCGGTGAAAGTCAATTCGCCAGTGACCGGGTCGTAGCTCAAGTTCGGATTGCCAGCGATCGCCGCGTTGATCGCGCCGTTAAGTGATCCCAAATCGGACGCGTTGGTCGTAATGTCGGTCAACCCAATCACAACGGTCGCCGTTTCGCCAGCGCCGAAGGATCCGCTGAGCTCCACCACGTACGACGCGGAGCCGCCTTCGTCTTCCAGCGCCGGACCGGTGATGCTCCACTGGGTCGGAGCGGTTTGGTCGATGATCGTCGTCACAACATCAGATCGGCTTGGATTGACAGCAACGGCAGCGCCCGAAGACGAGGCAGGGTTGGTCAGCGCCAACTGAAAATCTTCGTTGCCTTCGGAGAGCGCGTCGGTGCTCAGCCCGAGGTCGATCGTCAGCGGTGTCAGCGACGCACCATCGGTCGGTGCGGTGTAGGTCAACGTTCCAGTAGTGGCGTTGAACGTAACGTCCGGATCCGCTGCCGCGGCGGCAGTAATGGCCGCCACAATCGAAGCATAGTCGCTACTGTTGGTGGTTAAGTCATTCAGATTCAGGTCGACTGAAATGGATTCGCCCAATCCGATTGCGCCGTTAAGCCCCACGCGGTAGGTGGCGGTAGTACCTTCGTTGCCCGAGGTTGGCCCAATGATGGACCAAGTCGCCACGTCCGGTGCGCCGCCAACGTGTTGCGTGTCGTTGATCGTGGTCGTCACGCTGTCTTGGCCTGGCGCGATCGAAACGGCAACGCCCGTTGGGCCCGTTGGATTGGTCAAATCGACAGTGAAGGTTTCAACGCCTTCGACGATCGCGTCATTGAACAGCCCCGACAAGATGACTAATTCCGTCATCCCATCACCATCATCAAAGGCGGTGAAGGTTAGCGTTGTGCCGTCAAAGTTCAGCGTCCCCGGACCGCTATACGCCGCAACCGCCGCGGTGACTTGTCCTGCGAAGTTAGCGTAGTCGGTTGAATTAGTGTCAACGTCATTGAGCCCAATATCAACGGTGGCCGATTCGCCGGCACCAAAGGTTTCTGACAATCCAACGGTGTATTGGACCGCGCCGCCTTCATCGTTTCCATTGTCCACGCCGATCGACCATAGCGCCGCTGTCGCGCTGGGGTTGATCGTCGTTGTGACGGAACTGCTGGTGTTCAATCCAAGGCAAGCACCGGTGGTGCTGGTCGGATTGGTCAGCGTCAACGAGTAGTCTTCGGCCGCTTCAAGGAACCCGTCGGAGGTGGCGGTGATCTGAATCACCAAATCGCCCATCGGTCCGGTGCCATCACTGGTGAAGCCGATTTGCGTACCGTTCCAAATGACCGATCCCGGTTGGCCGCTGGCATTGTAAGTGGCGACCGCTGCATTGACAGCGGTGTTGAGCGCGGTGATATCACCGGCGGTCGTATCAATATTGGCCAGCGTGAGATCGACCAAGGCCGTTTCTCCTGATTGCAGCAGCGCGTCGATGGTGACGGTGTAGTCGGTGGTGTTGGCTTCATCAACCGACGTTGCTCCGGTGATCGACCAGAGCGCTTTGTCCAGAGCCGTCCCCGCAGCGTCTATCGTGTCTTGGATTTCGGTATCGACGGAGTCATTGGCCGCGTCGATGGTGACTGCGATGCCGGTTGTGGTAACGGGATTGGCAACCGAAACATTGTATTGTTCGACACCTTCGACGACGGGGTCATTGATGGCGGTCAAGTCGATTGACAAAGCCGTCATCGCGCCGGTTCCATCACTGGTGAACGTGATCGCCACGCCATCCCAGTTGACCGTGCCCGGCCCACTATAAGCAGCGACCGCTGCCGCGACGGCCGCATTGAACGAAGCGTAGTCCGCTGGAGTGGTGGTGATGTCGGCAATCGAAAGATCAACGGTGGAACTTTCACCCGACTGCAGCGTCCCCGTTAAAATTAGTTCGTAATTTGCATCGGCACCTTCGTTGACCGTCGTGTCGCCGGTCAACTGCCACACTGCGGCGTCGTTGTCGGTGATGGTCGTCGTGACGATCCGGGCGGTGTTGTCGTTGAGGACTTGGCTGCCGGTGGTCGAACCGGGGTTGAAGATTGACACGGTGTAGTCCTCATCTCCTTCGACCAATAGGTCATCAACGGCGCCTAAGTCGATGACTAAATCTGCCATGACGTCGCCATCGTTGGTGGCGGTGAAGGTGATCGTTGTCCCGTCAAAGGTAACCGTGCCCGGCCCCGCGTAGGCCGCAACGGTGCTGTTTATCGCTGCGATCAAATCCGCTGAATCGGCGTTGGTGGTGTCAACGTTGGCGCGTCCGATTTCAACGGTGGCAACCTCACCGGCCCCAAAAAGCCCATCCAGTTCGACCGTGTACTGGGCCGTCGCACCTTCAGCAACGGTGGCATCGCCTGTGATGCTCCACGTCGCGCCGTCGTTGTCAGTGATGGTTGTGGTGATGATTCTGGACGTGTTGTCAACCAAGACCGAACCGCCGGTGGTCGAACCGGGGCTGAGGATTGACACGGTGTAGTCTTCATCGCCTTCGACCAACAAATCGTCGACGGCGCCCAAGTCGATGACCAAATCCGTCATGGCATCACCATCGTTGGTCGCGGTGAAGGTGATCGTCGTGCCGTCAAAAGTAACCGTGCCCGGTCCTGAGTAGGCAGCTACCGCCGCGTTGGTGGCCGCCACTAAACTGGCGTAATCCGTACTGGTGGTGTCGACGTTGGCTTGGCCCAGTTCAACGGTCGCGACTTCGCCCGCCCCAAACTGCCCGGCCAGCGCAACGGTGTACTCGGCGGAACCCCCTTCAGCGACGGTGGCGTCGCCGGTGATGCTCCACACGGCGGTATCATTATCAATGATCGTTGTGGTAACGGTCGTTGATCCACCGGTGGCGATGGCGCTGCCGGTGGTCGATCCTGGGCTAGCGATCGAAACGGTATAGTCCTCCGGTCCTTCAACAAACGCATCATTGATGGCTCTTAGTTCGATGCACAGATCCTCCATCGGGTTGCCGTCGCTGGTGAACGTCAGCGTGGTTCCGTCGAAGGTGAAGGATCCCGGTCCGGTGTAATTGGTGATGGCTGAGTTGACGGCCGTGACAAAGTTGGCGTAGTCGGCCGATGTTGTGTCGACGTCGCCAATGGCCAGTTCAATCGAGGCCGTTTCACCGGATTGCAAAGTCCCTGCGAGGGCCACGTTGTATTTCGCATCGTTGCCTTCGCCGACAGTCGCGTCGCCGGAGATGCTCCACGTCGCGGTGTCGTTATCAGTGATCGTTGTCGTGACGGTTGTTGTTCCGCCGGTGACCACCGCGCTTCCAGTGGTCGTGCCCGGGTTGGCGATTGAAACGGTATAGTCCTCCGGTCCTTCAACAAACGCATCGTCGATGGCCGTCAGTTCAATGCACAAATCGTCCATCGGGTTGCCATCGCTGGTGAAGGTCAGCGTGGTTCCGTCGAAGGTAAACGATCCGGGGCCAGTGTAGTTTGCGATCCCGGTGTTGACTGCCGCGACAAAGTTGGCGTAGTCGGCCGATGTCGTATCGACGTCTCCAATGGCCAGTTCAATCGTCGCCGTTTCACCTGATTGCAGAGTCCCCGCAAGAGCCACGTTGTATTTCGCATCGTTGCCTTCACCCACGGTCGCGTCGCCGGAGATGCTCCACGTTGCCGTATCGTTATCGGTGATCGTTGTGGTGACGATTCTTAACGTATTGTCATTGAAGATCGTGCCGCCGGTGGTTGAACCGGGGTTGAGAATCGAAACGGTGTAGTCTTCATCGCCTTCGACCAGCAAATCATCGACGGCGCCCAAGTCGATCACCAAATCGGACATGACATCACCGTCATTGGCCGCGGTGAAGGTGATCGTCGTTCCATCAAAGGTAACCGTCCCCGGTCCTGCGTAGGCCGCCACGGCGCTATTTGCCGCCGCGACCAAACTCAAATAGTCAGTATTGGCCGTGTCGACGTTGGCTTGACCCAATTCAACGGTGGCGACTTCGCCGGCACCAAATTGCCCGGTCAGCGCGATCGTGTACTGCGCCGTCGCCCCTTCGGCCACCAGCGCGTCACCGGTGATCGACCAGACCGCTTGATCTGGGTCCAGCCCTGCGTCTTGCGTATCAAAGATCTCGGTGGTCACCAAATTGTCGGTGGCCGAAATAGTTGTTGCCGCACCCGTCGTCGAAGAAGCGCTGGAAAGGCCAATCGTGAAATGCTCGGATCCTTCCACAAATGCGTCGTTGACAATGCCAAGATCAATCAGCACCGGCGGCATCGTGGCTCCGTCGGCCGGCGATGTGAACGTCAGCGTTCCCGAAACCGGATCGTAGGCCAAGTTTGGATTACCGCTAATGGCCAGCGCGATCGCGGCGTGGATGTCCGCGTAGTCGTTGGGGCTGGTCGTCAAATCAGCCAATCCAATGACGACGCTGGCCGTTTCTCCCGCGCCCAAAGCACCGCCAAGGGTAACCGTGAACTGAGCCGTCGCGCCTTCGTCGGCGTTGAGCGGACCGGTGATCGCCCACTCAAGTGGAGCGGTCAGATCGTTGATCGTCGTCGTGACCATGTCCGCCGAACCGTCGATGGTAACCGCCGCGCCCGTTGTGGAAGCTGCGCTACTAATTGCGATGTCAAAATCTTCCGGTCCTTCGGCAAGCGCGTCGGTGGCCAGTCCAAGATTAATCACCAGATCGGCCATCAGCGCGCCATCAGAGGGCGCCGTATAAGTAAACGTGCCGGTGATGGGGTCGAAGGTCACGTCTGGGTTCGCAGCCGCCGCTGCGGTGGCCGCGGCAATGATGGACGCGTAGTCACTGCTGGTGGTGTCGACATCGGTCAGACTTAATACCACCGAAACGGATTCTCCAGCGCCAAGGGCTCCGTCAAGTTCAACGGTGTACTGCGCGTTGGTCCCTTCGTCGCCGGCGGCAGGTCCGGTGACCGACCAAGTCGCGATGTCAGGTGATCCACCGGCACCGATCGTGTCGATAATGGTTGTGGTTACACTGTCGTCAGTGGTTGAAACGGCAACGTTGACACCGGTGGGGCCGGCGGGATTGCTCAGATCAACCGTGAACGTTTCGACGCCTTCGACAATCGGGTCGTCGATCAGATCAAGGTCGATCGTAAGGCCTGTCATCGCGTCGCCATCGTTGGTGGCAGTGTAAGTCAGCGTCGTTCCGTCGAAGGTCAGCACGCCAGGTCCAGCATAGGCCGCAATCGCATCGTTGACGGCCGTCACAAAGTTGCCATAGTCGGCTGAATTGGTATCAACGTCGTTCAGGACCAAGTCAACTTCAGCCGAATCACCGGCCCCCAAGGCCTCGGTCAACTGGACGTCGTAGGAAACGGTCGACCCTTCATCGCCGCTGTTGTCAACGCCGATGGACCACTGGGCAGCGGTCGCGTCGGGATTGATCGTGGTCGTCACCGCATTGTTGACGTCCAATACAACGCACGCTCCGGTGGTGCTGTTGGGGTTGGTCAGTTGGACAGAATAGTCTTCGGGACCTTCCAAAAATCCATCGGCGTTGGCTGTGATCTGAACAATCAGATCGCCCATCGGCCCGGTGCCGTCACTGGTGAAGCTTAATGTCGTACCGTTGAATGCCAACGTTCCCGGTTGGCCGCTGACGTTGTAGTTGGCAACCGCGGCGACCACCGCGGCGTTGATGCCGGTGATGTCGCCATTGCTGGTGTCGATGTTTGTCAGAGAAATATCGACTTCGGCCACCTCCAGCGCTTGCAGCGTCGCGTCGATGGTGATCGTGTAGTTTGTCGTGTTGGCTTCGTTGACAGAAGTCGCGCCGGTGAGCGACCAGCTGGCCTTATCCAGTGACGTGCCGACCGCGTCGATGGTGTCTTGGATTTCGGTGTCGACCGAATTGTTGGCGGCGTCAATGCCGACGGCAATGCCTGTCGCGCTGGCGGCGCCGGAGATGGAAACGTTGTACTCTTCGACGCCTTCAACAACCGCGTCGTTAATGGCCATCAAGTCAATGACCAATGGCGCCATTTGCCCGGTGCCGTCGCTGGTAAAGGTGATCGCTGTTCCATCCCATGCGAGTGTGCCGGGACCGGCGTAAGCCGCAACGGCCGCGGCGACAGCGCCGTTGAACGAAGCGTAGTCCGCCGGCGTGGTTGTGGTGTCGGAAAGAATCAGATCGACCGAAGTGCTTTCGCCCGACTGCAGTGTCCCGCTGAGCGCTAAATTATAAGTCGCGTCGGCCCCTTCGTTGACGGTGGTGTCTCCGGTCAGCGCCCAAGATGCGGTGTCGTCGTCTTGAATCGTCGCGGTATCGGCATTGTTGGCGGCGTCGATCGAAATATCTGCGTCGCCGGAGACAATGGACGTCAGCGTGATCGTCACGTCCTCGATGCCTTCAATAATCGTGTCGTCGATAACCGTCAAGTCGATGGTATCCGACGTTACGCCGGCCGGAAGCGTGATCGTGCCCGATAGCGCTGCGAAATCAACGCCGCTGGTCGCGGAACCAGTGACGGTGTAGGCGATCACCGTTGCGGTGTCCGAAGGGTTGGTCATCGAGACCGTAAACTGACCGTGGCTGGAAGGTTCGCCCGCGATTGGATCATTGGCGACGATCGAAACCAGCGCGGCATCATCGTCGATGATCGTTCCCACGGCGGTGTCGGTGGTATTGCCGACCAAACCGGAAACGACGCCGCTGATCGCCAGTTCCATCGTTTCAGTGGTTTCCAGCGTCAGGTCTTCGGTGGTCAACACGCGCACCTGGACCGCTGTTGAACCGGAGGGAATGGTGACTTGAGATCCGCCGGTGGCCGCGATCCAAGTCGCTCCGCCATCGGTGGAGTACTCAAAGGCGGTGGCGTTGTAGTCCGTCGCTGCGGTGGCGGTGGTATCACTGGCCGCGAAGTCCAATACGATCGGCTGGCTGGAAGGGTTGGAAAGCGTCACGTCGAAGACCAACGGATCGCCTTCGCTTGCCGTTGCGTCGTCGATCGTGACATCGGGCGCAGGATCGTCGTCCAGAATCGTGCCGGTGCCGATGACTTGGATGTTGGTCGTCGTGCCCGCGGTTACATCCACGGTCAGCGTATAATTCTCCGTCGGTTCGTCGATCAAATCGTCGATGATGGGGACGCGGAATTCAGCTATCGAATCGCCGGCTGCGATCGTCGCGGTGGTCGCATCGACCCACGCTACTCCATCAAAGATCTGCAGGTTGCCCGCACCAGCGGATCCAAAATCGACGCCGCCACCGAGCGCCGTGCCGCTGGCCAAAGCCAAGCTGACGTCGATGTCTTCAACGGACAAGTTAGAAAGGGTGACGTTGAATCGGGCGAAGTTATCAGTGCCTTCAACGGAAGTCACGCTGTTGATCGCGACCGTTGGGATGTCGGCGTCGTCGGTGATCAATGTCGTGACCGAATCAGCGGTCGGATCAGCGGCGATGCCTTCAAATCCGCCACCGGTGACGCTGTCGATCGTGATGATGATGTCTTCGCTGCCCTCGTACAGAGAATCGTCGACCGTCGGCAAGGTGAAAGTGCCCGAGTCAGATCCCGCCGGTATCACGACGATGGCTTGACCTGTGTAGTCCGAACCATCGGCGGCGACTCCCGTGTAGGCCAACGTGACCGTCACATCTTCAGCCGCATTGATGGGTAGACCCATCGGATCGGTCAAGTCGATCGTGTAGTCGGTGGTGGTCGCGCCTTCCACGACCGACGGTGGACCCACGATCGAAACCAAAACGGTTTCGGGATCCGATGTGTCGTCTTGGATCGTGCCCGTTCCGGTGTCAGAAGGGTTGGAAGTCGTTCCAGAGATTGTGGTCACAGTGACGGTGAATGTTTCGATGCCTTCGGCGAATGCGTCATCGGTAATTGGCGTCCGCATGAGGATCGTCGTTTCGCCGGGAGTAAAGGACGCGGACGTTGCGGGCACGAAACTGGTACCGTCGAAGACTTCCAGTTCATCCAGCCCCAGAATTCCATAGTCAACCGTTTCACCGTTGGCCGAAACGCTTGACGCGGCGATGCTGAAGCCGATCGTTTCATAGGTCGGGTTGCTCAATTCAACCGTGAATTCAGCGAACGGATCGAAGCCCTCGGTGACAATTACATCGTTGACGTCGATCGCCGGCACGTCGTCGTCAATAATGTCGGTGGTGACTTGGAAATCGGTCGGGTCAATTTGGAAGTTCTCAAACGAACCGCCGGTGGCTGAATTGATCGTGATCGTGAAGTTCTCAAGCGGTTCCCCCAGCGTGTCGTCGATCGTGGGGATCGTGACCGTGCCGGTGGTGGAGCCTGCGGGAATCGAGATCGTGGCAACGCCGCTGTAGTCCGTTCCGTTACTCGCGGTGCCGGTGTAAGTGAACGTGAGGGCGACCGGCGTGATCGGTGTGTTGCCAATCGAGATGTTGTAAACGGCGGAACTGCCTTCGGTGACGCTGGCGGGGCCGGTGATGCTGACAAAAGTCGGGTCGGCATCGTCAAGGATCGTGCCGGTGCCTGTTACGCTGGTGTTGAATGTCGTTCCGTTGACGCGCGTCACGACCAGCGCATAAGTTTCGTTGTTGTCGGCGATCGGATCATCAATAATCGGCGTGCGGACTTGCACCGAAGTCGAACCTGCGGGGATCGTGATGCTACCGGTGACGGCTTGCCAAGCCGTACCGTTGAAGAACTCAAGTCCCGGACCAAAGTCGTTGCCGCTGGTGGCGGTCCCATTGACCAACGCCAGAGACACGTGTGTGTTCTGAACGCTTGGGTTGGAGAGGCTGATGGTGAATTCGGCATGAGTGTCTACCGATTCGGTCGATGTGACGTTGTCGACGCTGAGGATCGGACGATCGTCGTCGCTTCCGTTGGGGCCGGTGCCGTCGTCGATGATGGTTCCCACGCCCATTCCATCAACGATGGTGCCGCCGCTGGCATTGGAAAGGTTGACATCGAAGGAGTGTGGGCCTTCGTAGATGTTGTCTTGGGTGATTGCGATCGTCACCGTTTGCGTTTGCACGCTCGGTGCGAAGCTGGCGGTTCCGGATGCAGCGGTGAAGTCGGCGCCGCCGGTGGCGGTGCCGTCGGAGGTTGCCCAGTCGACCGTTACCGGGGTGACCGAAGGTTGGTCCAAGGTAATCGTAAACGTCATCGTACCGTTGTCTTCATCGACGGTGACGTCGTCGATGGAGATATTCGCGACATCATCATTGATGATCGTGCCGGTACCGGTGTCGCTGGCGCTGGTGACGGTGCCTGAAATTACCGTCGCCGACATCGTGAACGTTTCGTCGGGTTCGACCAGCGTTTCTTGGACCGAATCGACTCGCACATCCAGCGCCGTCGTGCCGGCGGGCAAGGTGACTTGTGTGCCGGCAGTCGCAGGCAACCATGACGTGCCATCGAAGTATTCAAAGTTCGTCGTTTCAAAATCAGCAACAGCCGTCGCTGATCCGCTGGCGACGGACAGGTCTAATACAATGTCTTCAAAGGACGCAACATCCAGATCGATGCGGAACCGGACCGGATCGCCTTCGACTGCGGAACTGCCCGTTATCGAGACCGTCGGGGCAGGGGTGTTGTCGGTGATGGTGGTGATGACTTCATCCGCCGCCGCGTCGACGGTGATCGTTTCGCCGGTGGTGCTGGCAGGGTTGGAAAGGTTGATCTGGAAATCTTCGTCGCCTTCATAAACGCCGTCAGGCGTCGTCGGTAAGACGATCGACAGCGGCGTCATCGCGCCGGTTCCGTCGCTGGTGAAGGTCAGTGTGGTGCCGTTGAATGTGAGCGCGCCCGGTCCAGCGTAGGCCGCCACGGCAGTCGCAACAGCGGCGTTGAGCGCCCCGTAGTCGGCGCTAGTGGTGTCGATGTTGGTCAATCCCAGATCGACCGACGCGGTTTCACCGGTGCGCAGCGGATCCGATAGTGCGACAGCGTAGGTGGCAGTGTTGCCATCAATAACAGAGGCTGGGCCGCTGATGGACCACTGGGCAGGAGTT
>CAKZVF010000248.1 GCA_937921995.1 uncultured Pirellulaceae bacterium
CGACATGAACATGCTGACAGACTCTGTTTCAGGCGTGTCAATCTGCAGGTGTTGGGGAATCGCGTTTTGATCGGTGATCGCTTTGAGGTATTCCGAGCGCTGCTGTTGGGGGACCAAGATTCGGTTGTCTTGGATGTCGAATCCGTTGAGGTTGGCGTTACCAAAGGCCAGTTGGATTCGTTCGACGTCGCGTCTGTTGAGCTCCCCGTTGAACAGTTCGGCCATTGGCGAATTGACTTGGAGGTGATTGATTTGAATCACGGCTAAGGCAATCAACACGACGACTGCCAGCAAAACAGCGCGGTAGCGGCGAGTTTGGAGCAGTTCTTTGGCTTGGTTTGAAATGTTCATAAGAATACTCTCGGATTGATGCCGTTGTTTTTAAAGCTAAGCGGCGCGTCTTGATTCGTTCTGATATTGTGCGTTCGAAAATTTTGGAATGATCAGCACATGAGCCGATCCGCCCAAGGGGCAAGGGTAAGTCTGCAGGCTGCCGCTGTAGTCTTCGGCCAGTGATCGGACTTCGTGCAGCACGTTGTGGGCCAGGAATTCGATGAAAACCGGAGGGTGTTCAGGGATTTCATCAGACGCGTTTCGGGGGGCGTTGAATCGAGATGGCAATCGACCAGAATCGGCGACTTCGAGCTCCCATTGCGAATTGGTTTCGACCAGTGTTACCGAAAGCACTCCGCCGGCGGGCATCGCGTTGATGCCGTTGGTCAGCAGGTTGGCTGCGGCTTGTACGACTAAGACCGAATCGGCTTCGACGTCGACGCCATCAAGATCCGTTTCGATCGTGATGTTCCGCTTTAGGCACGCCCCGCGGATGTGGTCGACCGCCGTCGCGACGGCCTCAGCCACTGAGACCTTTTCGCATTCGTATTCAAAATCGTCTTGTTCTAGTTCATCGCCCATCTAAAAACTGGCTCCATTGTGCACACTTCACATCGGCAAATCCCGTCACCGGGTAGGAATCGGCTTGTACAGGAATTTTCGAATGGGTGTCAAGTGAGACTGCAGTTTTGTCGTTTGGGGGGCGACTGCAAGCGTTCGATTTTCGCCAGTTGCGGACAGAAAACGTGCAGTTTGGGCTGTTTTAAGATGGGAGCCGGGGCCGTTTGGTTTCGCAGCGGCGTCTTCAAAACTGGCCAGCCGCTTCTCCCGGCTGAGGGCATTGGATGGCGAATCTTAGTTTTTTGCGAAATGGGAAGTTTACTGTGATCACATCAGCCACTGGATATTTCAGCTCCAGCGGCGCGTGAGCCGGCGTCCCCTTTTCGATCAAGCTCTTGGGGGGACGCACAACATCTTGTTTCCTAAAACGGGTATACTTTTTTGCAGAGCTACAAAGCCGGCGCGTTAGCGGTTTTTTGCTTGCACCGTTTCATCGTGAAAAGGAACCGGATTCCCGAAAGCGGCGGTTGATTCGGTGCAGAGTCCCTTCGCGGCGGCGTTCTCGACACGCACGCAAGTCGCACGGTGCTTGACTTGCCCATTGATGATTTTGAGAATCGGCCCGGAGTTTGTTGGTGATCCGATAATCCACGTGACAAGGAAGTCCTTATGCTGTTCTCTCGCTGGCCGTTGAATTGCTGTGCTCCTTTTCAAAATGCATCGATCCGGCGTCGCACTTTCGGGACAAACGTTTCTGATTATTCCGCTCTTCAGCCGCGGACGATGTTAGCGTTGCTCGCACTTGAAGACAGCCTTCTAGCGATTTACGGAACTTACGAAGCGGACCAAGTGGTCGTCTCGCGGACCGATTCGGAGGTGGATGTCACCGTGTCCGGCGAGGCCGCTGGGAACTTCCAAGCGGCTGAAGTCGGCGAAATCCTCTTCATCGGTTTGGGCGGTGACGATGTCTTTGACAACCAAAGCAATATTCCAAGCCGAGCGTATGGAAACGGCGGTGATGATACGCTCATCGGCGGAACCAGAAACGACGTTCTGATCGGCGGGCTGGGCAGCGACACGATTCAAGGCCGATCCGGCGACGACATCATTCGAGGCGGTGGCGACCGAAGCACTCTCAATATTCTTTCCGGTGGCGGCGGCGACGATCGAATTTTTGGCGGTGCGGGTGATAATACGATCAGCGCCGAAAACGGGAACGACGTTGTCTTTGGAAGCTCCGGAGACGACGACGTCAACGGTGGCAATGGCGATGACCAATTGTACGTTGGGGCCGGTACCAATAACGTTCGTGGCGGCAGCGGAGATGATGTCATAATCGGTGGGAGCGGCGTAGACACCGTGTTCGGCGACGCAGGAATCGACCGGATTTATTCGCTCGGCGGGAACGATGTCATCTACGGCGGCGACGACGTTGATATTCTCTTTGGCGGTCATGGAAACGATTGGCACCTTGGCGGAGACGGAAACGATCAGATCCGGCCCGGCCCCGGAAATGATTTTGCCAACGGCGGTTCAGGCGATGACTTAATCGTAGGATTTCGGGGGAACAATACGCTCAACGGTGGCGCGGGTGACGATCGAATCAATGCGGGGGCGGGCAACGACATCATCAACGGCGGAGAAGGGAACGACAAACTGTTCGGCCAAGCAGGCGATGATATTATCGAAGGCGGAGACGGAAACGATTTCATCGTCGGTGAAGCGGGAGATGATGAGATCCGCAGCGGCGATGGCGATGACGAGATCTTTGGCAGCGGTGGCGATGATTTTCTCGATGGTGGTGCCGGAGATGATTTGATCTTTGGGCTGCTTGGCAACGATTCCCTGTTTGGCAGCAGCGGAGATGACAGGCTCTTTGGCAACGAAGGGGGAGACGAACTTTTAGGTGGAAGTGGTGAAGATGTGCTCTACGGCGGAAGCGGCGTCGACCGCGCAAGAGCTTGGGACGATGTCGGGTACCGTGACATCACACTTTCGATTGAAGATCTCAGTGATCCCTTTGATCAGGCTGTCGGTAACGCAAACAATATTCTCCCCGATGGCTGGAGGCTCAAAACGCGTATCGAAAATGATGACATCTGGTTCACGACGGTCGCACCCAATGGAAGGGCCGAATTTGACATCCGTTTTGGTTCAACGGGAGTTATCTCAGAGATACGTGATCTGGACTCAGCTAATAACCTTCTCGCCCCACCGTTTAAGGAAGAATTGACCGATCGCGTCGTGCAGTGGACCTTGTGGGAAGTGGGACGCACGGTTCGGCATGACGTCGATGAACTGCCTGACCTGGAGGACCGGTTCAACATCACTCAGGCTGGTACCTTTGACAATGTGCTCCATAGAACTGTGGACGTCGATCTTAACCCTGACGAAGGTCAGATTGACGTTTGGTCAATCGCCGATCGCAATTGGAAGTCCCAGCAAGACCCCTACATGGATGGTTCGGTGACGGCGCTGACCAGGACCAAAGTGCTTGATGGCGGCGGAATCCTGATTCGGCGCGTGGTTCGAATTGGAGAAATCAAGCTCAACGGAAGGGCCGTTACGTTAGATGAGCCGTTCTTCGAGGCGTGGACACCGTTTTCGGATTCTGAATTCGATTCGTTGGCGCTCGGCATCAATTCCAGCGGCACTCCCAACCAATGGTTTGCTGATGGAAACAACATCCCAAGATATCGTAACACGCCGGTACGAAACACGCGCGGTTGGGCAACCAGCTACAACCGCGACAACATTCGGGGCGGCACCAACATGTCGGTCATCTTTGGCACCGATAAAGGGACCGTCCATTGGGCAGATGGCAGGGAAACATCCAACCACGGCTATCGTTTGAACTTGCTGGACTTTGAGGGCGGAGCCGCGATCCTGCCCGGTCTATATCCCGGCAGCCTCAGTGAAGGAGCGGTCATCGATCAACACATCCTTCTATTGCCAGGGGAAGGCATCAATTCCCAAACGCCGAAGCAATTAGACGCGCTCGCCAGAAGCCTTCCGGCACCTCAGGTCTATCATGCAGAAGCCGACCTCAGAGGCGAACTGGTCGTGATCGCCGACCGTCTATCAAGGTTGGCTTCAGAATCCAGCGTTGCGACGGACCAATTGGCAAGTCGTGGGCTGAGGAAATAGACGCGGGCGTGTTGACGTGGCAGGTGTTCTGAATCTGGTGAACCAATTTATTGCGCGCCGCAGGAAAGAGACTTTTCTATGACCGGAAACGCGGTAGTGATTCGCGATAATTTTCATGTTACGCGCACGGACGTTGTTTCGAAGAAAGTCTTCAGACCGATTGGACATAATCGCGGCAACTAAAGTCCTAAGCCGTAAAAATTTGGCGATTCCGTCTGGACGCTATTGCACCGCGCCTACAACTGTAGTAATTTCTGGGTGTCGGTTGACGACAGTTGTAGGCGCTTGGTGCTGATTCGATCTGTTGGAGAAAACCCGTTTTGCTGCAGTGTTAAATGGAGGGGCCAGATGCCAAAGAATGAACGACCGCCGCTTTCAGATGCCCAACTCGAGATCATGAAGGTGGTTTGGGATCGTGAGCAATGTTCTGCTTCGGAGGTTTGGAAAGTTCTCGAGGCCCGACGCGGCGTCAGCCGAAACACGGTGCACACGTTGCTGGTCCGTTTGGAAGAAAAAGGCTGGTTGAAGCGCCGCGTCAAAGACGGCAGTGTCCTCTTTTCCCCAGCCGTTTCGCGGTCCAAAACTCAGCAGCAATGTGTACGCCGAATGATTGACACTGTCTTTGATGGTTCGGCGGAAGGATTGGTGTTGGCATTGCTGAACCAGAGCACCGTTTCCAAAGAGGAATCGGATCGCATTCGAGAACTGATCAACAATGCAACGGGAGAGAAATCATGATGGAAGTTCAGTCATATATTGTCTTGCTGTTAGCCCAAGTGACTGTGATTGGCGTCGTCGCGTTATCAATGAGCCACCTCGCAGGAAAAAGTCCTGCCAGCAGGCACACAATCGCGTTGACCGGTTTGATCTTGATCCTATTAAGTCCGCTGGCAACGTGGTTGCTGCCGTTACGTTGGCATGCGCTAGTTTCGAATCCCAATCCAACTCAGTTGGTGTCGGATCAGCGAGCGTTTCTTCAGCAGGAGGAAGTTCCGCTGTCAAATTTTGAAAGTTTATCAGAGGTCGTCGACGATAGCCCCGCGCAGCCTTGGCTATCCTCGCACAACCAAGTGGATTCGATCGCGGTTGAAGTACCCACTGTTGATGTGGCAGCACAGCGCGATGTAACATCAGGCGACGATGTTGCCATAGCGGCTCCAAGCGGCACGACTACGAAACCAAGCAATTGGATTCGCACGGCGCTATTTGCTTTGCTGAGCATCTGGTGTGCCGGAGCGATCGTGTGTGCGGCGAGGCTATTGATTCGGCTGCGGCGTTTCTATTCGCTTGTGTTACCTCTCAACCCTCTGCCCCAAGAGGCCTTGCCAGCGAAGGTTCGGCAAAGCTTACAGAAAGTCCTTGGCACCAACGAATTGCCCGTTATATCCACCAGTTCAACCGTCCCGTCGCCGGTTGTCATCGGAGTTCTGAGCCCCATCGTTGTTTTGCCAGAGGCGATCATCAATGACCTTTCAGAAGAAGAACTGACCAGTGTGTTGATTCATGAATGCGCACACGTCGTTCGAAGAGACCCATGGTTTCATCTAGCTCAACAGTTCGCCGGCATCGTTTGGTGGTTTCATCCCGTCGTGAACAAGCTCAATCATGTGCTGTCTCGCTCTCGAGAAGAAATATGTGACAACTACGTTCTTAGGCATGCGGAACCGGCTGAATTTTCGCGAACGCTGTTGAAGCTTGCAGAACGTTCTCAAGCGGTGCGTCCTGCGTTGTCATTGCTGGGGATGTTTGGCAACGTATGGAGTCTTGAAACGCGGGTTCAAGGATTGCTTGCTCCACAAAGAAGCGTGTTCGTCAAATCAGACTTCCGTTGGACCGCTGTCATCGTGGTCGTTCTATCCGCATGTTGTCTAATGGTCGGCGGCAGATCGGCGGTGCTGACAATGGCGCCTCAATCGGTGTCGGAACAAAACAATAGCGGAATCCAGCAACAAAATACGTCCAAAGAAAACACGCAGGCCGCTGAAACTAAACCCGCTACACAGCAAGGCGAAACGATCAAGGTATCCCTGAGCGGCGTCTACCATCTGCCAGAATCTAACGATGGCGTGTCGGCCAAGGTTCAGGTCTATCATTTTCGTCTTGAAGGTCCAATGCTGTTGGGTGAAATGCGAACGAATGACAAAGGGGAGTTTGAGTTTGACGAATTAGAAGTTGAAAAGTGCTACGAATATGAAAACGTCATCGTCCTTGCAACTGCTCCTGGGTTTGTTTCTTCTGCGCTGTCGTTTCATTGCCCTAATGAAGAAAATAGTTTCAAGCTGAAGCTGCCGATGTCAAACAATCCTATCACAATCAGCGGCACCGTTACCGATGAAGATGGAGCTCCATTAGTCGGAGCGAACGTGTTCTTCGGGTACCCAATCCTTGGCTTTCAAAGTGACGTAACTGATTCGTCTGGACGATTTAAAATTCGCGATTTGCCCGCAACGTTAAGTGAATTCCTGATTGATGATTTGGTGCCGGTTCGGCCGCCGGCCCGGCGGCTAATAAGATCGACAGGATTTAGTGTTATGGTTCAGCACCCGGATTATCCAAACTTCAGAGCTGAGTACACAGAACCACGTGAAGTTCTTGATATTCAACTACCACCACCGGCTGTCATCGAAGGACGAGTCTTTGATCTTATCACAGGTGCGCCTGTTCCCAATGTTGCGGTCCATGCACAGGGTGTAGCTGACAGCTACTGGGTTGAGGTCCTCACTGATGTAAAAGGACGTTTTCATCTCCGGTTGCAGCACGATCATTACAACATCTGGGCCGTTCAGAAGGGGCGGATGCCGTTAGCGATCAAGGCGATTGAGGCCGTACCGGGCGTGCGATCGGTAGGACACGAAATACGAATGGTCCGAGGCGGATTTATCAACGGGCGGGTGCTTTCCAAAGACGGAAAACCAATCACCAAAGGTCTTGTCGGACATCACGGACCTGCGCGACCCGCAACCGGTGCGGCGGTCACCTCAACCAAGGTCAACGGCGATGGGACTTTTCGACTGCAGGTAGCGCCAGGCCGAAACTACGTTTACTTCATGTCAGACCAGTCGGCCAACGCCTATGTTGAAGTTGGCGAGGAGCAGGAAGTCGACGTTGAGCTGGTTGTCGATGACGGCAGTGAGCAAAAATTTGCAATGGATCCCGACCGAATGCTTAGATCCAAACTGTTAGCTGACAAATACAGCAAGCAGCCACCAATGAAATTTAGGATTCGTAGGAATACTTCGACGAATCGATTACTAGATAAACTGGAGGACATGAACCAAACCAATGAACTGCGTCTCTCTGAACCATGGGCCGAGTTGTTACGCGAGATTGTAGAAGGGGGCCCAAAGGTTGTTCCGGAATTGATCGAAGAGCTTGATGCAACCGACAATCAAGCGATGTTACGGTGCTTGGGATTTGTGCTTCGCGCGATCGGTGACAAGCGCGCCGTTCCTGCCTTGATTCGAGCGATTCCCAAAACACTTCAGCCAGGTGCATCGGATTATGGGGTGAGTATTGAAAACGACGATGAGTTGCTCAGGTTCATGCAAAAATATGATCTGGACGAAGAAGACTGGGGAAATGACTACGGCTTTGGCCGGCCTGTTCGGGAAATATTCGGGGCGCTGAAATCTTTGACGGGGCAAAAATTCAACGAGCAGCAGCTTTACCATATTATCCGCAGCGGACTTCCCAGTCAGATTTATGCCAAAGAAAAACTGTTTTACAAAACGGCGTCTCAGTGGCGTGACTGGTGGGAGCAAACTGGGGCGGCAATGGTCGACGAACCAAAGTACAAGAAGGTCGGTTTGGTTCCTTTGCCAGAATCCAAACCGGCACAACTAGATTTCGACGTCGCATTGAAACAAGTAGATGGGAGTGCGGGAAACAATTTGGGCCCCATTCGAATGACCCAGGAAAAATGTTGGGGGAGCTTCTATGATTTAGACACCGGACGGTACGCCGCGTTGCCAAAAAAGTGGAAACAAGAAACGCTAACCGATGACGATATGAAAGCCATTCTAAATTGGGCGACGGATGAAGGTTTTGACCTCATGGGGGACGAGTACCAAGACAACGACGGAAATAAGACCTACGCCCTTCGAACCATCGGATTGCAAGATTGGCAACTGCGTGACAAGTATTGGAAGTGGACGACCTCAAGTTTCACAGTAGATAGCCTCAAGTCCGAGGGGTCCTTGGTCCCAGACCAATGGCTGCTTTTTCGAGATCGAGAAACGCGCATCGTTTCGCCAGCAAAACCAGCATCGTTTCTTTTTATCACGCGAGAAGGAACTCCCGGACTTATTTATGTTGGAGTACCAGTGACCAAAAAGTACGAGAGAAATCCCAATTCGAAAATCACCACCATTCTAGGTGACGCTGACCCTGACCTCCGCTCGACGGGGTTCAGTTTGGGCAGGCGGTTTGGTATCGGAATTTTGTTGCCCAAATAGTACGGCGAAAACTCATTCTAGTACAAGCCAACGTTTTTGCGTGGTGGGTTGCAGATCATTTGGATCCCCTGTTGCCCTGACTACGTGAATAGACAGGCCATTTTGGTGGTCACCCATTCCGTCACATTCGGAATTTGGAAAAAACTTTATCACTACCAAGACTTGGATCCAAAACATGAATATGGACCCGTCCTCTGGTAGGTCATCTCGATCTGAATGCTCTTGGACTGAGTATCGCCTACGATTCGGCCAACATCAATTTGATCTTGACCGTCCTGAAAATCGACGTTTGGACACGACGAGGACGATTGCCAAAGCGACCGCAGTCACAATGTTAAGTGCAAGCATTGCGTAGTTCTCATGATGGAAAGTGTCGCCGATAGAAACCCTTCGAAACCAATACGCAAATGGCCACCCTTTGGAAGTTGATGGGGGACGAAAAGGTTCTGCACGAAATGGTTTTGAAAACGTCAGCAAATTGGCCCAGATGGTTAATGCAATAACCGTTGTGACCATAAGAAGATCGGAAATCGAAAACTTGTTCAAACTAGATTTTCTCCGTTGCCAACGTAAATGTGATAAGTGCTGCTTCCGGATAACTCACGCATTATTGGTGTATTAAACGCCCAAACTATTAGTGACCACAATTCCAAGAACTCGAATTCAAACTTTCTCTCGTGCACACTGTTAAGGGAGGTAGAGAGATGTGTCTGTTACACCAAGACGTTGAAGAGCCGAAATGAATTGTTGTAGAATCTGAGGATTTGCCAAGAATGAAACATTAGGCTGCCCACTCGACGAGATATCATTGTCTCCAATGTACGGTGCAGCAAAAGTGTAGATGGCATCTGGCCCATTATTGTTCGCTAGCGAGGCGTAGCCGGCTGAAAATAGCAAGTTGCTCACAGCAACATGCGGCGTCACGCCTTGTACTACCACCCCGGATTGCGCATCATATCCAAAATAAATTGGCGGGCCTATGGCTGGAGTAAAAGTTACCAAATTTACGGCATGCCCTGCCCGTTCTACGACACCATTCTCATCTGCGACGTTGAAGTAAACTCCATAAGTTGTCACGGCAGCTCCTGAGGCCGAAAATGTTGGGTTGTTACGGAGAAAACTCCCGCCCACAAGAGCGTAGTCGTCGCAGTCGAATCCTCCAAGAATGGTGCCGAACTGATGGAGGAGATTGTCGGAATAGATAGGTGATCTCGTATCGTCTGAGATATAGAAGTTAGCTCCATCGGCAAATGATAGGCTAGAAAGTAGAGAGGAATTTATAACTCCCTGAAGAGTTGCCTGGAACGTCGAAATTGCAGCGTTTCGAGTAGTTACTTGAGCAGCAGTTAGCGGGGGGGCCTCAGGTGCTGTTCCAACTGAAGACAATGACACCGCGCCAGACCTTAGCGCAATAGTCGGAGGCGTCGCCTCAATTGGTACGAAGGCAACCTGTGTCGTGTCTATTGTCGCACTTTCAAAGTCGCCGCTTCTAAGAATACCAAGTGTGGCGTAACCAAGTTGCTCAACTTGAAAGTCCCCCGTGTTGTTATCAAGCAAATTGATTCGACTAACGGCCCCAGCTCCAAGGGGCCCATTGTTCTCAACATGGAGAGTCGAGGAACTATTGGAGAGAGGTATCAATGCAGTTGCAAAATCAGCCGGAAACTCTGCTGGGAATGTACCCAAAAGACTTGTCTCGCCAGCCCCGGTGAAACCACCCCCCGTCGACTGCACGGCAATCTTCCTTGGTCCCACAGTAAATACTGTTGTGCCCAATCCAACATCAGTTCCTGCTCCAAATGCTGCTGCCGCGGCATCAAAAGTGAGGCTCGATACACTATCGGTTAAACCGATGCCAAACAAACCAAGCAATCCAGGAAATGGCTGAATCTGGCTTCCCGTATTGCCCCCCATCAGCCGTCTGATAGTCGAGAACTATATCAACTCCCGCACTCACGTCATCAAGTACATCATTATTCCTTTGAACAAATGTGTCTGCAGCGCCCCCGCCATTGAGTTGATCAGCATCGGTATCTGCGCCGCCCTCCAAGAAGTCTTGGCCTCCACCGCCAAACAGCGAATCTATGCCGTTCATGCCATCGAGGAAGTCATTACCACTACCACCAACAAGTAGATCGTTGCCTGTTAATCCAACTATGAAATCATCGCCATCTTCGCCGAAAAGTGAATCGTCTCCTTCACGGCCGGCTAAAGTATCATCTCCTGTGCCGCCGTCTATACGGTCGTTTCCTCCGTCGCCATAAAGAGTATCTTCACCTGCGTTACCTGAGATATTGTCCTCGCCAGCGCCACCGAAAACAAGATCGTCGCCGTTACCAGCAATTACGACATCATCACCAATACCGGCATTAATAAAGTCATCGCCGTCATGACCGTTGATTACATCATTACCGCCTTGCCCAAAAATTCTGTCAGCACCGGCGGCACCAGAAATTAAGTCTCGATCATCGCCGCCGCTGATTACGTCATCACCGAGCCTCCCATTGATTCGATCCTCTCCAGCTCCGCCACGAATAGTGTCAGCAGCAGAACCGCCATTAAGAATATCATCACCCGCTTGCCCGTTCACTTCGGTCGGCACGGTGGCCGAACTAAACACCGCATCATCTCCTGCACCCGCAAACACCAAGACATTCTCAATGCTGGACGTTGGGAAACTGCCGTACGTTGCGCCCGGCTGGCCGTGGTTCACCGAGATGTCTGTAACGCCAGGATTTGAAGTCGTCGTAATAACGATCGTATCGTCCTGAGCTGTTCCAATTACCGTTACGATGCCACCGGTTTCGACCACAGACGCCAACATTTTTCGATCTTCTAGTCTTGAAAACTGGTAATCCGACCGGCGATTGGACCTTAGTCGTCAGCGCTGTTTTCTAGCCGAGCGTTGAATGTTTTTATGCGAGCTTGTTAAGCGGGGGGCTGGGCTGAATCGGCATGATTGGCTTTCATTGTTTTGGAAAGGAAGAAATATGCTGGAGCCTAAATCGACCGGATTCGAATGTAACGTTTAGATGTTGGGTTTCAATACTTTGACTCTTGGAAAGCAAAGTTTTGAATCTTCTTTCTGCCTTGGAGACGGAGCTCAGCTGGCACAATGATTTGTCGTAAGCTTCTACTCGACATGGTTTTGCATCGGTTTTCAATTTTCCGTCTTTATACTTTGAACTGATCAAAAGTTTTTTGAAAATCGGTGCAAGCCAGCGTGTCACAAGTTCGGATTTTAGGATGTGGAAAAAATTGGTAATGCCGTCCTGCTGAGTAATTGATACCTTCTTCCTACGCCATAGGTGCGATTCATAAGTTCTCTTTAAAAGCACGCAAGCAAAAATGTCTTTACTGAAAACCAATAAACTCAATGTGACGATTTAGATCGCCGTTGTGATCGTTAGCGTATGTTTCCAAACAAGATCCGATGCGCAAGCACCGGTAAGAGGGCAGCTCAATGAATCCCAGTTTGAAATTGATCGCAATCGTGGGCTGATACTTTACCACGCGGCCGCTGCGGACCAACTTGAAACTAAGCAGCCCACGTCGTCACGCAAGCAGCCAGCGATCACTTATGATACGCACCGGCGACTGGTCTGCGAGATCGACCTACCCATCCTGCACATCGTCACTGGACAGAAAAAAATTGCTGATGAACCGAAGGTGCCCGCTGTACTGAAGATCCTTGAGCCTGGTAGCGCGGCGTTGAGGTTTCCAATCGCGATTGAATGGCGAGGAAAAACATCCCAGACTTATCCAAAAAAGAGTTTTGGTTTTGAGTTGCGAGACCGTGAACAATTTCAATCGACCACTAAGCAGTCGTTGCTGGGTATGCGTTAAGATGATGATTGAATTTTGGACGCGCTGTGGAATGAACCCCTTGCGATTCGTGACTTCACGGCCCATCAAATTTGGCGATTGATGGCCGCAGACCACAGCAACCGCAACGATTACAGTCTTCCTCAACAACGTTATTGCGAATTGTTTCTCGACGGCGAGTATTCTGGCATCTATTACCTTGGCGAACGCGTCGATGCAAAAATGCTCAAGCTCAAGAAACAAGCCTCGCCATCGCAAGGCCGGGTTTTCAAAGCGATTTCATGGGCCGATGGAGCTTCGTTTAAATCTGCTCCGCCGCTTGAGTATCCTTGCTCGCACTGGAGCGGATTTGAAACGGACTATCCCAAATTGCAGACCAAAGCCAACTGGGTTGCGCTGAGGGAATTCGTAAGCCTGGTCATCGAAGCTGACGCGCACGAATTTCGGGAAGGCATCGGGCGCACGGTTCAATTGAGCAATGCGGTGGACTACTTTATTTTCATCAACCTGTTGGCTGCGATGGACAACCGCAGTAAAAACTATTTTCTGGTTCGACAGAGCGAATCTGCGCCTTGGTTCTTCGTCCCTTGGGATCTCGATCTCACAGCTGGCATCTGCTTTCCGACTGAAAAAAAGGACGTGGTTGAAGCTCGAATGTACAACGGGCTGTTCAGGCGACTGATGGGTCAGCCCGAGTTCGTACAGGCGGTCACCGATCGCTGGCGGCATTTGCGATCGGGGCTGTTGGAAAAGGAGAATCTGAAGTCACTCTATCGAAAGAACTTTCATACATTGAAAGATAACGGCGTCTACGCTCGCCAGCAGCAGTATCGCGAACTGCGTGCTGACTTCGATTCACACCAGAGCGAAATGGAATTTTTAGAGCAATGGCTTGATTCCCGAATCGACTTTCTGGATAGCTGGTTCGGCGATACGACACGTTTGGTAAAACGGATCAAACGTGCACTGGATACTTCGCCTGTGCCAGCCAAACGCTGAAACTGAGTGGAGGCTGCCTGACGGCAGTTGGCGACTTTTGGCCTCGTTGATTGCGGAAATTACCCATTTTCACCCAAACTGGCCAAAATTCTCTTATTGCGGAAATTTGAGGCGACGTTAAGATTACGGGCTGAAATATCAGGGAATAAGAGTGAGTAGGGGAGAAACCCCCTATTAATAAGAGGTCAAATAAGCCGTCGATTTCGAAGTTTGATCTGCG
>CAKZVF010000249.1 GCA_937921995.1 uncultured Pirellulaceae bacterium
ACCGCCGACAAAGCGATCGCGGCGCTGCAGAGTTTTGTGCTGCCGGGCGTTTTACTCAATCGGATGCTGGGACTGCACAAAGTAAAATCAGATGACTTGATGACCGTCGTGTTCACTTCAGGTTCCACTGGCGTTCCCAAAGGTGTCATGCTAACGCACGAAAATATTCTCTTTGATGTTCGGGGATTCGAGAAAGCTGCGGCGTTCAAAACCTCAGACACAATCGTTGGTATCTTGCCGTTCTTTCACTCTTTTGGTTACACGATCACGCTGTGGAGCCCCATGATGTGCGATGTGCGTGGCGCGTATCATCTGAACCCCTTAGATGCCAAACAAATTGGCAAACTGGTCGAAAAGTACGAAGGTACGATCCTGATGGCAACGCCGACCTTCTTGAGATCCTACATGCGGCGCTGCACTCCCGAGCAATTTAAAACGTTGGATGCTGTGGTCACCGGTGCGGAGCGATTGCCGCCGGAACTGGCTCAGCAGTACAAGCAAAAGTTCGGCGTGATGCCTGTCCAGGGATATGGTGTCACCGAACTTTCGCCGGCTGTCGCAGCCAACATCCCTGAGTCCCGGCAATCAGGTAAATTTCAAGTCGACTCTAAAGAAGGAACGGTGGGCCGTCCGATCGCTAACGTCACGGTAAAAGTCTGTCATTTGGAAACCGGCGAAGAACTACCAAGGAACGAACCGGGAATGCTTTGGGTCTCTGGCCCGATTGTGATGAAGGGGTACTTAAACAAACCTGAAGCAACCAGCGAAGTTATCGTCGATGGTTGGTACAAAACCGGTGACGTCGCAAAATTGGACGAAGATGGTTTCATTACAATCACCGGTCGGATCAGCCGTTTCTCAAAAATCGGTGGCGAAATGGTGCCCCACCTCAAGATCGAAGAAGTACTGTCCCAGCTGCTTGATCGTACGCCCGATGATGATTCCGATGATCACTTGACCGTGGCGGTGACGGCGGTACCGGATCAAAAGAAAGGGGAACGATTGATCGTGCTGTACGCTTGCGATCACAAATCGGTCGACGAAATGACAGCGGCGCTCTCCGAGGCAGGATTGCCGAATGTATTTATCCCGTCGAGCAATAGTTTTTTCAGAGTCGATGAACTTCCCATTCTTGGAACGGGAAAGATAGACCTTAAAGGCATCAAAGACAAAGCAGCCGAATTGGTGGCGGCCGAGTAGACGGCGTGGGGAATCACCTTTTGAAGTTGCACATTTGAGATGGGATTTCACATTCTATTCAACAAAACGCACATAAATTTGAAATCGCGAAGCGTTTCAATACTAGCCCGACGCGCGAGCGAGGGATGTCGAAGTCCTCGGAAATATCCGCTCGCTTGCGCTTCGGGCTTGTATTTGTGCAACTTCAAAACTTGCGCGTCGGGTTAGTGTTAGTGTAACCTCAAAAGAATCACCTCTGGCTCAATGCCCCGTACTGGCCTCTTCCATGTGTTCGGCTCCGATCAGGCGTTTGGCTAAACCGCCCACCGAAAGTCCCTGCACGATGATCGAGAAAACGACGACGATGTAAGTGATCGTCAGAAACACGGGGCGGCATTCCTCTGGAAGGATCAGTGCCAGCGCGATTGAAATACCGCCGCGTAGTCCGCCCCACGTCATGATCGTTGTGGTGTGAGGGACGAATTTCAGACGTTTTGAGAAAAACGTGACCGGCAGTATCAACGACAGGTAACGCGCAACCAACACAATCACAATCGCCACCAAACCTGCGATCACGAATTGCTGATCGACTTGTAGGATCAAAATCTCAAGTCCAATCAGCACGAACAGAATTGCGTTGAGCAAAATGTCGATCAGCTCCCAAAATTTGTCGACGTAAATTTCGGTTTGTTTAGACATCGCCGTCCCGCGCACCGTATCGTTACCGACAATCAATCCCGCCACCACCATCGCCAGCGGAGCGGACAGATGCAGGTATTGGGCCAAGGAGCAACCGCCCATGACGCACGCCAGCGTGATCATCACCTCAATTTCGTAGTCGTCGATGGAACGGAGAAGAATGTAGGTTCCATAACCCAGTATCAATCCCAATACGATCCCGCCGCCGACTTCGACAAAGAACAATTTGGCAACCGAAAAAGCGTCGACACCGGCGTGATGTTCTTGGGGATGGGAAGCTTCGGGATGGGAAGCTTCGGCATCGGCTTCGCCCGGGGCAAAGCTGACGGGCGTCCATTGAGTTTCGGTGGTTTGTTCGATCGCGGCGTGGGGTTCTGCTGCGTGCGAAGGACCGGGGTGATCCCCTCCGGTCGCGATACTGAAGATAGTCAGAAACACGACGACCCCTACGCCATCATTGAACAGCGATTCGCCGACGATTTTGGTTTCCAGTTTCTTGGGAACTCCGGCTTGTTTAAGGATTCCCAGAACGGCGATCGGGTCGGTGGGGGAAATCAGGGCACCGAACAAGAGGCAATGGATGAACTTCATCGGCAGGCCAAGGTAATCCAGCACGAAAAAGGAAGCTGTCCCCACCAAAAATGTCGACGATAAAACGCCAAGGGTCGCGAAGACCAAAACGGGCCAGCGTTGGACACGCAATTGATCGAAGTTGGTGTGCATCGCGCCGGCGAACAACAAAAATCCCAGCATCACGTCCATCAACACCTCTTCGAAGTTGATAGAACGAATCAGCGTTTTTGCTGAATCAATCAGTAACGGCGAAAACAGAGTGCTTACAAAAAGTACCGCCGTAAACAGAATGGCGATGATCATCAGCCCAATCGTGTTGGGCAGCTTCAACAAACGGACGTTGATATAGCCAAACAGCGCCGATAGCGCGATGACAATGGAACTGATTTCAAAAAGGCTCATCGGATGGATTGCTCGCAGAGATCGGTGGAAGTCCAATTCGACAGATCTTAGCGTATCGCAGGCATCTGTGGGAGTTGATGGAGTCCCTTCCTTAGGTGCCGTTTTTCGCAATCCACAAACACTACGGTGAAAGCCGGGCTTTGGTCCACTGCCCTGCCCCGTCAGAGATATAAACGATTCGGTCGTGAAGTCTGTCCAATCGGCCTTGCCAGAATTCGAAACGATCGGGCCTTACCAGGTAACCACCCCAATTGTCGGGCAAAGGAATTTCTTGATTCTCAAACTGTTTTTCCAGTTGGTCGCGATAATCTTCCAGCTCAGCCCGTGATTGAATGATCTGCGATTGCCTCGAAACCATCGCGCCGATTTGAGACCCGCGCGGACGAGAATGAAAATACTTCTCAGAATCGTCGGTCGATGTGCGGGTGGCCTGGCCTTCGATACGCAGTTGGCGTCCGAGATAGGGCCAATGGAAGCACAATGCCACATTCGGGTTCGATTCGATCTGCTGGCCTTTGTCGGAATCGTAGTTGGTGTACAGCCGAAACCCCTCGCCGTCGACACCTTTAAGCAACACCCAGCGACTGGACACGCGGCCCGAAGGTGCGCTGGTCGAGATGGTCATCGCGTTAGGCTCGAACCAATCGCCGGGCGACTGTTTGGTCGCTTCATCAAACCAAACTTCGAACGCCTTCATGGGATTGTCGGGAAGATCTTCGGGGCCAAATCCGGCCGTCTCGTACTCTTTGCGTAACGCTTTAAAATCCATCGTTGGTCTCGGGGGGGAAAATGGCACTGGCATGAAATACGAACCCGACGCGCCAGCACGTGAATTGGAAGGCCCACGGATATTCACTCGCTGGCGCTGCGGGCATGTATTTTCGGGAGCTCAAAATTCAGGGGCCTAGGTTTTGCAATTTGGATGCTGTCGCGACTCACGAAATATGACACATCATCAGGGATTTCGGCGCTGCGTTCAACGGCCGAAGAATCTAATATGATTCTCTCCACGAAACATACACTGGGAAAACGACAGCGATGCAACTATTTAAATCAAAACCCAGCCTTGCCGACGGCGAAAAATCCAGAATCGAATTTCACCTCCAGCAGATCGCCGAAAGTATCACGGCAGATCGTTTGAAGCTGGATGTCCTGCTTGAGGAGGATATTTTGGCAGGCGATTCTGATGGATCATCTCTTTCTGATCTTGAATCTTTGACCCAGCGGATTGGCAAACATCTGTCTCACGATGTCGGCAACATTCCGATTCTTCAGCAGCCACAGGAGCTGGAGAAATGCGGCAGCGGCGGTGGCTGAGGCGGTGGCTCCTGCGAAGGGCTCGGCGGTCTGCCGGGGACGTACGATGCGGCTACTCGCACCATCACATTGCACACCAGCATCGAAAGTGAGCCTGCCTTAACGGCGGCTTCTTTGATCCACCATGTTGTTGCTGATCTGCTGCATCAGCATAAATTTCCCTACGCTCATTTTCCTGAAATGGTCGATCTGGCAGTGGTGGTGACCGGACTGGGCGCGATCCGAAGCCGGATTGATTTTGTAAAACGAACTGGAAACTTTTGGGATTCGACCGGTTGGGGCGTGTTCCCGCGTCCGTTTCTCGATACCCCAGCGCTTGCCTATGCTCACGCAGTGGCGGCGTGGGCCCGCGGGGAATCTGATCCGGCTTGGTTTGCCGAGCTGCCTCCAACAGTGAGAAACCCCGGCAAGAAGTCGCTCAAATTTTTAAACAAGACCGGAGATAGTTTCTTCGATCCCCAAACGGCGAATCAACCGTTGCTTCAACAAGACCAACAGCAATGGTTGGCGTTGGCGAGAGCGAAGTCGACATCCAAGCAGATTATCGCGCTCCGCCACTTCGAACCCGATGAAACGTTGGCGGATCAGCAGGCCACTGTTTTGCTGGAGAAGCTTCGTTTGGCCAAAGTGCCTTTAATATTACATGCGATCAGTTCCGTCGAAACGGTGATGTTATCGGATGAGCCTGTCGTCGATCAGCTGAGGTACCTGGCCGAACACCAAGACGACGAGGTCCGGGCCAAAGCCATGATCGCGCTGGCGAAGTTGGGCCAAGTCGACGAAGCCACCGTCGGTGTCGCGGCGAAAATGCTCGGCGGCCGCGCAAAACACGTGGTCTACGCCGGAGCGTTTGCTTTGGGTTCACAGCCGACCGTTGACGATACAGCGCTCCGCGCCGTTGACCGTAGTTTTTTGTCGGCGCTGCAAACGTGTGACTACGAATTCATCCAACTCTTCGCGCTGTGTTATTCGCGTTGGTTGGAGCAGCCTGAAACACACTTCAGTGAACTGCTCGGTGGCGAGGACGAGTATCTGGAGATGGCCAGTGAAGCGTTGGAAGCGGCGCGCGAGCAATCGGTGGCTTTGGGATAGCCTGTGTCCAAGGTGAGGCCGGCCTTACAACCGGCTTATGTTGCTAAATAAGTGTCGTACATCCCGCATTTTCCTAATTCGCTTGTTTGCAGCGGTCGTTTTTGCCTTCGTTGTCGATTGTAACTATAAAGTAGATAGCCCCCTCCTCCCGCTTTTCAACTCCCGCTTTTCAACTGAGATTTGAGATTCGTGTCATGTCTAAAACAATGGAAAATGTAAAAACAATCAACAGCGCTGTGCGCACCGTGATGATGTTGGCAGTCGCCGGAACCGTTGGCTACGGCGGTTACATTGGCTACACCGAGTACATTCAGCCGGGCATCCACGCCAAACAAGCGATCGCGGAACTTGATGAATTGAAGATTGCTCACGAAACTCAAGCCGCGCATCTCAAGGCCGCCGAACTGGAGAATGATCGGTTGGCCACCATCAACAAATTGATGAAGGTCGAAGGACGTGTTGCCAATCTGGAGGTCCTCGAAAAAGGCGTCGACGAAGATGGACAGGACTATCTGGAAGTTCGATTCACCGAAGTTGATGAAGAGGGAGATCCAATCGGTACGTCGCGCGACTACACGTTGACCGGGAACACTTTTTTTATTGATTGCTGGGTGGCAAAATTTGAAGACAAGTACATTGAACAGGTCGATGATTTGCGGGGCCAGTCGTTGGTGATGTTTAAGAGCATTTTTGGCAACGATCAAAAACCAAGCGAAGCCTTTTCTCTGGACGATTCGTCTCAACGTGTTCCCAAACGCTATCAAACGGATCGGCAGAG
>CAKZVF010000250.1 GCA_937921995.1 uncultured Pirellulaceae bacterium
ACCGCAACCCCTACAGGCTCTAACCGTTGGCATAGTAGATATCGACAATGACGCCAAAGTCACTCAACTGCAAACTCATATCTGCCAACAAGGCGGTATGCTCGTTCGTCTGGCTTTAGAATCGGCCCCAGATCCAGCTCCTGCTTTCAGCAACTTGCTCAGCGAACTAAGCGTCGGAGCAATCGACATCGTAATGTTCCGCACTGCGGCCGGGGTTGCCCAGTTCATGAAAAACTTGCGTCATCACGATCAGCAACGGGCCTTAAACAGCCTAACCGACATCCAGATCATCGCCGCTTCGCCAAACGCTTCGAAAGCGCTTCGCTACAACGGCCTTACTCCGCACATCGCCGTCGATGCCGATACCAACTGGCGCAAAGTGCTCACGACCGTCGACCAAAACTATCGCTCGACCGATCGTTCGGGCAGCCCCTTGGCCACGCTACAAATCGCACTGGAAGATTGTGCCGATTGGTTCAGTTTGTCGTCTGGATTAGAAGCGCGCGGTGCCCGGGTACGCCCGATGGAGTTGTTTCCACGGCCTGTTGAAGTCCCGAAACTGACGGTCCAAGCGTTCTTTGAACAAATCGAGGCCAAGACGTATGAAGCTTTTTGGTTCCAATCGGCCCTTGATGCCTCATTATTTTTGCGATTATCCAAACAGTTCGGCCGCGCCCGTTTGACGGATCATCTATTAGACCATCATATTGTCATCTCAGGATCAGATGCCGCGACTGAAATTCTCACCGATCGCGGAATTTCGATCGACGTGACGTGCGACCAAGCAACGATCTCAGAATCACTGGGTCATGTCACGACGCAACTTCCATCTTTACGAACTCGAAAATCGAACAGCATTAAATATATGTCCGGCCCCTCTTCCAGCAGCAATGATCCCAACGCACCGTGGTACAACAGCCCTTTCATGAAAGCATGTCGAGGCGAACCGACCGACGTGACGCCGATTTGGATGATGCGGCAAGCCGGCCGGTATATGGCCGAATACCGGGAAGTGCGTGCCAAGGTTTCCTTCCTAGAGCTTTGCGCCAACTCCCAGCTGTGCAGTGAAGTCATGTGCACCGCCGTCAATCGTTTGGGCGTCGATGCGGCGATCATCTTTTCGGATCTATTGCCGATTTTGGTACCGATGGGCTTGGACTTAGAGTTCGTCAAAGGCGACGGGCCCGTAATTCACAATCCCGTTCGAACCACCGCCGATATCGACCGAGTCAAGCCGCTGGAGAACAATGCGGAACTTGAGTTCGTTATGGAGACGGTTCGGTTGACGCGGCAAGATCTACCGGCCGACATGCCGCTGATCGGTTTTGCCGGCGCTCCGTTCACGCTGGCCAGCTACATGATCGAAGGCGGAGCCAGCCGTAACTACGCCGCCACCAAAACAATGATGCACGGTGATCCTGGTGCTTGGGACCAATTGATGCAGCATCTGGTCCAGTCGATTTCGATTTACCTCAACGGGCAGATCGAGGCAGGAGCCCAATGCGTTCAACTTTTCGATTCGTGGGCCGGTTGTCTGTCGTTTGAAGACTACCGCACGCACGTGCACCCGCATGTGCAGAAAATCATCGCCAGCCTTCCCTCGGACGTGCCCGTGATCAATTTCGCAACAGGCAATCCAGCGCTGCTGCCGCTCTTGGCCGACACCCCCGCCAGCGTCATCGGCATCGATTGGCGCACCCGTCTGGATGACGCGTGGCAAACCGTTGGCCATGATCGGGCCGTGCAAGGAAACCTTGACCCGACGGTATTACTAACCAACCCCACCGAAATTCGCCGACAAGCCAAAATCGTGCTCGACCAAGCCGCCGGTCGTCCCGGGCACATCTTCAATTTGGGCCATGGAATTTTGCCGATGACCGATGTGGACAATGCCATCGCTTTAGTCGACGCCGTCCACGAGCTGAGCCAAAAATAATGAAAGCCTGAGCCATATATGGCGTCATCCACTACTCGAGAGTATGCCGCCAACAACAAAATCTGTTTCCATGCACGCGAAGGTCGCGCACCGACCGTTATATTGCCAGCAGTCTTTACAATGAGGCGATTGGCAACTGCCGCACGAAACATAGTCGTCTTCAATCGTCCCACTACAGATGGGACAGATAATCTCCTCGATGACCGTTAGATCATCCTCTAAATAAGTCAGGCCTTGGACTGCGCCCAAGACCATTAGATCGTAGACGTGTAAACAGCAGCGCATGAACTTTTCAATGTCCCTTGGATCGCGGCTGCCTGCACCGCTGTTTGTTGTCGTTCGAAACGTCAGCCGACCGCGTGATGATCGAAGATTCAAAGAATCTATCTCCATAGCACCATTGCCAATCTGTGGACTCCGACTTTTTGCCAACATCTGCATCAAAGCATGCTGCACCGGTGGGGTGATGAGCTGGGTGACTTTCTTTTTATCGCGACCACAAACAAAGAATCGCTGATCAAACGCATCAGCTCCAGACAGCACGATGGGCTGCTCCAGCCACCGCCCCTTATCAGATTCATCTGTCGAAATCAGCCACGACGTTGATCGGCCGGGCCAATCAACGGCAAACGATATCGTCGCCGGTTTGGGTTTGAGAACTCCCGTACTTCGAATCTTCAAGTTGCACCCAATGCCTCGATAGAGAAATCGAAAACGCGGCGAACCTGAAACGATCATCTCCAGCAGCCAAGGCTTGGATACGCCGTAACCGAAGCGGTTGAAAATCATCTGGCCAATTGCATCCCATCTTCTCAGGCGCATCGCGCAAAAAATGGCGACGCCTGTTCCGATCGACGCCAGCGTCAACGCCGCGATCGCCAGCAACACATGCATAGCCGAAAACTCCTGAAAAATTTATTCCCAAAACTGCAGGGCCGGTTCCCACCGGCCGTTTTGACGATAGCTCCATTGAACGACAGTTCATGAGTGGCCAGCGTTCACACGGTGACAGAAACTACTGTCTCCATACGCTAAACCAAAGCTTCCCTTGAATTATCTTCGGTCGCGACGGGTTCGGTTTCTAATTTGAGCCCCCGTTGCTCTGTTCTGATTGGCTTGTAAAAGAACATCCCCAGAAACACTCCTCCCACGCCCCCAATTGCACCAACCAACAACGTCCAAACGCGCCCACGGGTCGTATCTGACGATACACCAACACTTCCGTTTTTTGAAAGCCACTCATTAGAATCTCGCAACCGCCGGACTTGGTCGCTCAGCCCAGCGATCGTCCCGGAATCCGCCAGTTTCGACGCCTGTAATTCCGCCACCACCGCTTCTGCTTCTCCGCGAGCAACATTCAGCGCATCGACACGTGCAAGTTGGCCTGCGAGGTTTGCCTGCAGCATCTGGTGGCGATGGCTCAAATCAGTGAATTCTTGAATCAACGCATCTTTTCCACCCTCAGCAGCCACCATCGTTTGCATCATCTCACGCAAAACCTGATTCTCGCCCGTTAGATTTTGAGCCGCGACCGCTTGTGCTGAATCAGCCGACCTTACTCCGCTGCCAAGATGTTGCCAGGCGATCGCGCTGAGCAAGATAACAGGAATGAGCAACAGAAAAACAATCGTCGCATCGAACCAAGTGCGCTGGCCTCCGACCAAAATCGTCGGAGAAGCATGCCCAACAGTTGATGTTGGAATATAGCGCGGATCATCATTCATCACGGGCTCCTTGTCGTAGAGTTTACGAAAATAGTTCAGTTCATCACGCCGAAGCTGGTGAGCGAACAAGTGAAAACCTGCACTCGGTTGCATCGTCGCCCTCCCCTGCCCCGCAGATTTCTGCCATTGAAACCAGCCCGCGGTATCGTTGCAGGGATCAATCACCAACGCGACATCTTCAGGTGACGAAAAAAAGTTCTCACAGATAAACAAATCCATCGGCGACAAAAACACCGTCCACCCCGGATGCGTATGATACCAACCGACGATTCTTAGTTCGGGCCGGCGACGACTGAGCTGCCGCCCGATAGCGCTCCACGTTTGGTGAGTGAACTTGAATGATCCGCGCGTCGCTTGGTAGTGTTGGGCCCGGAGACAATCACTGATCACGACAAAGGGCTTTCCATCGTCGTCGGTAAAAGATTGCCCCAACATCACTCCGCCCAGTTCTACCTTTTTGTTGCTGTACGCATGGGCCACCATGTCGCGCATCACATCGAGGTCAACGAAAACTGGCATTTCCGCGCTGCTCACTGCGCCCACGTGCGCGACCATCAATTGAGCGTCTTGATCCGGCCGCACGCCGCGCGGAAGTGATCGCCGCGCGACGGGTGCGGAAACCGGTTTGAATTGGATGTCACCGTCCATTACCGTTGTTGTCCCGTTGAAAACTGTGTCGATTCAAGCTGTTGGCATCCTCGCGACTCGATCGCAGCAGCACGTATCGACGTTCCAATTCGCTTTCGATCTTGACGATGTCATATCGCGGCACTCCCAGCGTCGCTAAGGACAACTGGGAATTTCCCGTCCCTTCCTCGACTTCATGAACCATCGCGACCGCCATCGGCTGCTGGCACTCTCTGCAGACGGCCAAATCGGCGGCCACCTTGGAGCGTGTGCAGTGAACCTCAATTGCAGCATCGCAACCATAACATCGCACCGTCGTTACAAAATCACGGTCCAGCACCAGCCGCAAATGCTCTTCTTCAGAAAAAGCGTTCAATTGCTTCAACCGATCGAACAAGGATTGAGCACTTGATTCAATATCGAAATCAATTTCAACAATGTCGTCATAAGCTTCATGAGACAGGCAGTCCTTCTTCAAAGGGTACTGGGTTTGATAGACGCTGTTGTTCATGCCGTTGAAAACGATCGCCGCCCCTTCCGCGACCGGCAAGCCATGCAACAGCTTCAACGTTTCTTGCACCTGCACTCCTCCAATGATCGACGCAATGGTCGGCGCCGTTGGCACCCTGCCCTGCTGGATTTCTTCCTTCTTCAGCAACGGGCAACTATATCGCAGCGCGATCAACCGGTAGTCATTCTCGGTCATGCCACATTCGTAGCACGGGCCATGCGGCGGACAGAACACTTTTGCCACGCCATTGATTTCCTGAATCCCGCCATCAACCCATGGCGTACCCGTTTTGAAGCACATTCGATTCACCCACAGCCGCGCCGCGCGATTGTCCAAGCATCCGATCACCACATCGACATCACGCACCATCCCCAATCCAATATCGCTGGTCACGTCGGCATGATGGCTGAAGATAGTGCAATCCGGATTCAGTTCTCCCGCCATTTTGGCGGCCACGGCTGCCTTGCTGCGCCCCGTATGTTCTTCCCGGAACAGGACAGAGCGTGAAAGGTTTGATGTTTGCACGAAATCGAAGTCGACAATGTGAATTTCCCCCAGCCCCAGCAACGCCAGATTTTTTAAAACTTCATTTCCCAAAGCACCCGCTCCAACGACCATCACTTTGGCGTCGCGAATGCGATTTTGGTCCCACCATTGAATCAACCGAAGTCGATCGTAGCGATCTTCTTCGTCGATCATGACCGGGCTTTGATTTTCTATGACAGATCGAATCATTTTGTGTTAGCTCCGTATTTGATCAACTAATCACGGGTTAAGAGAATTTGTTCTCTAATTTCTAATTTCTAATTTCAAATTTCAAATTTCAATTTCAATTTCAATTTCAATTTCAATTTCAAAATCCAAAATCCAAAATCCAAAATCCAAAATCCGAGATCCGAGATCCGAGATCCGAGATCCGAGATCCGAAATCCGAAATCTAAAGGCCACAACTCAAATAAACTCGATCGCGCTCTGCCCCATCGCTTCACCAAGAAACACCACGTCTTCTTCCCGCTTTACCTTAGGCGGTTTCGAAACCAACTGCACCTCGACATCCTGATGACGATCGCGAATCGTTCTTGCATCCAATGGCAACCGATAGTCAGACTGCTGTCGCGTCCAAATCGCCGCTTCGCGATTGTAGGGACTGTTCACATCAAAATTGGCGTACCGAATTATGTCCCACAGCATTTCAGCCATCTTGCTCAGCGTGAGACTTGGCACCCAATGCGTCCCATAACCGCCCAAACATACGACGCCGTTGTTGGAAATATTCGGGTGATAGATGGGCGTCTGCCAGATCAACTGAGGAATCATTCTTGGATACGCGGCACCAAGATTCACAATCACTTCATGGCGATGCACCAGCTCCACCTTCCCAACTACCGAACGCGCGACTCCGACGCCTTGAAATTTGAAACGATAGCGCTGAGGCAATCTGCCGGGCGCTTCGAAGGAAAACACCGAACTCGATCTCGCCAATTCCGTAACGCCTAAATAGTCCGCTTCCAAACGCTTTTCTCTCGGCGATTTTTTCATCACTGCTCCCAAACAACTCCCCCCATC
>CAKZVF010000251.1 GCA_937921995.1 uncultured Pirellulaceae bacterium
GATCTTCAAAAGAATCGGTTTCTTGGAGACCTCATGATCGGCGGCCAGCTGAACATTTTTTGCTTGAATCTGCGTCAGCAATTGGATCAGCGGTTCACGGTTTTGCAGCGTTCGCAGCCCCGGCGTGTTGGGGGAACTGACGTTCACAGTGAAGTAGTCGGCGTAGATGAAAAGGCGCTCGAAGCTGTAAAGATAATCCTCCGTCGCCGATTCAACGGGAACAACTTTCGTTTTGCCAATGTTGATGCCCAAGACATCGCTGTCGCGTCTTTTCTTCGATTTGGACAATCGCCGCGCCGCATAGTCGGCGCCACGGTTGTTGAAGCCCATGCGGTTAATGATCGCTTTGTCGGCCGGCAATCGGAACAGACGCGGCTGCGGGTTTCCTGACTGAGCCTGCCCGGTGATCGTGCCGACTTCGACGTGGCCAAAGCCCAACGCCGCCAGTTTTGCAAACCAGGCAGCATCCTTATCAAATCCTGCGGCCAAACCGACGGGGTTATCAAACGTCAGCCCAAACAGTTCCGTCCTCAGTCGCGCGTCTTGGACGGAGTAGCGTTTTGCGAACGCGGCAGAAATCGGCGACAGCGTCAGCATCTTATCGAACGCGCCCATCGAAAAATGATGCGCTCGTTCGGCCGGTAGTTTAAACAGAAGTTGCCGAGCAACCTTTTCCCACAACACGTTGATATGCTTTCTTCTCAGGGTTCTTTCACTGCTCAAACTCCCAACCCATCGAAACTCGGTTCAGCGGTATTTGGCCGGCAGATGCATTTTTGCGTAATCTTAGATTCAGACGCCCCAGAACAACAGCCTTGAGACCCAAAAACCCCGCGATGACGCCGGAGCCGAATTTCGTTGCGATGCCCCACCTATTGAGATAACGTGTTTCTGTCGTTCTCCCCACATTTTCCGCCCGCCTTTATTCCTTTGAGAGACTGCCGTGATTAATCCCTATCCTCATCGCGTGCGTAAACGAACAAAGACCTCTCAATTGCAATATGGCACCTTTGAGCCTCGCAAGATGCTGGCAACGGTTTCTGTTGGCGACTTGAATTCCGGGGTTGCCGTCTCCGAAGACGCCACCGGCACTGGTTTTATTCTCTACTCCCAACAAGTCGTGCACGACCGGTTCGGCGATATTGTTGCCGACAACGCCGACCACTTCGTTGCCGCGCGGCTCGACGGAGTGCAGTGGCAGTACAACAACGACCGGCAATGGGTCAATTTTGATTCTCAGGACACTGATATTCTGGTCGCCGAAGTCAATTTTGATGGCGACGATGTGCAGCACCGTTTTCTGGGCCCGATGATTGAAGGCATCCCCATGCGAGCGACGTTTGAACCGATCGACGCAGATAACGATTTGTACGTGGTCGCGAATCAGTTTGGGGGACAGTTCGATGAAAACGAGTTTCAGATCTTGGGCACCCAATTCCAATCGCTCGAGGTTACTGCAGAAGAGTTCGCCGAAGGGAAGATTTCTCTGATCTGGACGGGTGCACTGGAGTATGAATCTGAATCAGGGTCGTTTCCCGCCTTGGCAAACTTCGATGAAGCTGGGCAGGCGTTGTTGAGCTGGCGCGTTCACATTCTGCCGCAATTAGGCTATCACGATCTGTACGAACAATTCCGTTTAGATGAACCTTGGAACAGCCCTCACAACCTGGCATTGTCAACTCAGATGCCGGACGTGTATCAAAGCAATCATTTCGCATCGACCAATCGCACCAGCTTCCTTGCCGCTGCCGGTCCAGATGCGTTCTTTCCGCTCGAAGGCGCGCCGCAAGGCTTCCCACAGGAAATAGCCTTGGCCCTGGTCGAGGCGGACGCCGCGCGTTCGGTCGTTTGGACGCAGCCAGTCGATTGGTATTTCAATCCTGCCGACCCGCTGTCGGGACTGGGCAACGCCTCCGATGCCGGATTCACTGCCATTGATTCTCGCTCGTTCCAGTACACATTGCCCGCGGACATTGATCCTGTTGCGTTCTCGAATTTCGTGACAACCAATGACGGTAACCCGCCTGATAGTCAATTGTTTTCGCCACTTCAAAACTTTCCCGATAGACTACTGGGACTAATTGGCAATGGCCTGCTCAACTACGAATCCTCGTTCCAGCGATTTCCTTCTCAGTCGATCCTGGCTGATGACGGCACGCCGCTGCTGAGCTGGCGAGTCAGCATTCTACCGTTTTTGGGGCATAATGATCTCTACGAGCAATTCAACTTGGATGAACCTTGGGACAGCCCCAACAACATTCAGTTGCTGGACAAAATGCCAATCGTTTTCGCTCACCCGGACGTTGAATTCGGCAAGACCGTTTATTTGGGGCTCGATGGCGACGGCACTTTCTTTGATTCAGGTCGTACTAGCCCGCTGAACTTTGGTACGATTCCAGACGGAGTGGCCAACACGATCATGTTGGTCGAAGCGGATGCTGATCGCGCGGTCGAGTGGTCGCGTCCTGTTGATCTGAGTTACGATTCAGCCAACCCGTTCGATGGACTGGGAGGCTTGTTGGGCGATGGTTCATTCAACGCTATTTTGGCAAATAACGAAGCGATCAATTTCGGTCCAACAACCGGAGAGAACCTTGATGCTTGGGCGACGGTCGCTGGCAATGAAATCAATGATTACTCGTTCACCGACTTAGTAGAAACGCAATCGGTCGAACGTAAACTTCGGCAGCTGATTTTCTCGGCACAGAATCACGAATCAGCCCGCCGAGAATTTCCTCGCACGATCTATTCGACGTCCAATGTCAACAGCCCTGATGGCCCCGGCGTCCCCTTGCTCAGTTGGCGAGTCCGCATTCTGCCGTCTATTGGAGAGTTCGAACTGTACCAGCAATTTAATCTGGATGAGCCTTGGGACAGCCCCCACAATCTGAGCTTGCTGCCGCTGATGCCGCGAATTTTTGCCACCGAGGGCGTTGAAATTAAGAAAACGGTTTTCCAAGGTGCTCACGGCGACAACACATTTTTCTCGAATATTAATCGAGGCAGAAACTTCAGCAGCTTCAATTCAAATCAAAACGTCGCTGCCATTCTGCAGGTCAATAGTGATCAAGCGATCGAATGGACCAAGCCCGGCGATTTCGATTTTGATCCCGCCACGTTGTCAACTTATTTGGGCAACGCACAATCGAGTGGATTTCACTTTGCCACAATTGATGGAACCGTCCACTACTTTAACAACGCGATCAGCGATGACGTGTTGAGGAAGATTCTATCGCCTCAAGACTATGCGGACCTCGATGTCGATCTAAAAGTGTTTCGAGAAAGCTCCGGCTTTTCGAATTTCGAACACATTCGAAAACAACAGAACCTGCGACAGCTGTCGTTGGCGGCGCTGAATTTTGAATCGTCGAACCAGCGTTTCCCGCAACATGCGATCTATTCTGAAAGGATCGGTGGGGAACCTCTATTGAGCTGGCGAGTCGCGATTCTTCCGTTCTTGGGGCATGAGGATCTTTACGAACGTTTCAACTTGGACGAACCTTGGGATAGCCCACACAATCTGTCTTTGTTGCCGCTAATGCCATATGAATTCAAAACTGCTGACGTCGCCAACGGGTTTACGGTATTCCAAGCCGTCACGTCGAACTACGACGGTACCGGAGATAACCTTACCGTGTTTCCGCTGACCGATCGCCCCTTCATTGGTTTTGGAAGCATTGCCGACGGCAGTTCCAACACGTTACTCTTCGTGGAAGCCGAAGCCGACCGCGCCGTCGAATGGACCCGTCCGGCGGATCTGGTGTTTGACCCACTAAATCCAAGCGATGGAATCAGCAATTCGGGCATTTCCCACCAAGGCACCCAAGTCGTTCTCGCAGACGGATCGACACATTTTATTCCCGGCAACGTGGAAGATGAATTTTGGGCCGCACTATCAGTGATCAATGACGGAGAATTGTTTGACATATCGTCTCCTCCTTTGACCAATACGGGCATCATCGTTCCATCCGGGGGAACGGGAACCGACGGAGACGACACGTTTGTTATCACCGTATCTGGTGATGTCGTCGAAATTTCCATCAATGGCGTCAGTGAAACGCAAAACGTAGACGATCTGGGAAGCGTCTTCATTAATGGCTTGGGCGGTAACGACACGCTTATGCTCAATACTGACGGAGCCACGATCAGCGTCGTAAACAGCGCACTCCAAATCGGCGAACTTTTCTCCATCGCCACCTCCGGCATCCAGACGGTCGACACTGGTAACGCGCCGGTGGACTTTGTAGGCACCGAAGAAGCTGAACAGTGGTCGGTGGACATTGTGGGTCAGACCGCTTCGGTCAGTTCCGCTGGAAGTGAATTTACGTTGGCGCTTGATTCGACGGCCAAATTAAATTTCGATGGCGGTGGAGGAGCAGATCAGATCACCTTTTCCACTGACTCCGACACGCGAGTTGGCTATCGCAGTTTTCAGTCTGGCGATCAAGTAACCAACTGGCAAGCGATTGAACGGATTGAGGTCCAAGGCCAACCGCAGGACGGCACCAGCATCCGTTTCCTCGATTCGGTCCGCGACGATGTCTTCCGCTTCTTTGGCACCGGTGCTCGGATGACGACAGATGGCCAGCCTGAAATTAACGCCGGCGGATTCGACTCAATCCTAATCGGTGCGACTGAAGGAAACGATGTGGCTCGATTAAGCGGCAACGAAGAAACCGATGACAGGTTCATCGGTACGTCTTCAATCAGTCGCTTCATTACGCCGGACATCACCGTGGTGACCAACGGCTTCGACCTTGTCGCGGCCACATCTAACGGCGGAAACGACTTGGCTTCCTTGGTGGGAACTGCGGCGTTGGAGAAATTTTTCGCGGGCCCCGAATTAGCACGGATGGACGGAGATGGATTTGCTCTCAACGCGACAGGATTTGCGCAGGTGATTGGTATTTCTGGAGGTGGGGATGACACGGCCAACGTCACCGACACCGCGGGCGCTGACCAACTCTACGTGCGACCGAACTTCGGCCACTCCGCGCTCAGCACCGGCGCGACCATCACCATGCTCAACTTTCCTAGCGTTCGCGCCGTCAGCACCTCCGGTGCAGACTTTGCTCAGTTACTGGGATCCGCCGGTGATAACAGGCTTGTTTCACAAGGCAGCAGTTTCTCTCGTTTGACCGGAGAAGACTTCTCATCAATCGCGATAGGATTCTCGACCATTCGGTCCAATGGTTTAACAGGTAACGATACTGCTTTTCTGACTGGTTCCCAAGGCAACGACTACTTCTTCGCCTCGCCGACCAACAGTTTTATCAATGGGCAAGGGTTCCAAAACGCGGCTCAGAATTTTGAGACGGTCCTCGCCATTGGTACCGAGGGAACAGACGCCGCCCTGTTTGCGGACTCGACCGGCGACGACCGATTTTATGCGAACTCAGCCATCGCATCGCTAACAGGCGACGGTTTTGCTCGGCTGGCGTTAGGATTCAACTCCGTCCGCGCGACCAGTTCTGGCGGCAATGACTCGGCAGTCCTGCGTGATTCACAGTTTGACGACGTATTTTATGCGACACCGACAACGGCCAGCATGCGTGGTCCGTTTTACCAAAACGTTGCGGAAGGTTACTCAGCGGTCCGCGGAGTCTCTACCGTGGGAATCGACCGCGCCACACTTATGGATTCCACAGGGAACGACCACCTCCTTGCCTTCCAATCCAGCAGTACGCTGTCGGGCGTCGGTTACAGTAACTCAGCCGTTGGCTTTGGAAGTGTCACCGCCGTTGCATCCACTGGCAACGACACCGTCGAGATGTACGATTCGCAAACCGACGATCGGTTCTTTGCTCGCCAAGACTCGGGTTCCCTTTCGGGCGCTGGCTACAACATCATCGCACTAGGATTTGACACGTTCGATCTCTACGGATTTAACGGTGGAATCAATCAAATCTTCGTCGCTGATCCAGACTTCGAATTGAACCGATTTGGAGACTGGAGGTCGTAGTATTTATAACGGAATGTTAGACAACATCTCACCGAAGAACTAGGCTCAAATCCATATCGCCTTATGCCAAGACCAAATTACCACTGCGTACTTTGTGAGACTTTAGTCCTTCCAGGGCAGCGGTTTTCTACTATCGGTGCCATCGGGCACAAAGATTTCTTCGGCACCTTTGCCTGTTTTTCCGAAACAAGATTTGCCCACCTTGGGTGCGTAAACGCGATCTTCCCATATCTGCCGACACAAAGGAAAATAGATTTTCGAGACTGCGCGGTATGCAGCAAAGTCGCAACAAAGATAGGTCAACAAGCCGAACTTGGCGTGCCGAGTGGTTTTCAAGATCTGTCCGAAGGATGCGAACAAATAACAGGCTGCTATTCTTGCGTCGCCCGCCATGTAGCAGACTACATTGAATCAAGGATGGTCGCTTCGACCGACCGAGTTGGTTGCCCCAAATGCAGAAGGCCCAAGGGACGAAAAACACTAGTCGTTTCAGACATAACCCTTTGCCGAAACAAACCATTCACGCGATTGGACGTTAGTTGCAAAACTTGTTTCACTAACGAGTTTGGGTTCTTCCCTAGTTGCTGAAATCGAAGATTGCTGAATGAGTAGATGACTATTGATAGGTTTGAAACAGTAACGGCAATTTGAAAAAATAGTTCTCCACTTGGGGAGGCAACGATCCTCACCGTTGCCGATTAAAGAGCCTGTCTTTCAACTGCCCCATTTTCAATAACCTAACTGGAGAACCAATTCTGTTTTACCTTGGAATTGACCAACATGCAAAGCAATTAACCATCAATCTACGCGACGCTGAGAGAGAGGGCCGCCATGATTTATCTGGCAGCCGGACCCACGAAGAAATGTTTTGGGAGTATTCGCAAACGTAAAGAACGATGCACAATCCCGCCCAAAGACATAGATCACTCGAAAAGACAAAAACGTCAGCCGCATAAACAAACGAAGTACAACCTTCCAATCGAAAAATCAAAAACGCAATAGAGTCAAACTGCGTTCAGCTTGCGCGTTTAATCGGATGGAAAATTAAATCTACTTGACAACTGTTTCAGAAACGTATTGTTATCCCGCGCTTTCGTTCTCTGAATCTGAATCGGCATCAACAAGGAATCGCTGTGAAAGCCGTTTAAGTTCCTCGAGATGGGTTTCGCAATAGTGTGTTTGCGGATCCCTCGCCATACTATGCCGCGTGGGGGAGTCAATTGCAATGGTCTGGGCGTCACATCCTAGCCGGCAACATGTAGTGCTGCCAATCAATCTCGGTCCAAAAACTGAGCGGTACAACTTGTTCCATTTTTTGCGATGCACGTAGTTTGGTGGATTCATCCGAATTGGATCACCGAAATAGTAGTCAAGCACGGAGTCGATCGCAGAATCAAGGCTTGGGAAGGACAGCGTAAAGTCACCCGGCCCCGGGCCGGGCGTATAGCAGTGCACTTCAAATATCCACTCTCCATCCTTCTCGCAAATAATACTGGAGGGTGCACTTCCCTCGCGTGTGTTTCCGCAGAGTTCGTCAGGCTTTTGAATGTTGTAGCCGCCGCCGTAGTGCACGTGTGATGCTAACCGCTTCGTTAGAACTAGTCCTGTGTCGATCAATCGTTTGAATCTGTCCATCGGATCAAGCGGGATAACGTATTGGAATCTATCCAGCGGCCGTAGGCTGATGGATAGATTTTGCGTTGAATTGGCCGTCTTGGTGTATGCCGATTGCATTGAGTGAAAGCGACCAGGAAAGAGATCAGTCTAAACCTTTAGACCGCGATTGTCAAAAATCGGTCGCACTGCCAGCAATCGCGCGGTGCCGTTGAAATCAATCCAACCGATGGTGAGGTTTAGCTTTGCCGATTGATCGTGCGAAGCGCACACCGATACCTCAAACGTGCGTGTGACGAACGCCCCGTCTGTAAGCGACGCTGTTCTAATTCCCAAGGCGCTGCCGCTCAATTCTTTCAAAGTGCCGTTCAACCTGACGGGGCTCGACCAGCCAATGCGGAAAACGGCAAGTTGAAGTTCCAGTGCGTACAAATGCTGATTTACTTTTACTTGGGATGGTGCTGGTTAATGAAGCAGGCC
>CAKZVF010000252.1 GCA_937921995.1 uncultured Pirellulaceae bacterium
TCCTGCTCTACCTTCGCTATTCGTTCTTCAAGACTCTTGGACCTGGCATTGGCAACTGACGGATTTAGTTCATGCAGCGTAACGGTGTAATAATAGCGATGACGCCATTTCTAAGGAAACGCGACTTGAGCCATGTTATACGGATCAGGCAGTTGCGAGCATCGGCTGGGAAAACAAACCCTAGTCATTGGGCGAAATCACGATAAAATTGGTTTTGTAGTCCGTAGGTTGGGCACTCTTGCCCGACCACTTTTTTTGTTTAATATTAAAACGATGCGCGAACCTTGGACGGGCAAGAGTGCCCATCCTACGGTCAATTTTTTCCCTTTGACGCGAGAACGATTATGGCTCGAGTTTTTATTCCAGATGAAGATCGAAACATTACCGATGCCCAGCAGATCTCCGAATATCTGGCTCCGCACGGGATCATCTACGAGCAATGGGACGTGGAAGGCCGCATTGGTCCCGACGCGACCAACGAAGAAATCCTGGATGCCTACTCGCCAGAAATCGAGCGACTAAAAGAGGAGCACGGTTTTGTGACCGCGGATGTGATCAACGTCACGCCAGAGACGCCGGGCTTGGATGATATGCTGCAGAAGTTCGATAAGGAACATCTACACACCGAGGATGAAGTCCGTTTCACCGTCAAAGGCAGCGGTGTTTTTCACATCAACCCGCAGACAGCGCCCGTGTTTTCGATCACCGTTGAATCCGGGGACTTGATCAGCGTTCCTAACGGCACCTATCACTGGTTCAATCTTTGCAGTGATAAAACCATTCGCTGCATTCGTTTGTTTGAAGACAAAGCTGGATGGACGCCGCACTACATCGAAGAACCGGTTCATGAAAAATATGCTCCGCTGTGCATGGGACCGTCCTATCTGGAAAACGGTGGCGAAGGTGATAATCTTAAATCTGTGCTCGATCAGTAACGGACCGCTATGAGCCACCTCACAAAGGGCATCCTGTTGGACATCGAAGGTACGACGTCTTCGATCGACTTCGTCTACGATGTCATGTTTCCTTACGCGCGGAAAAATTTCGCCGCGTATCTAAAAACCAATTTTTCCAACGAATCCGTCCAAGCCGCGTTGCCCGCGCTGGCGGCCGATCTGAAGTTCGATTCGGTCGACGCCATGTTCGCCCAGTGCGACAGTAACGAAAGCGATACGCGCGAAGATTTTGTGCATCGGGCGCTGATCGGATTGATGGACGACGATGTGAAATCGACGGGGCTGAAAAAGCTTCAAGGGTTGGTGTGGGAATCCGGCTTCCGCAGCGGCGAAATGGTAGCGCATCTGTACGCCGACGTTGCCCCGGCGATTGAGGCTTGGAAAGCGGCCGGAATCGACGTTCGCATTTACTCATCCGGCAGCATCTACGCTCAGAAACTGTTCTTCGGCCACAGCGTGGCAGGCGATTTGCTGGCCCATTTCAGCGGCCACTACGACACGACGATCGGGCATAAGCGCGAGCCCGAAAGCTATCGTAAGATCGCCGCTGACTGGATCGAGGCGTCGGAGATTCTGTTCATCAGCGATGTCGCGGAGGAACTGGACGCCGCCAAAGCGGCGGGTATGCAGACGATGCTGAGCCTGCGACCGGGAAACAAGGCGGTTGCCAATCAAGATGACTATGTGGCGATTGATTCGTTTGCACAAGTATCGCCGATGCTGGCAGCGGCAAAATAATTACCCGGTCGTGAACCATTTTCGGTCGGCGTTCGTAAGATCGTTTACGAACTTCTGCTTCAATCGTCCAATCGCTGGTTTTCCCGAAAATACAACGGCCAGTGCGCTTTTGAAGCAATTCCCCCATCGGGCTCCATGACGGAGTCATTCTCGAACATGTTTACGCCAGCCAATGGATCGGCCAACGTGGATTCATAGGTTTCGGTCATGAGATTCAAGCTAATTTTGCTCCTGTTGTTGGTCGTGCTGCCGACCGGTTTCGCTCGCGCTGGCGATTGGTCGGTTGAGTTTGACGTGCCTGCGATGTTGCCGGTGCGCGAGTTGATCGCCGCGGGTGTTCCGCCGGTCACGAATTTTAAAATTATTGAAATTGTGATTCCCGTGACCACCGAAATTCGTCCGCGCGATCGCGCGAACGTTGATGAATTCCGATTGGACGTGTCATGGAGTCGCCATGCTTTCCCGGTTGCCGACTACGGCCCCAAGTCGCAGCTGGCCAGTCATATTGCCGGCAACGTCGCCGTTGAAACAACCGAAGACGCGACCGCTGGCGTCGAGTTAACAGGAAATAGTGATCAACTTGAATTCGCGACCATCACCGGCAATGCGAAACTATCTAAGCACGCTGCGGAGCGCCGATCTTATCAAGAGATTCCTCAGCATCGGCCCGTCATCGCCAGCGGCACAACCAATCGCGGTACGGGGGCTTTTTTTCGGTTCCATTGTTCACGAACCGAGACGTTAGAAGGTGGTCGAGACGTTGTGGTTGCTTATCGCGTTAATCGGGATTGGCGTGGCGGTGTGTTAAAAGTGCAGTGCCAAGCATTAGGACAGCGAAAGATCTTTGGCGCCATTCCAGACGACATTGAGATTGGCAAAGCGTTTGTCGTGCCAGTGTATCTGGAGGGTGACTCCGGCGCCCGCGCGTTAGCTGCCGAATTTGTTACCGCAGAACAGAGCCTAAGAAAAAACTGGCGTCGCCATAGTCAGGCTCGAGCAAAAACTGGCAGCGCGATGTTGCTGGCTGGATTTAATCCGTTCGTCCAGTCAACTCAGATCGGCGACCAGTGGCTTGACGAGTTGATTCAATCCGGCGATGACCGCGTTTTGCGAGAAGTCGACGGGCAACTACCAAAATCGACATCCGTTTTAGCCGCAGAATTCGTCTCCCGCCGCGGGCGACTGATGGACTTGAGCCGCTGATCGAAGATGCAGATTGTTGGGGCGACAGCGATCTGACAGGAATTTGCTTTAAAACACATCAACCGAATAGCGGTTCGTGAAGGCATTTCTTTTTAGACGAAACGGATCGTGTCGTTAGCGGCGGGGCGTTAGCCCAATGGCACTTACTTTAGATTTAGTAAGTTAAAAAGAATCCATCTTTGAAGCATGATCAGTTCTCTGTTTAACGACAAGCCGGCAGGCGACTGCGTTTTGTACCGCCAAACACGGTCGCCTGCCGGCTTGTCGTTAAACGGGTGTCCTGTTTCGTCTTAAGTAAGTGCCATGCCGCTAACGAAAATGGGAGATTGGCTGATTGCATCATCAATGAATCATTGCAACTAGCAACGCGCAACGAAACGGTGACAAGACCCAAGAAGCTCAGAACGTAATTTGTCAGTTGTCGCTGAACTCTAACGCAGAAGCGGCATCTACGCCCAGCAAATTCTTGCCGTATTCGGCGCGGCAGGTGTCACATAAATCGAAGCTGCGTTTCTCGTAGACCTGGTGGCTGATCTCTTCTTGTTCTTGGGAATCAAGTTCCCCCAACGCCTCGGAGAGTTCGTCCAAATGCTCGTGCTGGACATCCGTTTCATCGGCACCAAAAGCGGCTTGAACCTCAATCGATACGACGAACCGAATCTCGTTATTAACGTCGATTATTCTTTTGCAACGATCGCACGCGTAAGTGATCATGAATCCGTCCTGACAGGAAACTCCAGTTATTCTTCGCTTCCATCGTAACGGGGTGATGGTTGTCTATGCAAGAAAAATCTTTTGTTCATTGAACTGAAATTCTGTTTCAAAGAATCTCTCACGATCCAAGTTTTCAACCACGTACAAGAAAGAGAAAAACGAGTCGAATGTCTGTTTTCGCTGTCCGGCGTTAGGCTAAGTGTCGGATGCAAGATTCTTCCAAGAAACTTAAAAAACGATTTAAACGCTCAATTTGATCAAGAAAACAACATCATCTGATAAGCTGAGCCAATCGTAAAAAGTTTGGCTTGTCGTGAAACACTTGATACAATTCCGGTTGGTTAGTTACGGTTTAAGATTGGATTTTGGCTGCACAAAAAGGCGTCAGGCCAGTGCCCGCAGTCCATCGGTTCCAAGAAACGTTGCCCCTGCAAATAAGGGTTCGTTTCTGTAACGTTGAGAGCTTTGAATGGAACAAAGTGAGGTGGCAAATTCCGAAAATGCATCGCCGCTCAACGGCAGCGTATTGGTCCTGAACCGCTATTACATGGCGGTACATGTTGTTTCTGTCCGTCGGGCCTTGGGCCTTTTGTATCGCGAGTTAGCCGAAGTCATCAACGTCGAAGACGGCCAATACTCCAATTACGATTTCGAGGCATGGGTGGAGATGAGCCAATTCATTCAAGCGTCGATGGCCGAAGATTCCACCGGCGATGAGCGGGAGAAATACGCCGATTGCGATTGGGTTCGCAGCGTCAATTTTCCGATCCAAGTCCCGCGCGTGATTCGGTTGAGCTTTTACGATAAGGTTCCCAAACTGACGCTTCGTTTCAATCGCCGAAATCTCTTCGCTCGGGATAAGAACACTTGCCAGTACTGTGGGCTCGTGAAACCGTTGGCTCAGTTAAGTTTCGACCATGTGATTCCCACCAGTCGCGGCGGCAAAACGACTTGGGAGAATGTGGTCTGCTGTTGTCTTAAATGCAACGGGAAGAAGGGTGACAAGCTGCCCAAAGAGGCCAACATGAAGCTGATCAAAAAACCGGTCCGGCCGCGGCACAATCCGCTGGTCTCGGTGCGGCTGAACAATCCGAAGTACGAAATGTGGCGGACGTTTTTGGGCGGCACCGAGAGCGTCGCGACGGTGGGGGCGAAGTAGATTGTTGTTGGTGGTTGAGATGAGGTGCTTTTCGACGGAATCCTGTGCGGTTAATGGAGCTTCAGGATTCGTGGCCTCATCCACTACGGGCGCGACGCTAATCCGGTACTGCTATTTCGCAGTTTCCAATTCGCCCGCTTTGGCTTTCTCGATCCAAGGATCCATATCTTCAAAGATTTTGCCTGGCGAACCTTCGTAGACTCTACCGATCAGCAAATCCGTTAGATTACCCGCGTGCTGAGGGTGCTCTTTAATAAATGCGGCGATGCTGAATTCTTTGGTGTAATAGGCGCGGACCAATTTACGAATCCACGTCACACCGCTTTCGAACTCGCGCTCCCACCGCCCCAATTGCTTCGCAGAGACGTCATTCTTGGCCAGCCCTTCTGCGACGGCTTCTCCCGCCATCAGGCCCGACTTGAGCGCCAAGAAAACGCCCGAAGAATAAATTGGGTCGATGAAACCGCCCGCGTCGCCGACCAACACCCACCCATCTCCGGCTTTGGTGCTGGTGGTGTAAGAGAACTCTTTGGCGATTTGCAAACGGCCCTTCTGCGTTGCATCGGCTAACCTATTTTGGATCCCCTTACAGTTTTTCATTTCTGCTTCGAAAGTCTGTTGCGGCGCACCGCCTCGCTTGAGCAAGAATTCATTGTCGCCGACAAGCCCAACACTGACTGTGCCGTCATACAGCGGAATGTACCAAAACCAAGCGTCTTTGGATTCCGTTTGAAGAATGCAAGTTACCTCGGGGTTGCCACCGCCGGCGCGTTTGGCACCTTCGAAGTAACCCCAGATTGCTGCTTTCTTGAGATCAGGGTAGACATCCTTGATACCCATCCGGTTGGCGATCATTGCCGATTGCCCAGAAGCATCGACGATGACTTTGCCCATCACCTCTTGGGTTTTACCTTCGGCGGTTTGGATCTCAAGTTTGTGAGGACCTTTCTTGCGAATGTCAATGTCGACCACGCGCGTGTTGTCGATGCAGGTTGCCCCGCGGTTGTAAGCCGTGTCGTAGATCAATTTGTCGAACAGATTACGCTTCACATGCCAGCTTTCTTTGCTGGGGCGATCGTCGTGGTCAGCGAAAATGAATGGCTTGGATTCCTTGCCACTGCTGCTGACGAATTGGACGCCGTGCTTGCGAGTGAATCCAACACGATCCATCTCATGCACGATCCCCAATCGTTCGAAAATCCAGTAAGCTTCGGGCATCAATGATTCGCCAACGTGTTCGCGCGGAACGGTGTCGCGTTCAATCAGCAACACAGAGTGCCCTTGTTCGGCCACGATGGCCGCTGCGGTGGATCCGCCGGGACCGCCTCCGACAACGATGCAGTCATAACTTCGGTTGGCAATCATAGAAGCGTCCTTGGCCCTCAGGCCGATGGGATAGTTGGATTTTATCGAAAACCGAGGCAAGCGAAGTACAAGCTTTGCCGGCACCAATAAACCGCGGCTTTTTGGCCGAAGTAACGCCTTGGCTGAATCAGTGATGCGGGATTGTCGCACCGTTTGCGGTTGATGCCCCAGCTTAATTCCCGGAGTTTAACGCGCCAGTGGCAAAAATGTTGCTGCCAATTTCTGGCTTCGTTCAATATGTCGCAGAAACTACCAAGGTATCCCAAGGTCGGTAGCATCGGATTCAATTTTAGCGAAAATAGGGCTCGAGGTTTACCTGTCTTAGAGTCCCTTTATCCGTTAGCGTTTTCCATGCTATTTCAATTTTCACGCCCCCGGGTGTGTGCTTACCTGAGCGTCATCGTACTTGCCCTCTGCTTCTCTCCGGCGCTGACTGCTCAAAGCGCAACGCAGGATTCGCAATCTGATCCGGCCGAAGCTACCAAGTCGATCGAGAGTCAGCTTTTACGAAACGTCAGACAGATCACCTTCGAAGGCCTTCGATCTGGCGAAGGTTATTTTGGATCCGGCAACAGCGCATCGGAAATGGTGTTTCAAAGCGAACGCCGTGTGGATAATCCATTTTTCCAGATTTACACGCTCGATTTCGAGACCGGTGACACGATGGCGATCTCGCCCGGATCCGGCAAGACGACCTGTGCTTGGTTGCACCCCGACGGCAATCGTGTGTTGTACGCGTCGACTCAGTTCGATCCCCAGGCCAAGCAAAAACAGATTGACGAACTTGCGTTTCGCGAATCAGGGCAGACCCGCCGGTACTCTTGGGATTATGATCCCGAGTACGAGATTGTGGCCTTTGATCGAAAAACGAAAACGTATCAACGGTTGACCCAAGCCAAAGGCTACGACGCCGAAGGATCCTATTCTCCCGACGGAAGGTTGATCGCGTTCGCCTCCAATCGAAACGGTTACACTGGGAAACTGTCCGAGTCAGATCAAAAGCTGTTCGACACCGATCCGTCCTTCATGATGGAGATCTTCATCATGAACGCGGATGGAACCAACGTGCGGCAGTTGACCGATGTACCCGGTTACGACGGCGGCCCGTTCTTCTCGCCCGATGGCAAACGGATTTGTTGGCGGCGATTCTCCAAGGACGGATTGTTGGCTGAAATTTACACGATGAACATCGACGGTTCGGACCAGCGCCAATTGACCAAAATGAACGTGATGAGCTGGGCACCGTTTTACCATCCCTCGGGTGACTACTTGGTTTTTACGACCAACAAACATGGCTTTGGAAATTTTGAGTTATACATCGTCGACACCGATCCCAACGCGCTGTCGGTGCCATTGCGTATCACGGACACCGATGGTTTTGATGGGCTGGCCAGTTTCACACCAGGAGGGAAGAAGCTGACGTGGACTTCGAATCGAAATTCAAAAAAACAATCTCAAATCTATTTGGCGGACTGGGATCATGAAGCAGCACAGAAATTGCTGCGCGTTAACGCATCGGCAACGCAAGGCACTGAATCTTTACTGCAGAAGTCTCTGGTCGAAGACGATTCTGCATCAAGAGATGCCCAAGCCAACGAAGCCAACGAAGCCGACGAAGCCGACGAAGCGGCGGAGCTAGGAGCGGCCGCGGCTAAAATGGGCAGCAGCGATTTTGAATCGGCTGACATTGTCCGCCACGTCGACTATTTGTGTCGCAAAGAACTGGGCGGGCGGATGACGGGCAGCCCGGGGGAACAGAAAGCCACGGCCTACGTCGCGGCATATCTCAGCCATCTCGGTTGTCGGCCGGAGGATGGGGACAGCTATTTCCAACCGTTCGATTTTCCAAAAGGGGCGCAACTTCTCCCGGGAAACACGCTGTCTTGGTCTGGCGAGAATACCGAAGCTCAATCCGTCGAAGCCACAGATTTTCGCCCGCTGACATTTTCGGCCAATACGAAAGTCGAAGAAGCAGAAGTCGTATTCGCCGGCTATGGGATCGTCGCACCCAAGACTGAACAGTTCGACGAATATGATTCCTACGTCCACCTAGATGTTAAAGACAAATGGGTTTTGGTATTCCGCTTCGTACCAGAAGACGTATCCCCCGAGCATCGACAGCATCTCAAATTCTACTCAGGCCTACGGAAGAAACTATTTCATGCTCGCCAAAAAGGCGCGATTGGACTGATCGTCGTCAGTGGTCCAACCTCGCAAGTGCGAAAGCAATTGGTGCCGCTCCGCAACGATTTTGCACCTTCGGGGTCCAGCATCGCCGCGATCAGCATCGGTGACGCGGTTGCCGAGCAATGGTTTGAGTCTCACGGTAAAAAGTTAGCCGATGTTCAGAAAAAGTTTGACTCCGGCGAGCCTGCGATGGGATTTGACCTTCAAGGCATTAGGGTCGCCGCCAACGTCGCGGTGGAGCAAACGACCGGCCGCGGTCGCAACGTGGTCGCCCGGCTTCAGTTCGGCGACGGACCGTCGCAGGAAGTGATCGTTGTTGGGGCGCACGTGGATCACCTTGGTAAAGGTTCGGCGTCATCACTAGCGAAGGAAGATCAGCAAAATCAAATTCACGTCGGTGCTGACGATAACGCCTCAGGCGTTGCCGCCATGCTGGAGATTGCCGAGTACATGTCGAATCTGAAGCGCAATGGTAAGGCGGAAGCATTCAAACGAGACATCATTTTTGCGGCCTGGTCGGGTGAGGAACTGGGATTGCATGGTTCGAAGCATTTTACCGACACCATGTTGAAACCGGCCGATGAGAGCGCGCCAGAACCGGAGAAGGATGCTCATGATTTTGAAATCACGGTTTTCGAGGGCGGCGCTTATGAGCTCAATAGAGAGACCATCACCTCCAAAGACTTAGAAGAGAATCTTAGGCTTGTCGGAAAAATGTCAGATACTTTTCCGGTCAAATTATTTGCTTCTCAAGACGCGGACGATGATGAAGTGACGAAGGTGAAGGAGCTGATTGCCGAATATATAAAGGGAGAGATTTCGGTCGTCGTCAAAGAAGTTGCTCCAATGAAATTGAACGTCATCGCGGCGCTGAATATGGACATGGTCGGCCGCTTGGAAGACAAGCTGGTTCTGCAAGGCATCGGCAGCAGCGACGCTTGGCTGCAGATCATCGAACGCAAAAATGTTGTGGTGGGGCTGCCGCTTACGCTGTCCGACGATACGGATCTTCCGACCGACGCGACGTCGTTTTACCAAGCGGGTGTACCTATTCTTTCGGCGTTTACCGGGTCTCATAGTGATTATCACACGCCGCGCGACACGCCTGAGAAACTGAACTATCCCGATGCGGCCCGAATTGCCAAACTAATGGGACTGGTGGCGGCTGATTTATCAAAATCGGAAACCAACCCCAAATATGTTCGCCAAGAATCCAAGCCCAAGAAAGCCGTGCGTGGCGGCGTGCGAGCTTATTTGGGCACGGTGCCAAGCTACGGTGATGATGTTGTCGGTGTGAAATTGTCCGGTGCAACGGCTGGGGCGCCCGCGGATGTCGCCGGCGTCAAAGGCGGCGACATCATCGTGGAACTGGCCGGGCAAAACATTGAGAACATTTACGATTACACCGCGGCGATTGATGGACTAAAAATTGGACAGGAAACCTCGATCACCGTGATGCGCTCAGACCAGCGTTTAGAACTGAAAATCACGCCTCAATCACGCCAGTAAAATGAAACAGTGGACGAAGTAACGAATCGGAACTCGACATTGATCTTCGCGGACGGCAGAATGTTGCCTTACAATTTGAGCGCGGACGTGGTGGCCGTTGTTTCGATTCTGATCGTTAAAAGAAGCCGCAGGCCTTGGTGGCTTCGTCCGCTACTCTAATCAACGCGATATCGTTCAAGAAACTGATGAGCTATGACTGACGAACAAACTGATGACAACGATTCGACCGCTGCCGAAGATGCGGCGAAGGAAATGGATGCTTCAGGAGACCAACCCGATATTGGCCAATCCGAACCGTCGTTATTGAGCCCGGTGTTTGCTGCCGATCCTAACGACAGCAAACCGGTGGCACGCTATTTTTCGTTCATCTTTCTTTTGGGGGTCATCGGTCTGGTCGGGGTGATTTTCTATTGGGTGATGGCGCGGTTTTTGATCCCCCTGTTTTTGGCGGCGCTGCTGGTCGTGATTTTTCGACCGCTCCATCGTTGGATGTTAGATCAAACTCGCGGTAGACAAACGTTGGCCGCACTGCTGACGACGCTTTCGATTCTGCTGGCTGTGTTGGTGCCAATCGGTGTGTTAATCGTGATGGCGGCGGCCGAGGGACGCGACGTCCTGCGGCAGTTCAGTTCAACAAAAATACTGAGAGATGTCCAAGAGGCCCGTGCGAAACTGAATCTAGACCTGCCCAACGCGAATCAAGTCCGAAACATCGACGCGCGATTTTTGGCGCTAGGTACGATGTCGACCACCGATCGAAGTGATCTTGAAGCGCAAAGTTCGGAGCTGTTTGAGATTCTTGAGGCCTCCAATCAGATCGCAGCTGCCCAAACGTATCCCCTGCCCGAACCGGCGGAATCTGAATCGGCGGCATCCGAACCGGCGGCATCCGATCCGGCGGAATCTGAACCGGAGCCCAAACCTGAGGACGACGAACAGATGTTGAGTCCGGTTGAGCAAAAGTGGCAGAACTATTATGGGTTGCTACTGGAGGCGAAAGATCTGCAACGCAAGTTGCTGTCCAGGTCGGAGCAGCAGAACGACAGTGATCAAGCGATTGATCAGTACAATTCAAACCTTCACGACTATCGTGAGGTGGTTCATCAAACAGCGCAACAGTTTGATTCTTACAAGTACCAATTGATGGGAGGACGCACACGCGCCTTTGCAATTGAGTTTCTCAATCCCACGGACGAGAAATTGCAGGGCTATGCCAGTACGGGCGGGGAGTTTCTCAAAGACCAGTTTGTTCGTTTTGGTGGGTTTGCAGGATCTGTGCTGGGGAGCCTGTTGTTGGGCAGCGCGATCATGATTATCAGTTTGTATTTTTTCCTCTTGGATGGGCCCGCGATGTTGGAGTCATTCAAGGGATTGTCGCCGCTGGACGACGCCCATGAGATCGCGCTGGTGGACGAATTTGCAAATGTGAGCCGGGCGGTGGTTGTGGCGACGCTCTTGTCGGCGCTGGCTCAAGGCGTGTTGGCGGGGATCGGATTCTATTTTGTTGGGCTCGATTCCATTTTTCTGCTGACGGTGCTGTCGGCGGTGCTGGCGATGGTGCCGTTTGTGGGGGCTGCCGCGGTGTGGATTCCTTGTGCTTTGTATCTTTACTTTTTCGATAACAACCTGCCTGCGGCGATTGGGTTGGCGATTTATGGCGTGGCGGTGATCTCAATGGCGGATAACTTCATCAAGCCATTTGTCCTACACGGCACGTCGAATTTGCATCCTTTGTTGGCGCTGCTGAGCGTGCTTGGTGGAGTGACGGCGTTGGGGCCGATTGGAATTTTGATCGGGCCGATGGTCGTCGTGTTTCTGCAAACTTTGTTGAAGATTCTGCAGCGCGAACTGGCGACGATGGATGGCGAAGCCGCCCAACCACCGGAAACGCTGAAAACTTGAGCTGCGAAACTATAAAGTAAGAAAGCATCGATGATAAAATACTCTCTCGTTGCTGAACTTTTGCCTTTCTTGCATTGTGCGCTAATCGGTGGAAGCCTGTCGTGCAGGGAGTTCCGCAGTGGAGCATCGGAACCAACGGAATTGAAGATTTTAAAATTTAGAATTGAGTTTGAAAAATGCCTTTCGCCCCGCGCCGTGATTATAAAGTTTACAACGCAGCAGTTGAAAACAGGATGCGTCGAAACGTTCAGAACATTGATGAGCAATTTAGGCGGTATGCAGCTTACTACGATACGATTCGGCAGTCGCGTCAAAAATTGCCTCAATACGACAACGAAAAATTAGTTGCCAAGCACGAAAAAATTCGCGCACACACACGACTGGTTGAACTCTACCGGCATTGTATTTGCGATTTAGACAATGAAAAATGAACTTCAAGCGGCGCTCCATGATATTACCGAACAGCTTGAATCAAACAAAATTATGTTTTGTCTTGTTGGTGGGTTAGCGTCGTCTTTGCGCGGTAGAATTCGAAACACTGAAGATGTTGATCTCGTCATTGCGGTTGGTGTCGATGCGGCCATTGAATTCCTGAATAACTTGCCGGAAAATCTCTTTCGCCCATTCTTTCCGGAGGTCGAATTGGTTGCTCGAACCTCATTCATTCTCGCGCTGGAGCACGTGCCGACACAAATCCCTCTCGATCTTGCAATCGGACTGTCGGGATTTGAGCAACAGATTGTCGAACGCGCTCAGCCACTCGTTATCGCGGAAAGAGGTGTGCCTGTCGCGACTGCTGAAGATCTGATTCTGATGAAATGTCTAGCTGGCCGTCCTCAAGACATGCAAGACATATCCGGAATTGTTCAAGTCCAGCGTAATTCTATTGATTGGAATTATTGTGAAGTCATCGCTCGTCAGCTCGAAGAAGCGATCGACATTAGCCTGGTCGAGACAATCAAGAAACTGCGTCAATGATCATTGCCTGTGGCCGGCAAGCGTTTGAGGTCCACACTTAACGCTGGGTTCGGCCCGGCAATGCGTTTGTTCTCCTAGAATTTTCTTGTCCCTATTTTCCTGTCGATACGTTTGGGGCGTTTCACTTAGGGGGATTCTCAGACGCTTTTTATTCCTCTTCAATCGGTATGGGACGGAAGCGTTTGATGGCTTGAGGGATCGGCGTCGTGAAGGTCATCTTCTCACCGTTTTCAGGATGAGCGAATTCCAAGAAGTGACCATGGATGGCCATCCGCCGCTTTTTCCAGTCGCGATGTTGAGCATTCTTTTTACCGTAACGGGGATCGCCAAGGATGGGATGGCCGGCGTCGGCCATGTGGACGCGCATCTGATGCCGCCGCGCTGTTTTAAGTGTCAGTTCGACAACGGTGGTATCCAGTTTTGTCACGATCGTTTGGTAGTCGGTGATGGCCAGTTGCCCATCGTTTTCGTTGTAGACTCGGTATTGGTCAAGATTGCTTGCGGTCGCGAGATAGGATTTATGCGTGCCGGATTCGGGCTGAACGTTGCCATTGACGATCGCCGTAAATTTTCTCACCGGCGCGTTATCGGCAAACTGAGCCTGTAACAGTTCGGCACCGACGTTGGATTTCGCGAAAACTAACAGCCCGCTGATCTCGCGGTCCAAACGGTGCACCACAAAACACTCGCGTCCGGACCGAGAATGATTGACGTATAACTTCAAGCGATCAAAGAGTGTATTCCCGGTCGACTTCTCCGTTGGCAGGCTCAGCACACCCGCCCTTTTGTTGACGACCAAGATCCAAGAGTCTTCGAAGATGACCTCAAACGTTCGATCGGTCCACGCCTTTTTCTTTTCCTGATAGCCGGATTTTGGATCGAATTCGATCTGGACAACGTCGCCTACCGCGACGCGGAAGAAGGTATCCAAGCAGACTTTTTTGTTGACCCGTACACATTTGTTCTGAAACAAACGATCGACTTGGCTGCGCGGCAGACCGGTGGTGTCGCGCACGATGTGATCGGTGCGGCCGACTTGTTCGTGAGAGACCGTGATCTCGTGAGTTTCTTTTGGCATCGTTTGTGACGTCGGTTGAGGTGGTGTGTGAATGTTTTAAAGAAGAGATTTTTTTAGGCTAAAATCCGGTAACTGTTTAACGACAAACCGGAAGGCGACAGTGTTTGCGGTGTACAATGCGGTCGCCTGCCGGCTTGTCGTTGAACGGACAGTGGATCGGGCTTTAATTCTTGGGTTGGTAGTTTGAAACGATCTTGAGCATTTCACCGTGAAGATGAACGTTGGAAGCCAACACCGACGACTTGGCCAGTGGAAGAGGATCTCCACTGCAGGTCGTGACGATACCGCCGGCCTCTTCAACGAATAATTGGCCCGCGGCAAAGTCCCACGGTGACAGAGTGTACTCGAAATATCCGCCGAATCGCCCGGTACCTACCTGAACTAAATCCAAGGCTGCTGTCCCGAACCGGCGAATGCCGTGGATATCGCGTGCAAAAAGAGAGTCGATTGCCTTCAAAGTCGCTTGCATCATTTCGCCGCGATCGTAGTAAAACCCGACGCCGATCATACATTGATTGAAGTCCGCCGCTGAACTGGTGCTGACGGCTGTTTCGTTTTCAAAAGCCCCCTGCCCTTTGGCACATTGGTAGTTATCACCGGTGATGACGTTTCGGATCAAACCGTACTGGGCAATTCCATGGACGTAGTAAGCGATCGAAATCGCAAAATGCGGGATTCCGTGAGCAAAATTGTTGGTGCCGTCGAGCGGATCGATCACCCAGAGGTGTTCAGCGCTGATCAAAGCAGCTTGATCAACGCCGTCTACGTTTTCTTCGGCCAAGAACTGATGCGTTGGCAATGCGCTGCGGATCGTGTCGATGATCGCGCGTTCGGCCTCGACGTCGGCGGCGGTAACCAGCCCCTGTGTTTGACCCGAGCATGTTTTTTCAGTGGTATTGGATTGCGCCAAATCTGAAAAGTACCGCTTGATGATTACCGCTGCGGCGTCGGCGGCAGCGATAGCGACCGCTGCGATGTCTGAATTGATCAAAGTTCGAGTTCTTTCTGTGTGCTGACGAACAGGTGGCAAGCAGGGCCGGTATCTTTACCTGGTCTTTTACTCAGCGATTGTTGAGCGCTTCGATGACCTCGGGCAAGGGAAATTCCAAAATGGATGTGTCTTGCATTTTGCGGACCTCAAACAGCCGACGATAGCCGCGGGTAACCAACGATTCGCGCTGTTGGACAAAATGCGGATCCAAATGGGTTTTCGAAAATTCGTCAGTGATTTCGACCGGCTCAAAATCATCAGCGACGATGAACTGTGCCAGCGCTGGATTGCAGCGGATGTGGCGTTCGGGAGTCGAATGCAGCAGTTCGGGGTCCACGGTGCCGATGACGTAGCGCAGGTAAAGATCGCTGTCGGTGACGTTGGCGACGTCTTCCCCGCAGACGCTGCATAGATAACCTTCATCGCATTTGGCCATCGGTCTTCCCCAGCTGTCTCAAATTCATTTCAAATTCATTTCAAATTCAGCACGTCGTACATGTCGTAGATGCCCGGCGACTGATCTACGACAAACTTGGCCGCCGCCAGCGCGCCGGTGGCGTAGCAGTCGCGGTTGGAAGCCCCAACCTTCAGCTCGATCGTTTCTCCCAACATGCCAAAGACGATCGTATGTTCACCGGGATTGTCGCCGGTGCGGACGGCATGGTAGCCGATCTCATCGTGGGGTCTTTGGCCGACCATGCCCTCGCGTCCGTGGCGGTGGTTGGAGATGCCCATCGCCGTGGCCGCGATATCACCGAATTTCAGTGCCGTACCGCTGGGCGAATCGGCTTTGAAGCGGTGGTGCCGTTCGATGATCTCCACGTCGACTCCACTGGCGTGATCCTTGAGTGCTTCGCCGGCGATCTGAGTCAGTTTCATCGTGAGGTTCACCGCCATGCTCATGCTGGGCGCCCAGACAATCGGAATCACCGCCGCCGCGTCGTGAAGAAGTTGTTCTTCGGCCGATTCGAGACCGGTGGTCGCCATGACCAATGGCACTGAGTTCTGGTGGCAGAATTGGATGGCCTTGGTCGCGCCGGCAACGGTTGAGAAATCGATCACCGCTTCACATTGCGTGTAGGCGTCGGTGATCGGGAGCTTGAGTTCGCCGGCTCCCGCGAGGATCCCCGCGTCTTGCCCGATCGACGGGTGGTCGGGGGCGTCTACGGCGGCCACCAATT
>CAKZVF010000253.1 GCA_937921995.1 uncultured Pirellulaceae bacterium
AAATTGTATTTTACTGCCGCTAACGCAGGGGCATTTTGAATTTCTATTGAGCATCAGAGGACGACGATTTTCACGAAGTCCAACGATCAATCGGCTAGGAAATTATATTTGAGAGCAGAGTGTTCTTAACGATGTCAATAAATACCTGGATATCAAGAAAATCCACCGCACCGTCTTGGTTGCAATCTGCTTCGGCTTGAAACCCCTCCGTGGCCAGCACTTGAATAAACGGATTGATGTCCAAAAAGTCTACGACGCCATTGAGATCGACGTCACCCAAGATGACCGGCGGAACAAGCGTCACCGTAATCGTCGGGTTTGACGCGTTCGGCACGAGGATTGCAAAGGATGAACCATCGGCGAGTATGCCTGTGAGTCTTCCCATTGGCTCGGTTATCGTGAACGATTCGCCCACCACCAATGCATCCAGCAACTCGCCGTTTAGCAAGAATTGAGTCCCAGTGATGTTTACTTCGCTGCCGCTATCAGCTCTGAGAAAAATCACTGTGCCGCCCGTGATGTTCACGATGCTGCCAGATCGAGCATGAGATTCAAAGAAGCTTCCATCAACCACAACACCGCCGCTGATGTTCACGATGCTGCCAGAATCGGCTTCAAGCCCGTTCACCCAGCCGCCACTGATATTCACCACGCTGCCCGCACCGGCACCCAAATTCACGAAGGGAGCCAAAATGTTATCTCCCACGGTACCTCCGCTGATGTTTACTTCGCTGCCAGAATAGGCTTGGAAACCACCTACTACGGTTCCTCCGCTGATGTTCACGACACTACCGGCGGTCTGAGCGTTAAATCCGAGGTTACCGCCTTGAACGTTGAGCGTGGCGTCAACCACGTTGAAGTTGTCGGGCAGTGAGCCACCATCGACCAAGGTGAGGGTTTGCCCAGCTCTTAGCCCCGATAGCTGCTCCGTAACCGAGCTGTCAATCACCCGCGGCGTGACATCAATCACAGGCAGCGGTGCCGCAGTCAGCCTGACCTCAGAAAGATCATCTGCTGCCCCAAGACTCAAAAAACGTAAGTCCTCTGAGAGGAGAAGACAAAGCTCGATCCGTCGGCCAGCGTGCCAGTGAAAACTTCATCTTCGCCAAGGGTGATGGACTGTCCGGTGAAGACATCGCCGTTGAGACGGAACTCGCCACCGAATAATTCCACGGCGCTACCGGGCGTGGCTGCGAAGCTATATCCCACCGTCCCGCCGCTGATGCTCACTTGGCTGCCGGTATCGGCAGTGAAAAGACTCACGAAACCTCCGCTGAAGTCTACTGCGCTGCCAGAGTTAGCAATTAATCGATTTACCGATCCGCCGCTGATGTTCACTTCGCTACCGGATAGGGCTTCAATAGAACTACCCACCGTCCCACTACTGATATTCACCTCAGCGCCAGAGAGAGCGTCAAAGGATGTACCCACTGTACCGCCGTCATTGACGTTTAGCTGAGTCGTTTGGCCTTCAACCCCGCCAACGCTTTCAAGATTAACTCAAAGGACAGGCTTATTACAAAACTCCGAGGCAGCACTCAAAAAGACTATCAACGTGTTTGGATGTTTTGACGGTGAGACCAAGTGCCTGATCACAGTTCCAAACCAAACCAGTGGCGATAGCGAGTTGCGGAATCAAGCAAACGGAACTGTTGCAGCGGTCATCAGTCGACAAACTGAAACCGCCGTCAAGATTAAGGAGGTCCCCCTTGGGTGCCGAGTCCAAACTCGCAATCCAATTCGCGACGAAACAAATTATGACCCCGCCAATGCTGGGTTCGCTGGTTGGAAGCGAATATCACTGGAGGCCCATCACACCAATGGCTCCGTTGTTGATGTTGAGATTCTTCGATCACAAGAGTGGATCGAGCACAATTTACTCCAAGTCGGTAAATGGTTTTCTTTCGGTCTAACAGATATAGACATTGATGGACGCGGATTTGTACGCTCGATTGAGGATGCCCCTGAGGTATTACCCGGCGAAGGGGCAGTGGTCATTGGTCGGTTTGTGACGCGCCAGGCGAACAACCGAGTCCGCGTTACATTGGTTAATGGCACCAGCATTGTGGGCACTGCGAATCATCCAGTTTGGTGCGTGGAAGAAGGCGGATGGATTGGATTAGGAGAGTTCGAACCCGGTCTGAACATGAGTTCGAGAGAGGGTGCGGCAGAAGTCAAAACCGTTGAAATTTTGGCCGAAACAGCACCAGTTTACAATCTGCAAATTGCTGGCGAACATGTCTATGAGATCACTGATCTTTGCCTGTTGGTTCACAACGCAGACTGGAACTGCGCTCAATTTTTGGAGCTGCGAAGAATAGTGGTGGACGAGGGGATCGACAAACTAGGTAGAAATCAGAGAGCGCGATATGACGAACTTCTCAACATGGTGAAGAATGGTTATCGAGGTCAATTGGGTGCCGAAGCAGTTAGGAAGATCATTGGTCAAGCACCGAAAGAGCTTTTGAAGAAAGGGGGGCATTTACATCACATCTTGGCGAAACTGGGGCGAAAGAAACACCAAAAAGCTATTCTTGAGATACAAGAAAAGCTTTGGAAAGATCACGGCATTGATCCATTTATGAGCCTGGACATATTTATCTTTGCTCCCACAAAAGGAGTACATACCAACCGTGCGATAGAGTATGTTATCGACTCGATGGAAACGTTCTTGAAAAGAAAAAGGTCAGATGCTGCTGTTCTTAAAAAGCTAAAGGAACTTGGAGACGAAGCCCAAGATGGTTTTAAACACCTACTGAAAAAGAATAGGAGATAGTGTGGACCGAGATTTTGACATGCAGATTGCCATTGAAGAGGGCGATTTTGAGAAATTCCGCGAACTCTTCGAACCAAGTGATATTGACTTCTTTGATGAGAGTACAGGTAGCTGGCTTCATACGGCAGCGACATTTGGCACGATTGAAATAGCGAAATTTCTTGTTGAAAATGGGGTGAAAGTCAACCGCCTTGGAGGAACGTTCGACGCCCCTGCAATTACCTATGCTGCCAGGGAAGGGAAACTTGACATTGTCGAGTATCTATTTGATGCAGGTTCTAAACTAGATTTAAGCCACGCTGTAAATAACCCGCTCGTACAAGCTGCCGGTGAAGGGCACTTCGATGTCGTTGAGTTCCTCCTCACGACAGATATAGACCCTCACGCAACCTACCGGGTTCCAGCCGGTAACTTAATTAATGCGCTAACAAAAGCCGAGGGAAGGGGGCACACAAAGGTTGCCGAACTCTTAAAGTCCCATGGTTGTCATCATCCTGTTGAAGGGGTTGATATTCCGCTTTGGGAGCCCGCGTCAGAACAGGAGATGGATCAGAATCCTGAATCTGGACGTGCGCGAGAAATCATCGAGTACATGGAGAAGCAATTTGGCCCCGCTGACAAAGACGGCATGCAGGAGCTAATTCCAGTGATGGATGAAATCTCCGTTAGTATCAACATCATTCCTCCCAATGAAGCCCATCCTTATCTGGTGATTTTCACTAATGGAATGAGCGATCTCCCGATGGAGGTTCCTAAAGGCCAAGAAGCATCACAGTATGCTGAACTCGTGATGCATCTTCCTGCGGATTGGCCACATCCGCGTGACGCAATTTCAGATCCACAGTGGATATGGCCGGTGCAATGGCTTCGAAAGCTGGCTTACATTCCCCACCTAAATGAAACTTGGCTGGGACTTCCCGCAGCAATTGTTTCCAGTGATGATCCGCCTGTACCATTAGGCCCCAACACAAAGCAAACCTGCATGCTATTGATCCCAGACCATGAGAACCTTGATCCGCCTTTGACCACGTCCGATGGAACCGAGATACATTTTCATACCGTAACCCCTCTCTACACCGAAGAGAGAGACTTCGAGCTCGAGCATGGTATGAAGGCTTTTTTCGAGCGTTTCTCTGAAAAGGGAGTTTCCCTGATTGTGGATGTGGATCGCCCGAACTTTGTGACCGAGTAAACAAGAAATAGATCAAAGGTTTTCAACAGATGGAGTTATCCACCGTCAGCCTTGGCGACCTGAGCTGACCGAACGATTGGTTGGACGGCTCCTATGGAGATCAATGGTCAGTCATTGTGATCAGGGTGGACGTGATGCCGATGGTGGGGCGAGCTTGAAAAGACTAAAAGGACAGGCTTGTTACAAATGTTACAAAACTCGCGATTTCGTAAGATTACCGTTGCAAGGTCATTTTCTACGCCCAAACCTTAGAATACAGGAGCTTCCGGATGACAACTGCGCGTCGAGAATTGGTGGATGTGGAACTTACGCGGTGGTATCACACGATTTCTAAGTGTGTGCGTGGGGGATGGTTGCTGAAAGTTGACGATGAGGGCGGCCTCGATCGCAAGAAGTGGATTGAGAATCGGCTGAAGTTGCTGACGGCCAATTTCTCCGTCGCGGTCGGTGGTTTCTCGATCATGGATAACCATTTGCACGTGCTCTGCCGATTGGATCCTGAGCTCGCAAAACAATGGTCCGATGAAGACGTCGTCCGAAGGTGGATCGCCGTTTACGTGCCTCGTAATCTGAAACTGGATGACGAAAAGATCCTCAATGCTTGGGTGAAACAGCACGCAAAGGACACCAAGCAGGTTGCGCTGTATCGTGAACGACTGGCTGATCTGGGGTGGTTCATGAAGGCGCTGAAAGAACCATTGTCCCGATTGGCGAACAAGCATGACGGCTGCCAGGGCGCTTTTTGGCAGGCACGATACAAGAGTATCGCGGTGCTGGATACCGAAGCTCTATTGGCAACTTGTGCTTATATCGATCTCAATCCGGTGGCTGCCGGGATTGCAGAAACCCCTGAAAAAAGTGACTACACGTCTCTCAAGACGCGTGTGGAGAACGTCCAACGACAGGACAAAACGGAATTGCTGAAAGCGGCTCGGCTGGGCAGCGTTGCTGGTAGTCAGGCAGCCGGGAACTTGGAAGAAAATTTGTGGCTGGTGCCAATCGAGGATCGTCGAGTTCATACCAACGCGAAAACGATTTGTGATCGTGAAGGCATGGTGGAAACGTTTTCGTTGGGCAGTTACGTGTTGCTGGTTGAGTTTACCGGGCGTTTGTTCCGCAATGGCAAAGCGCGGATGAGCAAGGGAATTGCCGACGTGTTCGAGCGCATTGGTATCTGTGGCGACAACTGGATCGATCGCATGAAAAAGATGCTCTCCAGCAGAGATTTACGAGGCAGTTTCTTTGCGTCTGATCAGGCCACCATTCGGGCTTTGGCGACCAAACGCGGATGCAGGATGACGAATATGTCTCCGCAGACGGTACCTTTCGCTTAAGCTTGAGCTAAATTCCAGTCGTGGCTTGCAAACGTCCGGAAACTCGCTCATGGCATATTTTTCCCATCGAAAGTCGTTTTAACATTTTGTTTTCCTCCAGCACTATCGTTCGAGAAAACAACAAAAACTGCTGCCCTCTGTCGCCGTTGTTAACCTTCGAATGTTCACACCTCAGGATCCTTGGGTACGGCAGAAAAGATCGTGTGGTCTAGTCCCTCTTTCATTGGTACTGAACAGTTATTAGAGGCCGAGAACGCCCCAATAGAGAATTTTAGCCAGCATTAGCCACCCTTAATTAACAGCCCCGCCTTTTTTAAGATAGCGGTTTCAAGTGTCTAAAGGAATTTTTAGCCCCTTTTCCGTTTATCACGAGGTGTTTGCTCCACTTTCTGATTATTTCGCTGTTCAATTTTCATATTTATGATAAAATCCGAAGATCACACCGTTAATTACCCATATTTACCAGAGGATTCTTCTATGAGCTTATTAAGAACCATTTCCAAAGGCGCAACATGTGCGATCGCGTTGGCCTTTTTCGCCGCTTCAGCAAACGCCCAAACGACAACAACAGTTGTCGATGACAGCTTCGGCGATGGTATTACTGACACTGGTGCGTTGACTGCTGCCGGAACTGCGCAGATTGGCTTCAACGTGACCAGTTCCAATGCAGCTCTTGACGTAGATCAAGCTCCTGGTCCGCTGGATTTTGCAACTGGTGATTCCAGCCGAACAATCCACGGACTTTTCCCTGCTCAAACGCTTGCTGCCTTCGGTGACGTTCTGACGGTCACGTTCGACTTCACTACGCCTGATTCCATTCGCTATGATAATTTCATTCAGAGCAGCAATGAAGATTTTAAGTTCGGACTATTCGATACGTCTGGTACCGCTGGAGCAATTGATTCAGTCACGATTGATCCAGTAACAATGATGCCCTTCAATGCTCCTATTGATTTTACAGGCCCCGTCAATACATCAAGCGATTTTCCCAACACAGCCTTGAATGGTCTAGCTGGGTTCATGGGTGAGATCGACAACATTAACGCACCTGGAACTGACCTTGGAATTCGGACTAACAACGTAAACAACGTTTCAGGTTTTGGCGCCGCCCTCCAGACCGGACAGTTTTTGCAAAGCAACACTGGATTCGATTTTATCGCCGGTAGTCCGAATGATGATGTTATTTTCCTGACTCCCAACACGGATTACACGGCAACCCTCAGCATCGAATATACCGATGCTACCCTCGCTACTTTTGAAATCACGGTAGCGATGGCAGATGCAACTGGCGAGATTGATTCGTTCACACGCACTGTTTCCTTCGCAGATATAGCTCCCGATCCGGCTGCGGACCCACCAATAACGGGCAATATTGGCGTGAACACAGCCACTTTCGACATGCTGGCCCTTTCTGCAACAAGCGGTGCTTTCGGTGGTACAAATGGACCGGTTGCGGGAAGCAATGCTGTAGGAGAAGCCAACAACGGAATTGACATTTCGAATGTCACAATCGTCTTTACTGATTCCACTACTGGCGGAGTGCTCAAGGGCGACGTTGACCTTAACGGTGAAGTCACTTTCTTGGACATCAATCCTTTCATCGGCGTTCTTTCGTCAAACGGAACTCAAGCCGAAGCCGATTGTAACTGCGACGGTGTCGTCAACTTCTTGGACATCCAAGCCTTCATCAACATCCTGTCTGGTAACTAATTCGTAGTCTCAGATTCGTTTGAGATCCGCTTAAGCCATTCATTGCTTCGCGGAAGCTTATTAGACTTCGCTTGGCAAATATAACCGGGCCCTCCTTGCTTCACATTTTGTGAAAGAACAAGGAGGTTTTTTTTTTGTAGCATCGTGAACTCTGCAGATCGAAACCCGGCTGTTGAGTCTTGGCTATTGGTATTGGCTTAAGATCGCATCGTTGCGAGTTTTGATTTGAGCCAGCGTTGCGAGGCGTTTGGCGAAATTGGACCGCTCAAGCGTTTCCTGAATCTTCCGAATGCTGGGCTGAAGATCTATCTCAACCTCTCCCCCCACGGCAATCTTGCGGATCGTCGCCGATAGCCAAGGGCCATGGGTAACCGGCAACCAATCTTCGGCTGACAAAAAGGTCTGACAGGATCCCGGTTCGCCCTGCCGCGAACAGCGCCCCATCAATTGCCGATCAAACCGGAACGATTCGTGGCTCTCGGATACGATGACGTGAAGCCCGCCTATCCCTTTGACAAAGTCGTCAAGCTTAATATCGGTGCCGCGACCTGCCAAGTTGGTCGCAATGGTAACGGCGCTGCGATGCCCGGCTCGGGAAACGATCTCTGCCTCTTCGGCATCTTGAAGACCGTTTAACATCTGAAATTCGATCCCCGCAGAGTCAAGATAACCGGCAAGAATTTCGCTGGCTTCGATGGTGCGGGTTCCAATCAACACAGGACGCTGTTGCTGGTGGAATTTCTGCACCGACCGAGCAATCGCCTCCCACTTTTGTTCGGCGGATTCAAAGCCGCGCGTACGCATCACATTTCTTTGTGAAGGCAACCGAAGTGGAATTTGTACCACATCTAAATTGTAAATGGACTTCAGTTCCGCTACACAGCTTGTTGCCGTCCCCGTCATCCCACACAGATGATCATACAAACACAAAAAACGCTGACGTGTAATCTTGGCCAACGGTAACCGTTCGGGCGTAACGGGCACACGCTCTTTGGATTCAATCGCCTGCTGCAGACCGTCCTGCCAAGAACGATCCTCGAAGATCTTTCCCGTTGATTGGTCGACGATTTGAACCTCATCACCACGCACCACATAATCAACGCCTCGATGGAATTGCAGCTTCGCCCGCAGCGCCGTTTCCACGTACGTCGTCCATGGCCGCTGCAGCTGCTTCACGGGAATAACAAATTCCCGTCGATGCGCGAACTGTTGCCCTTGGTCCGTTAAACGAATTTGTTGCCGTCCGTATTCGTCAAAATGTTCGCCGGCCCTCAGCTGACCGGCAACCTGCCGCGCGACCGCAACGGCATCAGCGTCCTCGGCGATTCCCGGTTGAAACATCGACAGCACCAAGGGCGACGAAGCATCATCAACCATCACATTGTCGGCCTCGTCAATGATCGAAAACGCCTGCCCGCGCATCATCGTGGATCGACCAGAACTTGAACTCCGCCGCGTTATCCGCTCCAACGTCGACGTTCCCAACCGAGCATCCATCTGCTTTTTTAGTTCAACCTGATCGCGCAAATAGTCAAAACCAAAATCGCTGCCGGTGCCGTAGGTGATATCGCAGTCGTAAGCCGACCGATTGTCGCCGCTGCCTGAATCAGGTTGGTCCAGCACGCCCACCGATAGTCCCAGCATCTCATAGATGGGCTTGAGCTGAGCACAATCGCGCTCGGCCAGATACGCTGTCGTCGTGGCAACGTGCGTGCCTTTTCCCTGAATTCCGGCGAACACCGCCGCGGGAACCGCCGAGATCGTTTTTCCTTCTCCGGTATGCATCTCCGCGATCTTACCGTCAATCAGGGCTTGGGCAGCTTGGATCTGCACATCATACAGCTCGTATCCCAAAACACGCCGAATAGCCTCAACGGACGCCGCGACGACCGGAGCAACGATCGAATCCAAGCTACCTCGGCCTGCCGAACTTGATACCGCTTGCTCGCGCAAATCATCGACGAAGTTTTTCAGCGCGCTATCTTTGTCCGATCGTAACCTTTGGCAAATCCCACCAACTTCTGCCTGGAGCCGCTTGTTACGTTTCGAGATAGCGTTCATCCCACGTTGGCCCGCTGTGTTTGGGTGTGCTGTAATTTGCTGTGCAAGGACGTCTTATGTTCTAGTTCCCGACGCGGAACAGGGTGCCCATTGACTGTTTCAGCCGGACAACCGCAATCGAATACTGAACCTGAGCACTGACAAACGCCGATTCTTCATCCGCCAGCCGTTCTTGAGAGTCCAGCAAATCCTCCAACAGTAGCGTTACCGAATCGTTGAGCTCAGGCAGCGTTTGCCAACGGTCGGCAAGGTAACTCGTTTCTCGTCGCGCGGCGGCCATCGATTGAAAGCGGGCCACCATTTCTTGATAGGTCGTTTGCACCTCGCGCGCCGCAACTTCGACATCCGTCAGCGCCGTTTCCACCGTTTGGCGGAATAAATGCAACGACCGCGTCGATTCCCACTCGCGCCGATGATGCCGCGCCTCGGCGGCTCGGTTACCCAGAGGGAATTCATATTCAAAACCAACGTTGAAGCCGGGGCTTCCTTCTCTGAATTGCCGCGCCCAAGAATTGAAGACGTCCGAATCTCCATCCAACCCCGCGACGTAAGTGCCTACAATCATGTCCAGTTTTGGCAGAATATCATTGCGTGCCACTCCCAGACGCACGTTGGCCGCATGCAGATCTCTGATCGAACGAGAAATATCAGGGCGATGCATCAGCGCCGTCGACATCACGTCGGCAAGCTCGATATTTATTGGTCCATCTTGCAACTGCGGCAGATCACTAGGAGTGAATTCCATTCCGCCGGCGTTGGAAATATCAGGCGAATTCACCAGCAGCCGCAACTGCGATTGAGCATTCTTGATCGACGTCAGCGACCGCGCGATTTCAGATTTTCGTTGAGCCACGGCCGCTTTGGCGCGAAGTACCTGGCGCTGGAGCGAGTCGACCTTGGAACGGCCTTCAAGATAACGAAGAATTTCTTCGGCGCTCTCCAACAGACGTGTACGTTGCAAATACACCGCTCGCGCCCTTACCAGTTCCCAATAAGATTCCGTCACACTGACAAGGTGAAGCTGAAGTTCACTCATGAAATCATCGCTGGCAGCCCGGAAGTCGATGTCCGCTAAAACAATCAGGCTCTGATTCACCGCTTGCCCGCGTCCGTTGAGAATAGGTTGCCGGAAATTGAGTTCCAATCGTGAGCTACCTTGGTTGCGCGGAATCAAGAACTGAGAATTATTGTCCAGATGACCAAGCCGCTGCACGACTTCAACATCTCCGCCGTTGAGGGTTCTCTTTGACAATCCTCCGCGCGCGAACCATTCTTGTTGCCGAAAACGATCATCGTTGTTTCCGGTCGTAAGCGTATTTCCAATCGGATCGTTCTGACTCACGTATTGCGATTCAACAAAGGAATTCCAATCAAACGATGCTGATTCTTCGAACACCGAGGTGCGCAAAATATGAGGCGCCGTCGCCGCGACTTGGATGTGGGGCGAGAACCTCAGGGCATTGTGGATCAATCCGTCAACGGAGACCTCAAGATGACCGTTGCCGATCCCGACCGGCGATGCGACCCGTTCTTCCCACCATCCGCGATAGTCCAAAGGAGCCATCGTGCCATCGGTGGCATTCAAATCCGCTGAATGCAAAGTTTCGCTGCCTCGGAATGAGGCGATTCTCGATTCGTACGGTGCCAGCAGATGGCCGCCCTCTCCCGCATTGGCGGGCAGCTCAAACAGCGGCGGAACAGTCGGCAAGGTTGTTTCCGAACCAGCACCATGCACAGTTCCACCCGCATGAAAAACCGTTGGGGGGATCATGATCTCAGGTGCAATTGCGTTGGGTGTCAGCGCGTTCGAAACAGCCGTGGCTGGAACAACTTCGTTTTCCAAAATGCCCGTCCTTGGAATCACAAACGGCGTGTCGGAAGTTTCAATGTGCGGGATATAAGTATCGATGCCAGCATACGGCTCGATCTGCGGCATGGGAGGTGGACTGGAAAGAATAGGATCTTGGTTTGCCATGGATCCCGGCGGCGACACTTGTGCATGAACCGGCGCAGAAGCGGCCGACAACGCGCATGCGGCAATGCCAAGCAAAGTCGCTTTGAAAAGCGATTCCTGCCTCAAGTAACATCGCAAATTGTCCAATGAAGTTAGTAGCATCACTGGATTCATCGGCATAATCCCCAAACTTACCGTAACTGGTTTGGCTGGATTTTTTAGAAATGCTGGAATCGCAAATGAAGATACTGTGAACAGTCAGCAAAGCGGTAGCTAATTGAGCCGCGCATCTTCGAGCATTTGATTAAGCCAATTTTCAACATTGGAATACACCCATTTCCCAAGCGTTGGCGAACTGGATGCTAGCATCGCCATGCCACGTTCTCCACAGAACAGATGGCGAGAACTTTCCGGGCTGATTTTGGCGACGACGTGGAACCTTGGCTTTAGTAATTCGAACTGCCCCTTTTCAGATTGTTGTTCCGAAGCGACAGGTTTTACCGCCAACGCGCCGCCGTTGGGGCTGGCAAGTTTTGGTTCACGCAGTTTGACCGACGCAAGCGGATCAACACGCGAAATGGTTGCCATGATTTTTTTACGGGATCCCAACTCGACAGGGATCGACTGTCCGACAAGTTCGGTGACCGAAGTAAGGTTGTCGGAGCTGACGGAAATAACGATCTCCTTATCAGCTTCGTCTGCGACGCTCAAAAGAAACTCACCGCGCCCAAAATAGCGCCCCAGCAGCCCATCCAAGTCACGGGCAACGACGCTGCCTTTGATCGGAGCACGCACAAACAACCGATCATATTCGGATTCTTTCTCCTGCAACATCTTCACCGTCGCATAGCGATTCTCGCGCGCGACTTGCGCTGCTGCCGGATCATCGCTGTTCTTCGCAATTCTTTCTTCCACTTGCCGCTGCTTGAGAGTCGCTTGCAGCTGCATGACCTCTGTCTCGAGCTCGCGATTCTCCAATCTCAAAAGTGGCTGGCCCGCTTCGATCGCTTGCCCCTCTTCGACAAAAATCTCTGCGACGAATCCGGCACAGTGAGCACGAATTTTTGCGGAATCTCGGAAGTCAACGACGCAGGGATTTCTGGCTGAGAAAGAGTTGGGGACAAACCACCACAAACTAGCACCGAGCATCAGAAGAACGCCCATGACCGCCGCGGCGCGAAAGATTGACTCCGGCCGTTGCTTTGACCGAAGCGCCAAACCTTTGAACATTTTGGCCAACGGAAGGACAACCGAACTGATGGCCCCTAATAGACAAAGCAATATCCCCCAGCCGCCAAACATCACCGAAGCCGCAATAAATAGGCCGACAAAAATCAGCACTTTCCAAACCGCACATGCAAAACCATAGACGCTGATCAAACCCGGCCAGCGGTGAACGGTACAGCGCGTTGCATCTTCGCGCTGCCCGTAAAAAATCCAGTCGATCGTTTTTGTGACAGCTTTCCCGCCTTCTTGGTAAAGATTGGGAATCCCCCAAAAGTCCGCCAAGATAAAATAGCCATCAAAACGCATCAAAGGATTGGCGTTAAAAAGTAAAGTTGACACGCTTGCCATCATAACCACGTTGATCAAATGGTAAGCCACCAGTTCGTTGCGTGTGTAGGTCCAACAGATCAAGCAAATCGCAGCAATCAACAATTCGACATACATCCCCGCAACCGCGACGGCAATCCTCCGCCAACGTGATTGAAACCGCCACGACGACGTGACATCGACATAGGCCAAAGGCGCGAACAAGATAAAGATGATGCCCGTTTCCTTGACCGTTCCGCCAAGTCGTTTGCAGACGATCGCATGAGCAAACTCATGGACGATTTTTAGCACCACCCATGCGACCAGCATCCAGATCCAATTCGAAGTCGAAAATACGGCCGCGGCCGAGGCGGCGAATTTATCCCACGCGGTGACCAGCGACACCCACGCGATTACCATCGTCAGCAATGAAATCATGATCGCCGCTGGGTGAAATATCCAACCCAACAGACCGTTGGCGTGTTCAAGCAAACGGTCCGGTTTGCCTAAAGGGATCTTCATCCAAAACGGATTCAATTTCTGCCAAATCCCCTGCTGCGCTTGATCTTTGGCTAAGGGTGCGACAGAAGCATCCGTCGTAACGGCCAAACCTTTCTCCAACAGCCAAAATAAAACCTGCGTCGCTTGCGGTTCCGATAGCGCTTCGGCCCCTAAGGTCTGAGACGAAATCGCCAAGGCGTGAGCGAAGGAAGTCTCGCCGTCGAGCAACGAGATAAAGATATACTCCGAATATCCGATCTTAAAAAATTTCGAACTGGACGGAACCTCAATGTGATAGTACGTCGTGTCCCCAAACGACTGCGGCACAAAAATAAGTTCATCTTTGAGTTCGAAACGACAGCGCTTCAATTCGCTTGAGAGCCGATCATACTTTACCATCCGAACCACCTCGCCATTGCGGCTGCGGGCTTGTGCAGGTAATTCCAAACAAGGGGACGCCAAATCGTTTTTGTTTTGGCATAGCCTGTCATTCCAGGCCTCAACCGCCCGTCGACGTTCTCGATCGGAACCACCGCAACAAACACATTTTGATCGTTCTTAAGCTCCGATGCAGGGTGAATCCGCTCGATCTTGCCGTTCCAAGATTCAAAAGGAAATGCATCCAATCGAACCGTTGTTGGCATATCCGGTTTCGTAAAACGAACATCGTCTTCGGGAATCGAAAGTTCGATCCGCAGTTGATCCAGCGGCGCGACCTCCAGCAACGTCTCTCCGACCTTTAGCGGCATGCCTTCGGCGTTTTGCAGATCACCGGCGATCACAATTCCATCCATTGGACTTCGAAGCTCAAGACTCTCCTGCCGATGAAGCAAGAGACTACGTCGGGATCTGAGTCGCTCAATTTCGTACTTTGCGACATAGGCTTCTCCACTCTCATGAGAGACAACGTGCCCATCGCGTAGCTTCGTCGCTCGATTGAGCTCCGCTTCGATTTCGGCTAACTCCAGTTTCGTTTCCCGACCGTCAAGGGTCGCCAGAAGCATATTCTTTGTAACGTGCTCACCGGGCAACACGTGACATTTTTCTAAGGTTGTGTCAAAGGGTGACGCGATGAACAATTTCGATTCGGGACGAACTTCGCATTCGGAAGACACGTGATAAGGCGCCGGAATGAAAGACGCTGCCAACAGGCCAAACCCTATCAGCGCCCAATTTTTACGATTCGTTTTTAGTTCTGCGATCTTATCCCAAATCAGCTGGAACCTCCCTGGTTCGGCACGTTTGACCAATTGAATAGCGCTGCCCAAACGCGCAGAACAACTATCTCCGAACGCGAACGCGCGTGGCGTCAAAAGGCGATCCGACGCAACGATGACTACGCCAGCCGATTTTTCTTTCGTTCCCTCGATAGGAAAAGCGGTCAGATTTGTCGCCCCAACAACTTTTGACATGCGTTTGAGGCACAGCACTCCTGCGGGAGTTTCGTCGCTGCGCGGCCAAACCGAAGCTGATTTGCGGCACAGACACTCTTGCATCGCCGCTTCGATAGCCTCCCGCACATCCAAATCAGGCAGCGTGTTCGCGTTTGAAACAGCGGTAAGTTTGAGCGGCCCTTTCTCTTGCGCCATGCCAACGTAAACGTCGATAGAATCCAGACCCGCAGAACCCGCCGAAGATGTCACCGACGGCGATTGCGCGTTTAAACCCTCAACATAGCGGCTTAATTCGTTCGCGATCCGATGACAAGCCGAATCCGATGTTTCGGCTTCTTCGACCATCGCCACAAGTTGATCCTGAGCTGCCAGATCTTCAGCCGCTTCGGTCGCCAATGCCAATGGATCATCCGATCGCCATCGGGCCAAGCAGTCTGCCGCACGTTCTACGACGACTAATCTGTTCTCCTGAATATCTTCATCCAAAAACAGCACTGCGACGGCGGTTTGGGGTTTCCGCCCTGACACGGGAACGGCAACCATTTGCATCACAGCGCCTGCGGCGTCTTCGGATTGCTCCAAACGCGTTTGATCGGTCGAGCAACTACTGATGGCCACGTTGGCCGCCCACTGCTTCACGTTATCGGGAATCTCCGAAACGTTGGATCCCGAAAGAGTAAAGTCAAAGTCGTTGTCGCTGAGCTCAAGATAGAAAACCGCGGCAATCGAAGGTTCCTCGGTCAGCACTGTTGAAACATCTACCTGCAACTGCGTGAACGTTTTGGGTGTATCAGGTAAAGCAGTAAAACGATTGAGCGATTGTCGTAGGTTCAGCCGCTGCTGAGCTGTCTCTCTTTGGAGATCGGATTCCTCGGCGGATTCAAAGGTAGTGTTCTGAGAAATCATGTTGGTTCGCAGCAGGAATTGATTATCCGCCTACCGTAGCAATGGAACAACGAAAGCGTCGGGAAATCCAAATGAGAATCGAACTCACCAAAGGACATACGCTTATTTTGGGTCCTCGACTGAATTGACCAAACGGAAGTCACCGTCGGCTGGCGGTTGTATGAGGTGCGCGCTTCTTTGGTTGGGATCCGAAAGCTCTGAATCAGGAAGCACGCAAACATCACCGCTTTGCCACAATCGATCAGCATTATCAATGCGAATGGTGACACGACGGGTACCACTTTGAGCATCCGTGGTGGGTGAAACGAATTCGACGACACCTGCCGCCGAGGATCTCGCGCTGCCCATTTCCAATTCAACACTCAACCCCGAAGAAAGCCCGCGCGTTAGCGACTGGGGCACCGAGAATGTCACCTTCAAGGGGTTTAACTGAACGACGCTCACCACGACAGGATCACTGGCAGAGACAAACTCTCCGGAATCTTTGTGGATGCGTGTCACGACTCCATCAATGGGAGATCGCAACCTCCGCATTTCCAATTGAGCGACCGCGCGTTTGTATTCAAAAGACGCGATTCGGAAATCGTCTTCTACAGATTCAACATTCGCTTTTGCAATCTCCAATTGAGCCTGAGCGCGATCGACCTCGATTTGGCTGGCATTTTGACGTTGAAACAATCCAGCCAATTTCAAATATCGGTCTTGCTGGATATTCAGCTCGGCCTGAGCAGAATGCAGCCGGCCTTTCGCGTCCAACTTTTCCTTTGCCATCCCAACCGATGCTGCGTGAACGTCGTCGTTGAGCCGTGCCAAAATTTCACCGGCTTCGATGATTTGACCTTCGACCACTTCGACCTTGGAAATCGTCCCCATTTCGTTCGCGGCGACTTCGATTGAACGATACGGTTCAGTGAATCCGCTGATGCCAGACCTTTCGATACTAATCGATTGGGAATACACAAACGCGGGCATAGATAGGCATACCAACCACGTCGCTAGAAATTGAAAATGGTGGCTCATGACAAATGGCACGGTTTACAGAGAGAAGATCAAAGTTTGGAAGAGTTTGACGCGGATTTCGCGACTTTGAAATCTACCCCACGAATTGCTGAATTTGATTCGCACAGGCGACAGGCAGTCGCTCTTCGCGATACTTTCATAATGCACCGTCGGGTTGTGCGTATTGGGGCAGTTTTCAGGTTAAGCGCGTTGCAGAAACTTATAGGGTTTACAACAACCTCTACCCTAACTGATTACTCAACCCGCGTCGTTTCGATCAAAGCAGACTGACTTGCCCGGCACAAATCCAGCAATTCAATCGTCGACATGATCAAATCATAGTTCTCGCCGTGGTTCGTTTTTTCTTCGTTGAGCTTCGCGATGAGTTTCGCTTTGTCGGCGATTTGAGACGCGCCGTGCCTTTCAGCGGTACCGATCAACCTTGTGGCGATCGCACCAATTCCGTTGGTATCTAATTTGTCCAACGCCAGTGACAGTCGCTCGATCTGTAAACCGAACCTCAAAGCGGCCTCCTTGGAAACCTGATCCCGATGCTGAGGCAGCTCGCCCGTCTTCGCCTTCAAGGTATCGGCAATCTTTTTCACGAGCTCGGGATCAAACTGATCGCCAGCACATCGTGTTAATTCAGCAATCGCCGCTTCGGGTGTCATCGCCTCGCGGAAGGTTGTGTCGGATGTCATCGAAACGTAAGCATCCACAATCGCCAAAATCCTTGCACCAACAGAAACGACGGTCTCATCTTTCTCCATTTCAGAAAACGGGATCCGGAAGTTGTCAATGATTCCACTCAAATCTGAACATGCAAAAGAAGTCCTTATCAGTTCAGCACCGAACCTTTCATGCTGCCGCATGATTTTCCATTCATCATCAGTCAATTCAGTGGTCTTCAGCAAAATCGAATCTGGCAATCCGATCTTACCGATATCATGCAGCAGACCTGCAATTTCCAGGGTATAACAGGCGGTAAGAGGCAATAGGTCCTCGCCGGTCGCCACACATAAGTCAGCAACGCGACGACAATGGTTGGCCGTTTGTTGGTCTCGAAACGCTAATGAAGAAATTAGCGCAGTCACCGCATGAAAAGGAATATCTTGAGAACTTTCTTCGTGAGCAATGCGAGTCAATTCAGATTCATGAATCTCAAAGTCGTCAGTAACATTGTCCCATCGAACCACTTGGTCGCGTCCGTTGCGTTTGGCGACATACAAACATTTGTCCGCCTGCTCCAACAAAGACTGAGGTGTCACCGGATTTTGGCAAAGGGCCGACACCCCGAGACTTGCAGTCACGTTCAGGCCACCAAACCTTTGCTGCGATATCGCTGAACGAATTCTTTCTGCCATATAACCGGCATGTTCTATATCTGTATCAGGCAGAAGAATCGCGAACTCTTCACCACCAAAACGGCAGACGACATCCTGCTCTCTTGTCCTATTTAACAACACATTTGCGACCCCACGTAACACTTCATCACCAGTCGCATGACCGTGGTTGTCGTTGACCGATTTAAAGTGATCAATATCCACCATGACCGCGGACAAAGACCTCGCTTTTTGATCTGCCGAATTCCAAAACGCTTCAAAACGATCAAGGAATGATCTTCGGTTAAAACAATTTGTCAGCGGATCAATCGTGGCCAGTCGTTCCAGTTCGTGATTCTGTTTCGTGATTTCTCGGGTGGCGTCGGTCAAGTTATCGACTAACACTTCTAGTTCCGCCCGTTGCGATTCAAGACGCGTCACATTCTCAAAACTCGCCAGCGCTCCACGATTGACACCTTTACCGTCAAGGATCGGCGCGCAGCCCACAGAGAAAACGGGTTTGTCTTGGCGGCCTTGGAACTCCATGACCTTACCTCGAATGGAATCGCTAGATTCGATGGCCAACAGCCAAGGCGCTACTGAGTTCTTTGGATCAGTCGAATCTTTTGAGGAAAAAGGTAGCTGACTTGCCTTTCGCCCCATCAACTTATCCATCGAAAGTTCGGTTGCTTCTTGAAACGCTTTGTTCGCCAGAACGATACGCTCTTTTGAATCGAGCACCAACACGCCCTCGGCCAAGGCGTCAAACGCCATCCGGACACGCGAAGGAATGACCTTACTGGGACTTAACTGCTGAAGCACCGATCGCAGGTAAACGTAAAAGACAAACAGGCCACAGACGCCCGTGAAGGTAGCCAATAAGACTTCTGGATGGCTAAGTGCACCAACAAGTCCAGGAGGGTTGATCTCCGCAAATCGAACTTCGATCTTTCCCCAGACCTCTTGTCCGTCAAGCACGGGAATGAAAATCTCATTGGCCGAGGATTCGCTGGAGCTTCCTAAACTCCAATTCGCAAAATGTTCTCCTAACTCAAGCAAATGAGTTTCGTCAGCGCGGCGTATTCCAATTGATTTCACATCCGGATTTCGATCGGCAACAACTTTGAGAAAATCTCTCACTCTGCTGACATCGACTTGATTGGCGCGCGTTGCGAACGTTGTTGCGATCGACTCGCAAAGGCGACGCCGTGATTCAATCTTCTCTGTTGTCGGGTTTGGGATCAAACCCAAGAACGAGGCCAGAAAAATGATCGTCGTCGTAAGCGCAGCAAGTCCTATCGATATTCGAAACGTCGGATTGAGTTTTGGAAATTTCATTATTCGTTAGAACTGCCGTCTACCATTTCAAGTAGCGATTCGCCATCTTCGGATTCTCCATCGTTTTCTGACGCTGCTACGATTGAGAGCGGATCCATGGACGTCCACGCCGGCAATGCCGAAGTGAAACTAGCCAGCAGCGAACCGCCGCGAATCAGCCAAAGAACGTAGCCCACAGAAAGGCTCGCGGTGGTGACGGCATAGGTACCAGAGATCATTTTCTCCAGTTTCTCTTGGGAGGATTCTGACGATTCTGCGTTATGCTCCGAAAAAGTAACGGTTAAAGGGACACGGGCCACCAACGATCCGGAGTAGTTAGCTCCGACAGATCCCGCCGGGCCCCGATTTCTCAGCGTCTTTAATCGAGCTTCCAAACTCTCTCGGCTTTCCAACTGCTGATTGCTGGGATCCGTACTGAACGTGTCGCTCAGCAGCACATCGACGAGTTCGAGTTCCGCCTCTGTCTCGGTTTCAACTTCCGTTTCGAAGCTACTTTCACTATTGGGTGTCGCTGCGGGATTTGCATTTTCGACAATCTCATTCTCGGAAACAGTTTCGCTTGGTTCGTCCGTGTCACTATTGGCCGGCGTGGTAGGAGTGGGATCATTGGGCGTTGTTGTGCTTGAGTCGTCTGGACCATCAGTATCGGGACCGTCGCTCCCACCGGGCACACCTGGGCCAACGATCGGGGCAATCACAACTTCGACCGTCGCGATATTTCCAGAAGTGATTCCATCGGAAACACGATACGTGAAGAAGTCGCTACCGATAAACGATGCTTGTGCTGCGTACGTTACAGTTCCGTCCGGATTGAGAGTGAGAGTGCCATGTTCCGGTCCTGAAACCAAAGCCGCCGTCAGAGGATCTCCGTCTTGGTCCGAATCATTCTGCAAAACACCTAAATCGAAAACGGCTACCTCATCAAATTGATCGACGAAGTATGTGTCGTTTTGTGATACTGGTGCGTCATTGCCATCAAGGACGCTAATCGTAACCGATTCGGGTGCGGAAGTTTGCTCGCCATCTGAAACGACGACGAATAGATCATAGGACGACGATCTTTCAAAATCTAAATTCGCATTGTCGGCAACGGCAATCGCGCCCGTGGCAGGATTGATCGCGAAATTACCGCCCTCGTTTCCGCCAACGATCGACCAAGAACTTAATGCGATTGTCGTATCAACGTCGGTTGCAGCCACTGCTCCGACGAACGTTCCGTTTTCGCTATTTTCAGTGACGGAAAAATTTTGCCCTGGGTCAATGACGGGCGCTTCGTCGTCAACATCTGAAACAGTCAACACATGAGACACAATGTCATCGGCACCGGTACCTAACGTCGTGTCGTCGACTTCGACGCTGACATCGTATTGAGTCGTCGATTCAAAATCCAAGTCGCTACCAGGGCGTAGACGCAACTCATTGCCGACAATTTCGAACAGATCCGCGTCAGCACCCGACAGGGATAGACCATTGGTGCCCAACGCGTCGTCGGTGACGACAATGTCGGCGATCAGAACACCGTTGGTTGTATCGGTGCTTTCTGGGACTGAGAACACGACACCGGTGATTGCCACCGTTGGCACTTCGTTGACGTCATTGATCTCAATGGTGAACACTTGATCTGTAAAAGATCCGTCGGAGGATTCGGCCCGGACGGTTATGTTGCGACTGGCCCCTTCTGTATCGAAATCAATGTTGGCTGCAACCGTGACCTCTCCTGTGAGGGAATCAATTTGGAAACGACCTCCATCGTCGTCCTGCAACTGGTAAGTGACGGTATTATTAGTAGCATCGGCATCAGAAGCACTCGCAGTGATCCCAACA
>CAKZVF010000254.1 GCA_937921995.1 uncultured Pirellulaceae bacterium
GGGGCATCACTGAGTAAACAGAACAGTAATTCGGTCACGATCACCGGTGCCCCGATCTATAACGATGGGCAGATTGCGATCAACGGCGGAACATTGTTGCTTGAAGATGGAGCGGAACTGACCGGCAGCGGTGACCTTGAGGTTGGTTCTGTTGGCACACTGGCAACATCAGAGGGCCCCGGGGGCGAAGAGGTTCAGCTACAGATTCCCTTGATCACTTTAAACCAAGGAACTTTGCAAGCGCAAGACGGAGTGACGCGATTTTCCGAGGAATTTAACTTATCTGGTTTGAGCCAAGTTCAGACCGATGGGAACTTGGTCTTATCGGGCGAAACAACCGGCGATGGCATACTCCAATCCACAGGCGATGGGACTCTATTTCTTACCGGAGTCGGATCACACACAGGTGGCACGTTGGTGATCGCGGGAAAAATGATTTTGGCCAATTCTCAAACATCGACGGTCGGACCAGGAGACGTTTCTGTCGGTGGCACGGGCACTCTAGGTGGATTTGGACAGATCGCTGGCAACGTGACTGCTGCAGCCGGCAGCGTCGCGCCGGGAATTGCCGAATCGATCTCCGGTCAAGCGACACTGCCCGTTTTTGAGGAAGGTATTGTCGTCGATGCTATCGACTTTGATTTTATGGGCGTACAGGATGACGCGCCGCTGACGCAAACCAGCACACTCGCGAGTGGACTGCGATTGGTTTCGGGATTTGATTTTGGCCCCGGCGTAGTGCCTCGTAACGCCGCCAATAACGGGAATGAGTTTAATGTCGCAGGTTTTCGAACCGACACTAATTTGGGTGCCGCAGTTAACAACGGCGACTACTTGACGTTCACCATCGCGCCGGCGGAAGGCTTAGCCATGGTGATCGAGGATGTAACGATTGATTTGAGGCGAAACGGCGGTGGCGCTGCGACCAACTACATGATTTGCACTTCGATCGACGGATTCTCTTGGCCCGAACGCTGGGGCAGCTTGATTCTCGACAGCACTGATACAACGACGCGGACGTTCACCGCTTCCAATTCCGGAACCGAACCGGTTGCGGACGAGGTCGAGATTCGCATTGCGGGAGCCGGTGCCTCCAGCGGTTCTGGCAACACGCATTTCTACGCTGTTTCGGTCGACGCAAGTTTCGTCTCCGATCCCAACGGCGTTGCTTTAGATCCGACAGGAATCATGACCCTTGGCGGTAGTTATACCCAGCTAGGTAACGCCACGATGAAGATCGATCTAGCGGGATCCCAGCCTGGTGATTTTGACCAACTTCAGGTCTCCGGCGCTGTTTCACTTGATGGAACCTTGGACGTTTCGATGATAGACGGTTTCGAACCGACAGCGGGACAAACGTTCAACATTATTACGGCCGATTCTGTTTCTGGCACGTTCAGCGACGTCATCGTTCCCAGCGGTATGAATCTGGGCGTCATCTATTACGCGGCGTCGGTTTCGCTTCAGGTGAGTGATGGTCTGCGCGGGGACGTTAACTTGGACGGGGTGGTTAACTTCTTGGACATCAACCCATTCATCGCTCGGCTTACGACAGCGACCTATCAATTTGAGGCAGACGCCAACGAAGACGGTGTTGTGAACTTTCTGGATATCTCTGCGTTCATCGGTATTCTCTCGGGTCAGTAAGGACGACGAAAATGCGCTGTTGTTAAGCAAATTGACGCCGCTTCAGCAGGGAATGTTGATCTAGATTCAATAAGAATAAGGAGCCGCTCGTGTGAATCACGAGCGGCTTTTTTTGGAACGTGGATCGTCTGGGCAGGGGACCTCGCCGCCGCCGCTGTCCTCGATATGGATTTGGCGTTCGTGGCCGCGCAGTGAAAATGACATTGTGTCAGAGTCGCCCCTGCCGTTGTCGCCTAACAGGATGGAGATCGCGGCTCGGATTTTAGGTTGGAATCTTCGCCGACTTCTCGCGCGGCCTATTAAGTATGCCGCCGAAGCCAAGCCACCAAACTCGTTTCCGTTGAAATTGCGGTCTTATTCCCATTCCAGAACTCCTTCCAGATCCGTCAGCAGGCGACGGCGATTGCTATTGGGTTTGGGCTGGGCCATCGGAATCCGGATAAGACTGAAATTCTCCCGGATAATTTTTGATCTGGCCCACGAATTGCTTTAGTTGGCACGCTGTAAATGAATTACCGCAAAAATGTCAGGGGAATCTGTGGACAACGTCCTCAAACCCCTTACGATATCGGGCTTTCATTGACCCAAAAAACGATTCACGATCATAAATCAACGTTCTGGAGGAATAGAACATGGCAGCGACCGCCAAAAAACCAGCTAAATCGAAGGCTAAATCTATCAAATTGCAGCCGCTGGGCGAACGCATCGTTGTGCAACGTGAGCAATCGCAGGACCAAACGGCAGGCGGAATTATCTTGCCCGAATCGGCCAAGGACAAACCTGCTCGCGGGACCGTGATTTCAGTCGGCGAAGGCCGCATGACCAAAGACGGCTCGCGGGTCGCTTTGACGCTTAAACCAGGCGATCAAGTCCTATTTTCTTCTTATGGGCCTGACGAAATCACCTTCGGCGACGACACGTTGTTGCTGATGCGTGAAGACGACGTCTTGGCCGTCATCGAGTAATTGAAATTGGCTTAGAGCCCGTCCAAACATTCAACACAAACCTGAACTCAGGAGATTTTATCATGGCAAAAATGATTGCCTTCGAACAAGAAGCCCGTGAAGCCATCCGCCGCGGCGTCTCAAAATTGGCCCGCGCCGTTAAAGTTACGCTCGGCCCCAAAGGTCGCAACGTCATCCTTCAAAAAAGCTTCGGCTCGCCAACGGTTACCAAGGACGGCGTGAGCGTCGCTAAGGAAATCGAACTTGAAGACGTTTACGAGAACATGGGTGCCCAGATGGTACGCGAAGTGGCCAGCAAAACCAGCGATGTCGCTGGCGATGGAACGACCACTGCAACCGTTATGGCAGAAGCCATCTTCAATGAAGGTCTCAAAGCCGTCACCGCAGGCGTCAACCCGATTCAGATGAAGCAGGGAATCGAGAAAGCGGTTGAGGACATCTGTGCAAAATTGACCAGCATGTCCATCAAGATCAAAAACAAA
>CAKZVF010000255.1 GCA_937921995.1 uncultured Pirellulaceae bacterium
GTTTTTTCCGGTAAACATATTGAAGTGGTCACACCTGTTCCCATCCCGAACACAGTAGTTAAGCACTTCAAGCCGATGATAGTACTGCAAGTGCGAAAGTAGGTACTGCCGGATTTATGGGCCACTCAGCTTTAAAAGCTGTGTGGCCTTTTTTTATTGCACACTACGATAAAATTTACGCAGCTTTAGAAAAGATTCGGTCAACGACGAGCCAGCAGGCGACCGTACTTGGCCAATCGCGGTCGCCTGCCGGCTCGTCGTTAAACATTCCTTTCAGGTCCATATCCACATCCTGCTGGCGGTGCCTGAAAATCGTTTCAGCATTTGTAGCCTTTCGGTCTCCGAAAGTGCACCTCCCACGCCGCGCAATAGCGCGGGAGTGTTCTTTCGGAGACCGAAAGACAACTTCTACCGCAAAATATCGACAGAGGTCGCAATGTTTTCGTGGCGGAGATTATTGGAATACGCCAAAATACGCTCGTAGAATCGAGGAAAAAGACTGTTCGCAATTCTTGAGCTCAGATAAAGCTATAATAATATAGATATAGCGATTAGGAATCTTTCGCGGCACTTAATATTCCGGTTAAACATGGCAAATGCTTTACTCACCTTCTCCAAAGGCGGTCTTTGATATGCGGCCTATCACAGCGAATTTACGTTTCTTTCTTCTGATATTTGCCATAGCGATAACGACCAGCCAAACAACTGTCGGACAAAACCTGTACTCGTTGACGGCACCGGCGGACTCGTTAGGAACTCAGTCGGCGGCTAGTGGGATTAACAATCTTGGCCAAATAACAGGTCTCTTTTTCTCCTCGCCTGAATCCGGGGTGGAGGTCTTCTTTTGGGATCCTGAATCCGGCGCGTCCGTAATCAGTGGGCCTGAGGTCTTGACTGGATCGGTCTCTGACAACTATTCCGCTGCGATTAATGATTCGGGGCTTGTTGTGGGGTCATTCCGTCACTTTGATTTGAGTACAGGTGTAGATACGTTCTTACGGCCATTCACATGGACGTCGGAAACTGGCACAGACATTTTTACCAATAGCCACGTTAGTCAGGATGGAAGGGTTCTTGCTCAAGTCTTTGGCTCTGCAGTTGACGTAAACAATTCGGGCACCGTCCTGAGTTCAGGCAGCCTCTGGTTAGATGGTGTTGCCGGACTCTTCGATTTGATTGTAGATGATCAATCTCAAAGTACGCACGCTCTCTCAGCGATTAACGATTTAGGCCAAGTTGTTGGACAAGCCCTTTCTCAGAGCGGGACGAATGCGTTTATATGGGATCCCACTAGCGGAGTTGAGTTTATCGAAACACCTTTTAGCATAACTCAGGTGGTAATCGACGATCTCGTTGCTCCCAGACAACTAAACAACAAGGGGCAGGTGGTAGGTTTGTGGTGCAGGTACGTTGGACCACTCGACTTGTCGCCGGACGTACCACTACCGGACGATCTGTTTGAAAGGACTGCGTTCTCTTGGAGCGACGGCCAAATTACAGACCTAGGTGCTTTGCCGGGGCTGTCCCACAGTGACGCTAAGGCTATCAACGAAGACTCGATTAAGGTTGGCTTGAGTTCCAACGGTATTAATTTTTCAGCTGACAGCCGCGCCGTCATTTGGGACTCGAAAAACATCATAATGGACCTGAACAATCTCTTGGACGAAACAGGCGATGGCTGGACTTTGCTGGAAGCGAGTGACATCAACGATGCTGGTCAGATCGTCGGACTAGGTATCAACCCGGCAGGCGTGCGTAGGGCATTTCTTCTGACGCCGGCTTTAGTGGTCGGCGATTGTAATCAAGACGGTGACGTGGACTTCGCGGATATCGCCTCTTTCATTAACATTTTATCGACCGGTCGTTTTCTCCAGCAGGCAGATTGCAATCGTGACGGTGACGTGAATTTCGCGGACATCCGAACATTTATTAATATTCTATCAGGTGTCTAAATCCGACTTCCGCCACCAGTTGGACAAAGGACCCTTTTTGCGGGTAAAGATTCCTCCGCACTTCAGGAGGTCGAGGCTCCGACCGCGACCTTGCCGAAAATTCGAACATAATATCGCATAGGTTTCCGGCGGTGCCTCTACCTCTTGGCCCATCGGCCGCCCAATCTGCAAAAAACGCCAATAAGACAAACTATAATGCTAGGAGGCACCAAGCGGCCTCCTCACCCCCGAAGAATTGCTTTGACTTGCAATACCACACGTTCAGACCGAATTCTTGAGGCCCGCCTGCGTTATCACCATAGTAGATCAATCTTGATTTTCGATACTAATACTAAATCAGTCACCATCTACCAATTCAGCCCGATGGTATAATCGGCTCGGTAAAAACCGCCCCCCATTTATGAGAAGCAGATTCATGAGACTCCGATACGCGCCGATTCTTCTTGGCTTGATGCTAATGGTATCTCCGTTGTTCGCTCAGACCATCATCTTTGACGAAGCCGTCGATGGTGATTTGAGTGATTCAGGGACAGCACCTACCCCAGTGACACTGTTGCTTGGTCTGAACACGATTGTCGGATCTTTTGGCGACGCGAATCTGGGTGGTGGTAATGGAGCCACCGATGGCAGTGATGCTGACTACTTCACATTCACTCTCTCCCCAGATCAGGTCGTCACAGCGATTTCAACAACGCGCGAAGACACAGGTGGGGGCCCAAGCTTCCTTGGGCAAGCGAATGCCAGCACGATCACGGGCGTTTCCGGTTCGACCCAAGGAAACCTTGATGCCGGCTCGCTGTTCGAGACCGGTCCCCTCGTCAACGACGCCGTCGGTGGTGGTCTGGGCATACCTGCAGTCACCATCCCTTTGAGCTCCGGACCTCAGACGTTCTTGCTCCAAGAAACAGCTAGAGGAGCATTCGGTTATTCGATCACGTTTACCGTTGCAAACGCTGTCCCCGAACCATCAAGTGCCACACTCTTGGGTGGGCTGGCCCTGTGTGGATTCCTTCGACGTCGCAGAAGCTGATTCGAAAAATTGTTTAGCAACACACGTGATAAAAACAAAAGCCTCGATTGTTGAAATCGAGGCTATCTTATTGCGCTAGCGGTGCTTGCAATTATCGGCGTTGGCGAATCTAGCGATAACTTGAGCGGTAAGTCGATTGACTGCTGTCGCAGCTCCGTGATCCGGGTTGGCGATGTAAAGAGCCGTTTGGTCGGTAGCCCGGTGCCAACTTACCTTGCGGAGTTTGACAACCGTTTAACGACGAGCCGGCAGGCGACCGTGTTTGACGGGGCGAAACGCGGACGCCTGCCGGCTAGTCGTTAAACTGACCAAGGATAGTGCCGTTTGACCGGGTACGGAAACCATGGACGGGGAGGGAAAGGTGGCCATTCTACGCCGGTGCAAGCTCGGAGTTTCGCAGCGCCCTGCTTGGCCCCAGCAAAACATAGGCAACGCTATTTACCTGCGGCCTCTTTGACCCCTTCGCCCACCGAATCAGCGGCCTCAGTTACCGCTTCAAAGCCCTTCACCGCTTTGTCGGACATTTCTGTCGCTGCTTCGGTTGCTTTTTCCTCTTCTGCCTCATCAGGCGCGTCAGCCGAAGCTTCGACCTTTTCTTTCTGAACTGCCGGTGTCGCGGGGACTTCCTCTTCTTTGACAACCGGATCAGCAGTTAGCGGGGCAACTGCTTCTGTTGCTGGTTTCGAAACTTCAATGGCCATTTTCTCGTCGCTGCCAGTCTCAGTCGAAGATGTGTCATTACTCGGTTCTTCCTTAGGAAGGTCAAGTTTTGGGAAATCAATCACAGGAGCATCCGGAACGGCAACACCAGGTGCCTCTTCCATCGCAGGCTTGAAGGATGCAAACTCTCTGTACAGTTTTTCAAAGTCGGGATTGCTGGAACGTTCCAAGCCATCATTGGCCGAAGATGCGAAGATCGAATCAGGCGACTCGTCCAACACGCGCTGATAAAGTGCCTTCGCCTCAGCAAATTCGCCCAGCGATTCGTGTGCGTAAGCCAGAGAGAATAGCGAACGGCGTTCCTGCATCGTCGTTTTGGCGCTGCTTGGCGAATCGACAACCGATTGAAAGCTCTCTTTCGCCCGTTTGATCAACTTCATCGCACCTTCACGATCGCTGGCGTATTGGCTCAGTCCACGATTGAGTTCGTAGTCACCGGCAACCAACATCGCCCAATTCGTTTCAACTTCGTTGGGATAATCTTCCTTCATCTGTTTCAGCGAATCAACGTTTGTCGTCACGTTGAACTGCTGCATCGCATCGGCCAACTGCCTCGAAGGCTCAGCCGCAGTCTCACGATTGCTTTTCATCAGATAGCTGATGATGACCCAACCTAGGATAAAAACCAGAAACCCGAGCGCGATGTGCGTCCAATATGGACGTGACGCCATCAAGATCTTCTCGGCACCTGTTTGCTCTTCGGCCTCCAGCGGGGCACCCGATTGAGCGTTTGGGGGCAGTTCAATGTCGCGACGGTTGTCACGATTCTTTTCTGTTTTGATTTTTGACATTAGCAGGAGCCGGAAATCGGATCGCGTTAGGGGGTGATAGGCGCAAAACCTGAGCCAGATAAAACGGAAAGTATCGAGAATTTCTTGTAAACGGTCAATACCGACCGCCTTGCAGCTCCCAGTTTATTTGGTCTTTGACACTCCGCTGAGGGAGACCTTAGAAGCCCATTCGCTACACAATAATTTGCGTTTGACAACTCTTGGAAGGAATAGATACTACGCACTCGATTCACCCCAGAAAGGGAGGTTGAGGCTCCGCCCGAAACCTACGAGAGTCTCGGCCAGATATCACGCTAGGTCTCCGGCGGAGCCTCGACCTCCCTGTGAACCGACGATTCACAGTCGTTGCTTGGAGGTCGACGATGATTTCCACTAGCATCAATGCCAAGAAGTGCCGCGGCACTGGCCCCGTGCAAATTCTAAATTTCCCATTCCCGCTTCCTTAGCTCTTTCAACGCCACCACGATGCACGGACTCAATCCCGATCAACTCGAAGCCGTCAACACGCTAACTGGCCCGCTGTTGGTGTTGGCTGGCGCTGGAACGGGCAAAACGCGGGTCATCACCTACCGCATCGTCAAGCTCATTCAAACCGGCACGCCGCGCGAACGAATTCTGGCGGTCACCTTCACTAATAAGGCCGCTAACGAGATGCGTGAGCGTCTCATGCCGATGATCGAGGTCAAAAAGAAGGGCTCATCGCCCAAAGACAAGTACAAACCCAAGTACGCCAAAAACAAATTCGCCGAAGAAGAAAAACAGCCAACCGTTTCGACCTTTCACTCGCTATGCGTCAAGATCCTCCGCCGGCAAATCGACAAAATTGGTTATCCTCTGAAGTTTACGATCTACAACCGAGGCGATCAGGAGAGCCTTGCCAGAAGCGTGCTCCGAGAGATCAGCGTCAACGACAAAATGTTGGCTCCCAATCAATTGCTTTTTTGGATCGGCAACTGGAAGTGTAAATCCATCACTCCCGACGACGCGCTGGTCCAAAGCGAAAGCGATGTCCAACATCTGGCCGCAATCGCCTACCAAAAATATCAACGTCAGCTCAAACTTTCGGGCGCGGTAGACTTCGACGATCTGCTGCTGCTTACCGAAAAACTCTTTCGCGAACACGAGGACGTTCGGCAGGAAGAAGCCGACCGGTTCGATCACCTCTTGATCGACGAGTACCAGGACACCAACACCAGCCAATACCGGATCGTCAAAGCGCTCGCTTCAAAACACCGCAATCTATGCGTTGTAGGCGACGATGATCAATCAATCTACGGATGGCGCGGGGCTGAGGTGGAACACATTCTTTCTTTCGCGCGTGACTGGACCGACGCCAAAGTCATTCGCTTGGAAGACAATTACCGTTCGACTTCGGCGATCATTGATTTCGCCAACACATTAATCAAATTCAACACGACTCGGCACGACAAAGTTCTCCGTGCCGCTCGCCCAGGCGGAGAAAAACCAACGATCGTGCAATACGAAAACGAAACCGTCGAAGCAGAAGAAGTTGTGCGATCCATTTCCAAACGCCTGCAGGACAAAGGACGTGAGCCCCGTGATTTTGCCATCCTGTTTCGCACCAATGAACAGCCGCGACCGTTTGAGACAGAACTTCGAAAGGCAAAACTTCCCTACGTACTGGTCGGCGGGATGTCGTTCTTTGATCGCAAAGAAGTGAAAGATATCTTGGCCTATCTAAGGCTCCTAGAAGACGAACCTGACGAAATTTCGATTCTTCGGATCATCAACACACCGGCGCGAGGCATCGGCAGCAAATCCATCGAAACTCTTTTGAACCATTGCATTAAACAAAAGGTACCGCTCTGGGATCTTGTCACCGGCAAAGCCACACGTCCCAAACTAACCTCCACAGTTATCCGCGGACTCGATGCGATGGTGTCAACGGTCCAGCGGGTCAAAGCGTCGATGGGCGGCAGTTCGCTGGTCGATGTGGCGCGGCTGATGATCGACCGAATCAATTACAAATCAGAGATCGCCCGCATCTACCCCATCCCGGAGGATCGGGAATCGCGTTGGGCAGTCGTGGAGCAGATCATCAGCGCGTTAGGCGAATACGAACGCGGGGCGCGGAAACCAACGATGACCAAATTCTTGGACAAGCTATTGCTGGGCGATCAAAGCACTGACGACGACAAAGAAAAACAGCTGAAGAAAAATGCGATTGCGTTAATGACAATGCACGCGGCGAAGGGTTTGGAGTTTCCTGAGGTATATATGGTGGGGCTTGAAGAAGGTATTTTGCCTCACCGGCGATCGCTGGAGGATGACGATGCAGGCGTGCCCGAAGAACGCCGACTGTGTTACGTCGGTGTAACGCGCGCTGAAGAACTGCTAACCCTTTCGATGTCGCTGACTCGGATGAAGTGGGGCAAAGCGCGCGACACCCAACCCAGTCGTTTCCTGTACGAATTGACGGGTCAAGCCGATCATCCTAACTACGCCAAGCGTCGGTAACGAAAGAAGCAGTGTAGTGGATCTTGTTAAAGATCCTCAAGCGCCTGGATGATTGATCGCCGGTCTCCTCAAGAGGCAGGATCTTTAACAAGATCCACTACTTGAAATGTCTTATTGGAACTCTAATTTTTTTGGAAAAACATCAGGCATCTTTCCATCACATCGTCTTCGACAATCACAACCGCGTTATCGCCGGGCTGAAGCTTGTCATCCGCCGCTGGCACGCGTACCTGTTCGTGCTGGACAATCGCAACCAGCAAACACCTTTCAGGCAATCCCAAATCCTTAATCGCCGATTCGGTGATCGGAGCACCTTCGACCACATCCAGTTCGATGATGTTGATTAAACCGCCCGGCAACTTAGCGCGCGACAGAATAACGCCTTCGTTTAAATAAGACATGATCTGTTTCGCCATCACCGACCGTTCGCTGACCGCTTGATCGATGCCCAAGCGATCCAGTACCGGTTCGTAATCCGGTTTCCCGATCACCGCCAAAACCTGCTTGGCCCCCAAATCGCTTGCTTCCACGCCCAACATCATGTTGACTTCATCGTCGCCGGTGCAGGCCACAAAAACATCCGCCGTTCCCACTCTGAGTTCTTCAAGGAAATCGCGGCCCGAAGCATCGCCCTTAATCACCGTCGCTTTGTCCAGCAAATTGGCCAGTAATTGGCTACGCTGTTCGTCCTTCTCAATCACGGTAACTTTAAAGACCTCTGACTCTAACACGCGCGCCAGATGCAGGCCCGTTTCGCCGCCTCCCCCGATGACAATGCGTTTGAACGTTCGATCGACCATCTTGAAAATCGCTCTGACTTTCACCATATCCGCAGGCCGCGCAAACATGGTCACCCGATCTCCGACCTGGAATTGATCGTCCGCAGCGGCGATCCACATCCTTTGCTCGCGCTGAATCGTGCCGATTCGAACGTTCGATGGCAAACCCAACTCTCGAATCGGCGAACGGGTCAGCTCGCCTTGCTGGCCAACGACCAGCTCCTCCACTTGCAATTCGCCCCGCGCAAACTGCTCAACCACCACCGACCCAGGTCCGCGAATGCTACGCGCCAGTTCAATCGCCGATAAATGCTCCAACGACAAAACGCGGTCGATCTTGAAATGCAACTGATAATCAAAGGTGCTAAGATCGCGGAAAACGGGTGCGTACACCCGCGCGATCGCGCGGCGAGCCCCCATCGACTTCGCCATACTCGCTGCCACGATGTTGACTTCGTCAACGCCTGTGACGGCCAAACAAATGTCGGCCGAAGTAATGCCCGCTTGAAAAAGAACGCTCGATTGTGACGCCGATCCGCAAATCGCGCGAACATCCAACTGATCGTTGATCGCCGCCACTCGTTCGGCGTCAACGTCGACCACCGTGATGCTATGTTCAGCGCGGCACAGCAAATCAGCGATCGACCAGCCGACGTTTCCTGCTCCCAACACAACGATATTCATACAATCTGACTCAGCTTAATGATCAATTCGCAAATAGATTGCCGTCAATATAAGCCAAGTTACTGCCCGCGGGGAGCCTCCCCGTAAACGGCTATTCCTGATTCGGTTTCTCTTGAAACAGCAAGAAGTGATAACCTGAATCATCGGTTGTAATGAAACCGCCCGAAGTGGAGAGGTACTGCTGGATATCCTCGACCTCAGGAAACCCATGTTCCTCGATCGAGGCTTTCATATCTGCCAGAAAACCGTCTTCATTTTTTGCGGCGTTGTGGTTCAGCACATCCATCATATTGTCGTTGGAAAGCGCCTTGAGGTAAAACCCGATCTCGCGCCGAGCATCCGAGAAGAACACCGCGGCGGGCAAATCGGACTTCAACATGTTGGTCATCGTATCCATTTGTCTCAAAAAGTCCTCGTCGTCACCGAGCGCGGGTTTGTCCCCGTTGAATGTGTCCACGGCGAACTGAAAGAACTCCTCGGAATCGCTGAACACAAAATGTTCACCAATGAGGCCGAAGGTAGGAAATCCCTTGCGAACTTCAGGCCGCGGTCCGAATTCAGGCATTTCCTCTCCGCGATCTTTGGCGCGTTTCATTCTTCGATCACGTCGAGTTTTAACTTGGTCATCTCTGTACTTGATCGACTCTTCTGATTTGGTCCAGTATCTGATGGAGCCGTGTTCGCGTTCAGTCCACCACTTGCTGAGATCTTCGGAGCCAAAAATCTCGCTGAGAGAATTCTCGATTTTTTCAGGATCACTGACGCCGACCGAAGCAACGTTTCCGATACCGTTCAACTGAGTTCCCGAGAGGATTGGCCGGACGACAGAGAATCGCCCCGTGAGATTGGCGATAATATCTTCTTGCAGATTGACGCTCGAATCACGCTTATCAATTTCGTTCTGAAGATTCTCAAAATATTCGTCGTACTTGCCTTCCACAATTTTGTCGGAGATATCTTTGATCGCAGCCAGCATCTGTGGAACGTCCCAACTGGTGGTCATGTAGTTCGCAATATCTACCGGCACCCAAGGCTCCGGCGTGTAGGAATCCGGCTTCATGGCAAGCGCGTTTAGCACTCCTTCGCGCGGAGATGCCAGCAACAAATGACCGTGCGAAATGCTCTCGTATTCATCGTGGTCAACATACATATTTCCGCCAACGGCCAGCACTCCGTCCAACCCCAGCGTCGGCAGCATGGCGACCGCAAAATTTGCCCCCACGTTCCCGCGCGACGCGGCCTTGAATATCCCGATCGGATCGAAGAAGAATCGAGCATCTGGCAGTGCATCGTCTGATACAGAACAACGTTTGGCGATCGTGATGAACTTACGATTTTCGGCCAGAGGACGCACTTTATCAACCTGTGCGCCCGACCAACGCACAAACATGTCGTTCAGTTCATCCTCAGAAGTACACGCAATCACCAGACCTTTGTGTTTGCAAGTATAAACTGGTGTACCCGCGACCATCATCGTTTCGACACTTATGCCAAAATCGTTCTCTTCTGTTTTCAGTTCAACACCGGAATCATCGCCCTCGGTTTCCCTCGAACTTTCCATCATTTCCCGATATCGACCAAATGCTTTGTCGACGGCTTCGTTATCTTCGTCGGTCTCCATCATCACGACGTACACGAGGTCTTGCCGTCGCGGTGCAATGATCGCAAACGAGATCTCCCCAGAAGGCAACGACCTGATTTCGTCCAGCGAGAGGCCGACATCTTCGCTAACGTCTTCGTACCGTTTGGCAGCGCCGTCATAGATGCTGTCTACCAGAGGAGACACCGACTCCGATTGCATCATCTGCCCAAAACTGCTGTTCTTCATCTTCTCCGCAAACTCGCTGAGGTTGCGAAGCTTCATCAGTCCAACGGTCGTTTCGGGAAGTAGATCCTGAGTGTCCGGTCGATCTGGCAATTCCTCAGCCTGAGCCAAAACGGGCGTTGCCGAACAAACCAAAAGGACACACAGAACTGCGCTTGCGACGACCGCTTTTGAAAACTCGGAGAAGGAAATCAAGGGAAAAGGAATATGGTTTTGCATCGTGGTATTTTGTGGTGGTGACAGATTTGGATTGAAAGTTAAAATTTACAAAAGGAATCGACGGTCCGGTAAAGCGTTTGTCTTGGGTAAACTTTAGCGATTGCCAGAATCCTATTGGGCCTGAATTCTTCTTCTCGGGTGAGCAAGATATTCGTCTTTATCATAGGCCAAAGGCCATGGGTGGTCGATAATATCTCTGTCTGACATTAATCATTTTGGCGGTCAAATCATGCTTCTCAGCCTCAAACAAAAATCTCCCAAGCACCCATTACTGGAAATTGCACCAATCATTTGCCTAATCGGTATATTCAGTTTCACGTATTTCGGCGGGGCTCAGGACGCAGTCGGTCAAATCAACGGAGGTGGGACGATTGACGCCGGGGATTTCGGGGGCCCGACCGACGGTGGGGATTTTGGAGGAACGGACATCGGTGGCGATTTTGGCATCGGTGGCGGTACTTCTGCTGGCACCGGGGCAGGCGTCGGCGCAGACGCTTTCGGGGAAGGTTTTGGCGATGTTCTTGGCGGCGGAGAAACCGAAGACGTAAGAAATCAAGGATTTGTTGGAGCTACCAGCACTCGAATTCAGGAGAACGGATTTGTAGGTCCTGTTGGAAGTGTATCGGCCGATGGAGCAGATTTCGGTGGCGGTATAAATAACGTGGAGACCGGCGGGGCAGTTGGTGGCGGTCGCAACAACCAAAATCAGAACACAGGTTTTGGCGGCACCGGTCAAGTGAAAGGTTTTGAAATTTTCCGCAGCAACGTGCGTGCGAACTTGCGGCGGCAATTCTCTTCGCCGCAGGTCAGCGGATATCAAGTCGCCGATCGTTTTCAAAATCGCATCCGCCGCCTTCCCAACATGGCCAGCGATGGGGCAGGCGTTCAAATCACAATCGACAATCAAACCGCCACGATGCATGGCTTCGTCGGATCGGTAGAAGAAAGCCAACGCATCCAACGACAGTTAAGACTCGAGCCCGGCGTCTATCGGATCAACAACCAAACCCGCATCATCGGCCAGTAGAATACGCATTGGGAGGTCGAGGCTCCACCGGAGACCTAAGCGGTTCAAGGGCAAAATCGCGCTAAGATCTGCACTCACCTATCCAGAGAGCAAACCCCAAAACAGCCTCCGCCTAACAACCCCGCCACATGCAACCGGCCCACGACCAACCAACACCAAAGCCGATCAACATGTTCGCCGAATCGGCTTTCAGATCACGGCTCTCACGAAGCTGATGAATCAAAATTGGCAGCGTCGACGAAACGGTGTTGCCAACCTTCTCCATTCTCAGCGGCAACTTCTCAGGATCAATCTTCATCGTCTGCCGCAATTGATCCAGCATCTTCCGCGTTGCTTGGTGAAATAAGAAATAGTCGACGTCGTCCTGGGTCAGTGACTCCTCTTCCAAAATGCTATCGCAAAGCCCCGGAATGCTGCCTACGGAGAATTGGATCAATGCCGGCCCATCCATATAGAGATCGCTCTTCCAGCGCTTCCTTTTCCGAGGCCCAATCGCATCGTCGGATTTTCGATGACCGCCTTTGGAGACGATCAACGTATCGGCACCACTGCCATCGGTGCCAAATTTGAACGAACTGAGCGTTTGCTGATCCGAGGATTCGATCAGCGTCGCCGCGGCTCCATCTCCGAAAATCGTACGCAGACTTCGATCGTTTCGGTCGATGAACTTGGAATAGGTCTCGGAGGTAATAAACAAAACGCGTTTGGCGGCACCCGAACGAATCAATCCATCGGCCAGTGAAAGCCCATACACAAATCCGCTGCAACCAAGATTAAAATCCAACGCCCCAGCGGATGTTGGCAGCCCCAAACGATCCTGAATCAAACAGGCAGACGTCGGCAGTGGATAGTCGGGGGTCTGCGTACAGAACAACAGAAAATCAATCGACTTGGGATCAACGTCGTGCTCCTCAAACAGCTTCTGTGCCGCCTTCACACCAAGATCCGCGGACGTTTCGCCGTCGGCTGCGATTCGTCTTTCGTAGACTCCCGTCTTGGACGCAATCAGGTCCATGTCCCAACGTGGATTGTCGGCGGCAAGTTCCTCATTGGTCTCGATGCGCTCGGGCAAGTGAATCGAAATGTTTCCCACGGCAGCGTATTTCACGATGGTTCCCTAGACGACCAATAAGACAAAATTTGTGGGCATCAGAGGATGCGGGCTATTTCAAAAAGACAAGTGTTTTTCGAAGCCATGAAAATAGCAGAATGTGATTGATCTATGAAGGTAAACCCGACGGTTTTGAGCTTTTTTATAACAGGTTTACGATCCGCGGCCGACCCAAAGCCGGGCTACGGACGCGTTTTCGAGTCACCTAGATGAACGTGACTGTCGCGAGTCGTTTTTGCTGCTTCAAAAATTTCGAACAGCCCCTCAGCATCATCGGTCTGGATTTTCATTTTGATCGTATCCAAGGTCCGTTGATAGGCGGCAACCATTTCCAGTATCGCCGTTTTGTTCTCCAAACAAATATCGCGCCACATGGTGGGGTCGCTGGAGGCGATGCGCGAAAGATCACGAAACCCACCGGCCGCATAATGAAAGATCTCATCAACGAAAGTTGTTTTGGACAGCGTATCGACCATCGCATAAGCCACAACATGCGGAAGGTGACTCGTCGCCGCCAGCACGCGATCATGTTGCTCGACCGCCAATGTCTCCACGTGAGCTCCGACGGTTTGCCACATCCACGCGATACGCTCAACCGCCGAGCAATGGGTGTGCTCAAGCGGCGTCAGAATCACCTTGTGATTTTCGTACAGACTATCAATCGCCGCAGTGACACCGCTCTTCTCGCGTCCGGCGATCGGGTGCCCGGGAACGAAATTCGCAGGAACATCGCCGAACACATTCTTCGCCGCTTCGACAACGCTGGCTTTACTGCTGCCTCCGTCGGTGATGATCGTATCGTGCCCAACGGCCGATTTGAAACTGCGCATCACCTTTTCCATCGCCCGCATCGGCACGCTGAGGAAGATCACGTCAGCATCGGCGGCGGCCTTCTCCGGATCCAGATCAAAATCGTCGATCACGCCAAGTTCCACCGCCTGTTTGAGATGGTTTTCATCGCGGCTGCAACCGACGATTTGTTCGACAACGCCGGCTTTCTTGAGCGCCAACGCCAACGATCCTCCAATCAAGCCGACGCCAAATATCGTTAGTTTTTTTATCATGCACAAAAGTCTGTTAGAAAATCTGGGCCGTTCAATGGGCCGATGGTCAGCTAAAGGGTAGGGCAGTGTAGCAGATCAGATCAAAATAATCCGTTCGCCGCGTCGTTGATAGGATCAATATAAAGCTTCTTCGCCAGCATAATCACCGAACCACCAATGACGATCGCCACAAATCCGAACATCAACACAAATCCAATGGTCCCAAGGATTTTCATGTTGATCTCGGCTTTGGCTTGGTAGTCATTGGATGCCCTGTCCATCGTCTCCGCCAATTCACCGGCGGTTTCCCCAACGTCAACGTAGTCCAAAAAATCCTGTGGAAAAGCTTCGGTGGTTTGGAACGATCGATAGAACGTTTTGCCCGAACGCAAGTCCTCACAGATCTGAGGTTGGAGTGACTTATAGTAGTAGTTCTCGGTAGCAGACAAACTTAATTTTGCATTGTCCAGCGCGTCCATTCCTGCGTTTTCGGCGACCGACATCGTCCATGCCAGACGCGACAGCGCCAGACTTTCGATCGTCTTGCCGACAATCGGCACCCGCCGCGCGATTCTCATGGGCAAGGTACCAAACCAACCTGACCGCGCCCCGATGATTAAAAAGCCAAGCGTGCCAAAGATCGTGGTCATGACGGCGACGTACAACAGAAAGTTTCCTGTGGTGCTGCCCATGCCGAACCAGTCAATCGATTCTTTGAGTCCGCCGATATTCACCATGACATAATGCATCACCAAGATCAGCAATCCAAAGATGCCCACGCATGCCACCAATTCAAACGCCGGCCAAGCGATCGACATCAGGAACTTGTTTCGAAATTCGACGAGGTCTTTGTAGTGCTTGGCCAGCCGCGCGAAGGATTCCTCCAATCGCCCGCCCGTCTCGCCGGCTTCGACAACGGCGACGGCCAATTCCGGAAAATAGCCGTCCACCGACCGCATCGCAGTCGCAAGGGCCTCGCCGTTTTTCAGTCCGTTGACGATTCGATTCGCCTGAAGTCGATCCTGCGGCGAACCAATGGAACGCTCTTTCTGAAAGGCAGAAAGCAGATCAATTCCCGCTGAATAGCTGGTTTCAAGCCGCTTAAACAGCTTAGCCATCTTGTCGTAGCTGATTTTCGCCATGTTCCAATATTTTTTGTGCGTTTTGTTGTGACCTGCCACCGCTACAGTGCGATAATTTGATTATATCCGGTTTCAGTTCTCAGAACCACGTAAGCTCAATGAACTTCTCAAAAACCATTGTCGTTGCCGTTATCGCGTTTGCTGCGCCACTTCAGCTGTTGACAGATTGTGCGGCGGCGCAAGACACCAATGACCCACGCCCGCATGACATCCTCGAACTCCGCAGCGGCGGCGAGTTTGAGGTGCGTCTGATCGACCAAACACAAACCGAGAATCGTAAGTTTGTGGTCTTCAAAACCGAATCCGGCGGCATCGTCAAACTCGATCAAAAATACGTCGGCTCGGTTTTACCCGCCGATGAAGATCAAAAACGATACGCCAAACTACGAGACGAATTACCTAACACTGCTGAAGCGAATTGGGAAATCATTGATTGGTGTAAATCTCAATCACGCGGACGGACCAAGTTCAAAGACCAAATCCAATACCATCTTGAGAACATCATTACTATCGAACCCAATGATCGTAAGGCGCGGCAATTGTTGGGCTACGAAGATTTCAATGGCCAATGGTCTCTCAAAGAGCTGCGGTACCGAAAGTATGGCTATGTTCGTGACAAATCGAATTGGGTTCCGAAACTGGCTCAGCAGATCGAAAGGAATGTCGATCAAAGAGACGCCAAAACGGGTTCGGTGAAGGAAAGGTTTTCCAGATGGACGCGCGAACTGAATCAATCGCGATTGTCGTTGGCCGAACTCGAGCGCATGTTGTTCGACTTGGTCACGCCTGAAACGGCCAGCTTTGTCTTCGAGGAGGCTGCCAAGGAAAAGGATCAGCCTGCCGCGCTTCGCAGCATGTATGTCGAGGCGTTTGGTGGGACGCCGTCTTTGGCGTCCGCGGGAGCCCTTGTGTACTTCTGCGTCACGGACGTCGACGGGGAGATTCGAGAACGCGCGCTGACGCTGCTGCTGCAACCTGAGTTTAATCAGGACTTTGCGATGCGGCGGGCGATCGACGAATTTCTCAACAGCAAGAATTTCACATATTCGCAACGCGCCGCGATTTTAATTCGAAGTCTTTCACAAGTTCCGGGAGCCAACCCGCGTGAGGTGTTGGTTCCCTTGATTGATTCATTGGTGTCGGTCCGCGAAGTACCAATCCCCGGCGCAACGGAGGCAGGCCGCATGAACACCTCCTTCTCTAACAATGGAGGCATCGGGTTCACCGCCGGCGGCGGCCCACAAACGATGAAGAAAGAAGTTAGGAATGGATATTCCTTAGAAGCGCTAAAACAAATCACCGGAAAGGATTTCGGATACAACGAAACGCTGTGGAGTAATTTCTTCGTCGACAACTTTACCGTGGATGCCGATGGTGTTCGCGGCGATCCTTAGGCTTTAGGCGAACGCTCGCTGGGCCTGTTTCAACACGCGGTTGGACACACAAGCCTTCGTCACCCCAGCAAATATCGCCAAGCAAATGGGGCTGATGATGTTTTTGGTCAACATGTTTCCTTTTTCTATCATTGCCCGCGCCGAACGTAGCAAAACAGCAACGCGATTCTCTAAGCCACTCTCAGGCAACCTCAATCCTGCTCGCTAAAACGCGAGTTTCTCCAATCAAAATTTTGATTGGCATAGACGGTGCGGTTAGGCCACTCCAACACAATCATTTCTTGTTTTGGAGAACGCAATGAATAATCATCACGATTTAGATTCACAAAAGTACTATCAGCAAAAAGTCGCCGTCGAAGCCCGTGCAATCAAACGCAACCAATACTACGAGGCATTTCGAACGCTGATCTTGTCATCAATCATCGTGACAGGATTCACGCTTGCTTGCATCGCGCTTATGAAATCGCCAGAGGTGATTCTCAACGCGGTCCAATCGCTGAAAGATCAAGGCATTTGGCCGCTTTAGAGAGGTCCGATGTGGAAACCGACACGGTTTGAACACCGCGTGACTGCGAAAAGGAAATCTCGGCACAACCGGCACAAATCCCAAGCGGCCCCCGTTGCTCAAGCAGAGCCCACCAAGATGACAATAATAGTAAATGGTTTCGTCACGAAACGAAAAACAACTTGCTATTTAGGGTTTAGAGGCCGATCGAATGAATCGAATTGCAATATCATCGCCTCGTTGTCTACTCGTCGCGGCGATAGTGTTTTCGGTGGCTGTTTTCACCGAACCATGTTCCGCGTTTCAATTTTCAATGAAAACGCGTCGACATCCTCCCGGACGTCAGTCATACAATCCCGCCCCTAAGTCACCCAAGAGCTCCGTGCCCAGCCATTGGGCCTACCGACAACGTCCGGCTCAAAAACCCTCCCGCAACTTCAGCGGTTCCAATCGAGGTCTCTACACTACCGGTTACTACGCGCTGCCTCTTTATTGGGGTAACGCGTATTCGTCGCGCTCGCGGGCGACATTTTCACAGTCGGCCATTTCTCAGTCAGCCCTATCGTTTGGCAACTATCCGTCAAACATTACCGCCTACGACGCTGAGTTTCGGCGGACGTTGAGACCTTCGCTGCAAACGAGCGCCTCGCCCGCCGCGGGTCAGTCCACCACACCAGCCACCATCACCAACCAACACTTCCAAGATTCCCCGCAGCAAGTCATCAATTCTCATTTTGACCTGCAGCAGAGTTTGCTTGCATCGCAGGCCACGCCGTTGATCAAATCGGCGCCCGCCGCATCGAACCTCCAAGGCCACGCCGAACAGGCGTTTCGCGAAGGCCGTTATAACGACGCGACCTACTATTGCGATCAAGCCGTGACGGCCGATCCGTACAACGGGTTGATGCATCTGTTTTGCTCACAATGCAATTTTGCGATCGGCAAGTATTCGGTCGCGATCCTGATGCTCGAGAAGGCGACGGGGATGCTGCCGGAATCACAATGGGGATACATTCCAAAAAACTATGACACTTTCTACGGGCAAGACGATTACGTTACGCAGACGCGGTCGCTGGCGAACTATCTGAAACGTCGCCCAGATGATAATCGAGCGCGGACGTTGCTGGGTTATCACTACGGCTGTCTTGGATACAAAACGACCGCCAGCAAACTATTTCATGAATCGCTGCAAACCTATCGCAACGATGAACTGGCTCAACGGTTGCTTCCAATCTTCGGCGAAGCAGATTACACGTCACCAGTAACGAAACAAGTCCAAGCCCCCACGCCTGATTTGTTGGATGAACCGGCATTAATGCAAACCGATGCCGAACAGGCGTACGGGAATCGCCTAATTTATTTAACGCCTGAGCAAACCGTAACCGAGAATCCAATCGAAGAACTGCCCATCCCAGAGGAAGTGTTCTTCGACGAAAATTTCAACCAAAACGCAGATCAAGACGGGCAGCCACAAAGCGTGCTGCTTCCTGCGCTGGAGAGCCCCGACGGCCAGTAGCGCGCTCCCTAGACGAACGGCTCAGTCGCCGGCACCCATGGAACTCCGCAGAGTCTGTCGATCGTGTTCGATCAGTTCGTCCGTCAGCAAACTGACGTTTCCTGCGATGATTTGATCCAATTTATAGATCGTCAATCCAATCCGGTGATCTGTCACGCGGTTGTCGGGAAAATTATAGGTTCTGATGCGTTGGCTGCGATCGCCTGAACCCACCAGCGTCTTTCGTTCGTCGGCCCGTTCCTTGTCGATTTCGCTACGCTTGAAGTCGTAAATACGCGACTTCAAAATTCGGATCGCTTTGGCCAAGTTCTTGTGCTGGCTCTTCTCATCTTGAATCGCGACGACGATGCCAGTTTCATGATGCGTCAATCGCACCGCAGAATCGGTTTTGTTCACCTTTTGACCACCGGGACCGCTGGCGCGATAATTGTCGCGCCGATAGTCCGCCGGTTTAAGATCGACTTCGACATCTTCGGGCTCTGGCAGCACCGCGACGGTGGCCGCCGAGGTGTGCACGCGTCCCTTGGTTTCGGTTTCGGGAACACGTTGAACACGGTGACCGCCACTTTCGTATTGCAGTTCGCGATAGACGCCTTCGCCTTCGACGCCGAGCGTGATTTCTTTGAAGCCGCCAATTTCGTTGGGGCTCGATTCCATCACTTCAACCTTCCACTTCTTGTTTTCGAAGTGTTTGGTGTACATCTCAAACAGGTTGCCCGCAAACAAAGCCGCTTCGTCACCGCCAGTGCCAGCGCGAATTTCCATCACGCAGCGCGTTCGGTTGGCATCTTCTCCACCGATGGTCATGTCCAGCAGTTCGGCCCAAATCTCTTCGCGTTCGGCAGTCAGCGTTTCGATTTCGGCTTCGGCCATTTCGCGTTCGTCCGCATCGCTGCTTTGAGCCATCTCGTTCAATTCGTCCAGCTCCGAGATCAGCTCCTTGAAACGCTGATACTTCCCCGCGATCTTGGCCAGCGATCCGTGCTGACGAGCCACCGTGGCCATTTTAGTGGAGTTGGACTGCACCTCAGGGTCGAGCATCTGTTTTTCGAGATCAATGAAGCTGGCAAGTTTTTCTTCGAGCATTTCCTTCATGGGAAATCCTTTGTGGTCCTAGAGGTAAAAAGAGATCGGCCGCAATCAAAATGATTGTCATCAGCCAAATGAGAAAATCGTCCCAATCTGGTTGGACGACCCTGAAAGCTACACAGCCGTAGCTAGGACTCAAAAAGAATCGCAATGGTTCGGCAGTTAGAGAAACCGAGACCGTTTTTGATGCGCAGGAGAAATTGTGTTCGGGGATCATTCATTGCTGAAATCATATCGCAAAAACGATTCGCAATCCAGTCGGTTTAAAAACCACGGAATCGAGCGTCGAATCCTATTTCACCGCGGTTTGATTCCAGTCCCGATATAGAACATCCATCAACACGGGTGTTGTTTCTGCTGAAACCGTTGTGACCGATTTGCCCTATTCCGATTTCTCTTCATCGGCAGACGCCTCGCCCGATTCGGGATCACCGCTGGTCGCATCGTCTGAGCCCTCAGTGACGGACGGTTCAACTTCATCTGATTTTACTTCATCTGATTTTACATCATCGACTTTTCCGTCCTCAGGTTTTCCGTCCTCAGCATTCGATTCTTGCGGCTTTGGATCTGCAGGTTTTGCTTCTTCAGGCTTAGCCGTACCTTCGTCGGTCTCCGGTTCGGAGGCTTCCTCCATCTTGCCATCGCCATTTTCCGCCGGCCCATCATCTGTGGCGTCTACTTCCGGTTTTTCGACACTGGGTTTCTCAACAGTGGTGGCTTCCTCTGTTTCAGAAGTCTCTCTCTTCTGTTCGGTGTCGACCATGGGAAAGGAAACGTCAGGTCGATCTGTTTTTGCATCTGCTGCCGCCGCATCTTCAGTTTTCGCTTCTTCGACCGGATCGGTCAACTCGGCGCGACTGCTTTGCAACGTCTTCAAATTCTCAGAACTGACGATGTAATACCACTTCTCAAATCGGCCATTAAGAATCTCTGCTTTCTTTTTCCCGATCTTGACCTGAGACTCGCGCTCGCTGACCGCGGCTTCGTAAGTGCTTAACGCGACCTCGTAATCCACCTGGGCTTCTTCATATTCCGCCAGATCCTTGTCGTACTTCACGAACGCAGGATTGCGTTCAGTCTTCTCGGGCTTGGGCGCTTCGTCCTCTTCGCCGCTATCTTCACTTTCGGATTCATCGCCGGCGGCATCTTCGCCGTTGTCGGATTCGTCGGCTGACGCACCCTCGGATTCTCCCTTATCACTGGCCTCGGTGTACCCTTCAGGCTTGGTCGGTTTGGTGGGTGCCACCGGCTTCTCACCAGGATCGGTCAACAGCGATTCATCAAACGCGACGCGGATCAACACATAGCGATTGGAATCGTCAGCGCTTTCATCGTCGGAAGATTCCTCAGTACCATCAGGCTTATCAGCGGTGTCTTCATCATCTGCGTTTTGTTCACCTTCGTCTTCGGTCGCAGCTTCCTCCTCTTTGCCTATGTTTGATTCTCCGGCGTTTGAACCGGCGACATCAATTTCGGCGGCTGTGTTGGTAGGCGCTTTTCCGACATGCAATGTATACCGTAAACCGCTAGAGGTCCCCGCCCGCATCTCGCCGCCGGCAGAAACCAGCTCCAGCTTCCGCCCCGTTTGTCCAAAACTGAACCCCTTCGCTTCCAAATCTCGTTGCAGCTCCATGATTCCCATTTGAAGGGCTTGGAATTCGAGCTTCTGATCCTGAGTGAGCGCATCCAACTCCGCCTGCGATTTGATCGACATCAATTTCGCCTGAGCCGGAGTGACGCTGTAGTTCAAATCGGCATCCAACAGAATCTTCCCATCCAACGTCGGCTTCTTCTCCACATCGACAATCGCCATATCGTCCAACACACCGACAACGGCATTGACGGCGGCTTGATCAACCTTCTCCGACTCCGGCTTCAGATTCTCAAGCTCCCAATTGTCGGTTGACGTTTTTCGCGACAGTGAAATATCGTCGCCTTGCACCTTCATCAGTTGCTTGACCTGCCCAAACATTCCGCTGGACCGCTCTTCGATTTTGTAATTGTTCATTTCCAGTTGCACGACGTCCGTCGCTTCCATTTGCAGCAAATCGGGCTCGATCCAATCCGCGAATTTCGTCGAAAGCTCGATATTCAGAGGAATGCGATAGACATTGGTTTCATCGGCCCGCCGCACGTAGTAGAAAGTTTCCTCACTGCCGGGTTCGGCCATCATATTGTCTTGGTCTTCATCAGCCTGATCGCCGATAATCAAATCGACCAGCACATCATCGTTCGCATCGCGCAGCGTCACGCTCTGGCCGACAGATTCGATGTCGACAATATCGTCGTTCCTGGGATCGACGACACCGAATTTCTCATAATCGGACGTGCGGCGACCGACCAATGAATCACGTGTCAGACCAACCAGCGACGCAGACGTACGGGCCAAACGTTCGGCGGCTTCGGCGGGATAACCGTCGTGAGAAGGGATCTGCCAGAGCCCATCAATCTGTTTGATCTCGAACTTTTGTTTCTTGATCGCGTCGGGATCAATCGAAGTCACCACCAACGATTTCGCTTGAGTCGTTTCTTCGAAGTCCGCGTAGAACGGCTGTCCAATTGTGGCGAAATCATCCGACGGTTTCGGTTGGTTGGCGTAGCTGGTGAAAACCGCGGCCAACAGCATGGCCACAGCGGAACCTACAAACGCGGCAGTTTTAGTCGTTTCATTCATGATGGTTTGGATCTGGTTTTACTTTTTTCTTTTCAATAGCTTCAAAACGATAGGCAGCAAGGGATCTTTAACAAGATCCACTACACTCGCCGGTCCGCCGCGATGTCGCGCTGTTCACCGGCTTGGCGATACCACAACACCACACCTCCCAGCAACAATGCCGGCAGCGGCGCCAACAGAACGGACAGCCAACGCGTGATGCCTTCCTGTTGTTCGATGCTGGCGCGAAGCTGACTTTTTGATTTTTCGTCTTCGATACTTTTTTCACGCATGAGTTTTGCCTGCTTCAATTCAAAGCGGCGTTGGGAATCCGAAGCACTTTGAAACGTCTGTTGAAGTTTTTCGCCCAGTCCCATCGTTTGGTTGTCTTGGATCTTTGCCGTCGCTTCGTCCAACTTCGCTTGTTCGACTTTCAGCAAAGCTTGCACTTCTTCGTCACGCTTTTGATCGGCTTTCGCTTTTTCGGCGCGGAACCCATCAAAGATCGCTTCGAGCCGCGTCAATGTGCGGGGCACCAAACGCCGATTTCTCAACCCCACAAACTGATCCGATCCCGACAGGATGTCCAAAGCATTAAACAGCAACGCGAGACTGTCCAATCGTTGCTCAAGCGCCTCTTCTTGTTCGAAATACCAATCGCTGACAAAGTCGAGATCCGCGATAAAGACAACATTTACTGGCGAATCACCACTGCCAGTAATCTTGGCGGCGATCACGTGATCCTCTTCATCCACGGTAGCGGATTGAACAGGGTTGACGACGCGCGTCTGCGACATCGTGTATTGGTTGAACTGCTGGGCATCAGAAGTCACGACATTCCAATCACTGACGCCAGAGGTTTTCCCTGTTGTGATCAGCGGCTGAAACTCCAGCTTGCTGTCTTCGGCCTTGCTGATCGTGCCGGGATAGATGAACAACAGTTCCTTCAATCCCGCGGTGATCGGATTGTCTGGATTGATCAACGCCGCCGATTCACTGTTCTTGATGAAGTTAAACGCCTTTTCATAAGGGCCATAAACTTCCGGCCAAACCGAACCCAACCGCTCCTGCGGCCAAGACCCGCGGTAGTCCGGGTGAGGGTCGAGCAGATTCCAAGCCGTTTGCCCCGTGTTCCACTCGATTCCAAGCGCGGCATTGAGCGGCCCCGCGTTTCCGCCGTCGGATTTGGGGCTATCCGAACTAGCAAGAACCTGAGCGTATCGTGAATTCCTGTTCACGCGTTCTTGCTGAGGCGCGTTGAGAATCCCCAAACCAATCGGGGCTTGGGAGGTCCAATAAAACGGCAACGGATCACCAAGAATCAACGTCGGATTACCGGCCTGAATATACTGCACCAGCAACGCCATCCCTCTATCGTCCAAACTGGCCGGATCAGCAACCAACAAAACATCGGGGGCCTTGAGCGGAGCCTCCGCCTCAGACGACGCATCGCCAGGTGCCGCTGGAGGTGCAAGATATCCCGACAGCCGATCTGCCGTCAATCGTTTTAGCTCGTAGTCTCTTTCCAAGTTCTCAAGCGTCGTCGAATAGGCCCATTGTAGTCGCCGGCCCTGTACTTCCGGACCTCCAAAGAACGCGTCCGTCTCCAAGATACCAAGAGTGGGTTTGTCGCCGCGTTTGTACGCCGCTGCAATCGAACGGCTAAGTTCGTATTCGATCGTGTCGGTATCTTCGAAGAAAGGAATCGAAATCGTTCTTTCGGGACTCGAGATGTAAACGCCCAAGAACACTTCCCGTTCAATAATCCGGCCGTACTCTTCAGAACGATCGTCGACCGGTTCAATCCCTTTGCCCCGCGCGTCGGTGCCTTGGCTGCTGTTGGGCGCGACTTCGAAAACGGTCGCCGAAACGTTACTGCCACCGTATTCACGGTACTGCTTGACCAAGCCCAACAATCGCTTTTTCGTGTTGACGTACTTCCGCGGAATATCGTCGCTGACGAACACCTCGATCTCGATCACCTGATCATCATTTTTGACTTTGTCCAATGTCTCGATCGTGGCCGCGTCGAGCGTATAAAGATTCTCAGAAGTCAGGTCCGCCTGAGCCGTTGCCGCGGTACCGCTGGCGTTTAGCAAATACACCGCCGACGCCAATACGACGGCCAAGCTGATCGCCCGCACCACGTACTGCAATAACAGTTCCGCTTTACTGCTTGGCTTCCAACGCCGTTCACTGATTGCAACCATGTTCAAATACAGCATGAACACCGTCAAACCAACGAAGTACAACACGTTGCTCAAAGGAATCAGACCCAACGTGAAATCGTTCAGGTTGTAGTCAATGCCCAATCGTTCCAGTGTCAGGCTGCTGGCGAAATAGCGTCCGATCAAAATCGGCACCGCACACAGCAGCGCTCCTAAAATAAACGAAACCGTTGGGCTTTGGCTAAGTGAAGACGCGAACATGCCGACCGCGATCAGCGACACGCCGGCCAGCCAATAACCAAGATACGTCGTCGCAATCACGCCCCAATCGGGATCGCCCAACACTTCCAGGGCAATCAATTGGGTCACGCTGAACAGCAACGCCGTCGTATACACCGCTACGACCGACAGATACTTTCCGATCATGATGTCAAAATCAGACGCCGGCAGCGTGAACAGAATCGAATCGGTCCCCTGTCTTTTTTCATCCGCCCACACGCCCATCGTGATTGCGGGGATGAAGATCAACAGCAGCAACGAAAACCAACGGCTAAGCTGGTCCAAGTTCGCAAGGTTATCGGCAAAAAACTGTGGACTGAATGTCAGCGCGGCACAGCAAGTCACGAACACGACGATGAACAAGTAACCCAGAACGCTGCTGAAGTACTGTTGAAGATTTCGCCAAAATACGGCTGAGATGACATGCAATCTCATGAAGATTGTCCTTGAATCGATTCGTTGTATGGTCGTTGTTTAATCGTTGTTTAATCGTTGTAGTGGATTTTGTTAAAAATCCCTGTCTCAATCTGGTTCAAACGGTTTCCGATGAACGAATGTAAAAACATCGAAAATTCAAATTTGAAAGCTCATCATGGAAAGGTCTTAGGATTTACAGCCCTAATGCTCCGCTGGGATCTTTAACAAGATCCACTACGCGTTGGCAGTTAGAACCCATTCAGGCGGTCGCAAATTTCGTCAGCTGATGGAATTCGTTTTCCATCGACTCGCGCGAGCCCATCTTTTCGCGCGGCCCGTCGAAAACAATTTTACCTTTATCAATCAGCACAACGCGTTCACAAAGGATTTCAACCTCTTGCAAAATGTGCGTCGACAACAAAACGGTCTTGGTCTGGCCAAGTTCCTTGATCAACTGACGAATACCGACCAACTGGTTGGGATCCAGACCACTGGTCGGTTCATCCAGAATCAGCACATCAGGGTCGTGCAAAAGCGCCTGAGCCATCCCGACGCGCTGTCGGAATCCGCGTGACAGTTTGCTGATAGGTTTGTTCCACACTTCGCCCAGGTCACATTTCTGAGCCACGAAGTCCATCCGGTCAGAGCGTTGCGAAGAGCTCAACCCGCGGGCGCGTCCCAAATACTTCAGCGCTCCTTTGGGCGTCATCTCTTCATACAGCGGGCCGTTCTCAGGCAAGTAACCAATGTAGGCGCTGCCCTTAATCCGCTCTGTCTCCATATCATGGCCGGCAATCTTCACCGATCCTTCGGTGGGCGCGATGAAGCCCGTCAACAACTTCATCGTCGTTGATTTCCCGGCGCCGTTGGGCCCCAAGAACCCGCAGACTTGCCGTCGCGGCACCGAAAAAGTGACATCTCGGACAGCCGCAAATGGGCCATAAAATTTGCTCAGCCCGTCCGTTTGAATCATGGTTTCAGACAAAATTCATTCCCTAATTCAGTAAAGTCAAAGGTGCTAATTTAGAAAACCAGCGATCAGTTTGGCAAGGGTTTGCCGAGCCGCGGATCGCCAATTTTTTAAAAAAATTCTGACGTGAGTTTAACGCAAAATTGCTACGGCGAACACCGTGTGCCTTAAAGGTGGAGGGGAACTGCAAAGTTAAGAATTGCGAGCGATTTGAAATTCGGGAGGTCGAGGCTCCGCCCGAGACCTAGTGGGTTTCGTAGGTTTCGGTCGGCGCCTCAAGCTTCCGGTTCACCCGAAAAAGGACTTTGCAGTTCTCCTGCCTAAAGGTGGGGGGCACCGAATTTAATCCCACCTGGTTCTAGGATCAATCCATGACCAATCCATGATCAACCGAGCGTCATCAGCGTGGATGTCGCGACTTTCTCAAAACCCAGCTTCGTGAACAGCTTCAACGAAGCCTCGTCGGATGCTTTGGTCTGTGCCTCCACTGCCGCGATCCCCGATGCCACCAAATGCTTCAAGGATTCGCCAACTAAATAAGTGGCCAAACCACTACGCCGTAGATCGGGGCCGATCTGTAATCCGTACAAACCGCGCGATGGTTGGGGATTAGACAGCGACTGAGGTCGCAGGTCCCAGTAAGACACCGATCCGCCAACGGCTTTGGATCGTTTGTCGATCACCGTGAACCGCTCACGATCGGCGGTCCCCAAAGTGCAACTTTCCCACCAGGAATTCTCAATGGGGTAGGTGCTGGCGTTGATCAAATATTTCCGCCGCACCGTCATCTGCTGACGATCGGTGATCGTTCTGAACCCTTCCAGCGACCGCTGCATGATGATGACTTGATCGTCCACCGCAAACCCAAATTCGGCAAACATGTTCATCATGGTTTCGTCAGAATCGAGCACGCCCGGATGGCGGCTGCCGCCATAAAACCCAAGATAAAACGGAGAATAGGGGAATCGGCACCCCGCGTGAATTGCTTGTGCCCCTTCAGCCCTGCAATAGGCCGTAGCATTTTCCAGCAATCTACGGCCAATCTCTGCACTGTCCTCCCGCGGAACAACACGCAATTGGCTGATGATCCCGCTTTGCTTATCCAGATCCGTCAAATCTTGGTTCGGCGGAAAACCGGCGTGAGCAAATCCGATCATCTGACCGTTTTCGACGGCAACACAGAAACCAAACCGGTCGAAATAGATTTTCGAGAAAATGTGTTTCTCCAAAATCGTGACGTCAACCGAACTCACCAGCCCTTCAACGGAACTCAAGCGCGACCAGAGATCAACGATCAAAGGCAGGTCGGTGTTGAGAAAAGCGCGATACTCGATCAAGGGTGGCACATCCTGAAGCTCGGTCCAATAGCAGCCTCCACGATAACACGTCTTTTAGATTCAGAATACCCGCCCGGAGACAAGTCTCGTAATCACTTGAGCGATACGAGAAAGAAATCGGAAAAAGTTTTGAATCGGTAAACGCGCTCAATAATCCATAAATTATACCAAGGAGATTTAGGGTAGCCCTGCCACCGATTTACGCGACCCGGTAGACAATAAGGTACCCGACAGCTTCGATTCAGCAGTGGATGTTCTACTCCGCTGCTTTTGCAGCCTCCAACCGGCGTTTTTTCGTCTTTCGAACCGGTTTCTCTTTCCACCTACGATGCACCCACCAAAACTGGTTAGGGTCGTCATAAATCGCATCCGCCAGCCGGTCATTATACCACTGCGTCAACGAGGTTACGTCTTTCAGACTGGGGTCAAGATCCAATGGATCCGCCACGCCGGTGCAGCCTATTTCAAAATGCAACGGTCGATCGGTATGCTTGCAATAGCTGACCATCATCGGCGCGTTGCCGCTTAGCGTGAACAGGGCGACGGCTTTATGACAGGCTGCGGGACGTCCAAGGAAGTCAATCCAGCATCCTTTGGTTCCCGCGTGCTGATCTCCCAACAACGTCAGGATACCGCCGCTCTCCATGACCTCCTGCACCGCCGACGCACTTCCGTCTTTGGGAAGAATGAACTGCCCGTTATGACCGCGAAACTTATTGATGAAGTCATCCAGATAAGGATTGTCCATCTTCCGGGCGACGGTGTAACTGGGCATGCCCAACAATCCGGTCACGTAGCCGCCCATCTCGAAATTCCCATAGTGCCCCGACACCGCCACCAGCGGACGGTAATCAATCAGGTAGTTGGTCATTTGCTTGATGTCGCGAATGTAAACGTGCTTCCGCCAATTGGTATCGTGGATTTTTCGAGGCGCCTGAGCAATCTCGCAGCCCATCAAAATCAAGTGATACCACATCTCGCGCGTCATCGTTTTCACGCGCTCGTCATCGGCGTCGGGATAAACGCCCAGAATGTTATCGCGGATTACCTTTTCACGGAACTTGATTCGGTCGGCCACCACGTGGGCCAGAAAGCGGCATAGCCTGTCGCACGTTTGAATCGGCAACACCTGGATGAAACTGATCACAATTTGAATCAGAATGTATTCGAGAAATTTTCGCACGATATCGGCAAGCCGTTGTTGTCAGTCTTTCTTTGTGAGTCAGCCGTAGCTGCCTAGGTATTGTGGCAGGTTGGAAAGTATCTTCAAATACGAATTACCAGTTGGAATTTGGGGAAATGAAAGGGAGTTAGGTGATATTTCCAATTTTCAATTTCCAATTCCAAAATTATAAATTCCAAATCCGAAATCGCGTTCCTTAGAACGCGCCCGCCATGAACGCCATCTCTGCACAAATGCTTCTTTTGAAATGCCAAGGCGATGAAATTTGGCCAGAGGACGTGTGCTTGGCCGCTGGCGTTCCCCAAAATTGGATCGACGAATTGGTCGAGCAATACGAATCGGGTTTCGACACCGACCAGAACACAATCTACAAAGACGGGCGGACGTTGAACCAGTTCCGAGGCGTCTCGGACCTGCTGCTGGCGTACAAATTAGCCGACTACATCGGCATCGATTGGCACAGAGTGACCGATCACATCATCAGCCGCACAGGCAAAGTCGCCGCGATCAAAGAAGCCCTAGACGAACTCTAACGCCGGGCCGTCGAAACTACCGGATTGCGAGGCTCCACCGGAGACTTATACCACCGCTGCCCGCCTACTCTTCAGAAAAGATCTCGCTGATCGATTCGTGTTGATGAATCCGTTTGATCGATTCGCCAAGCATTTCGGCAACGGACAGCACTTTGATCTTGTCGCAATTGACGCCCGGCGGCAGCGGCACGGTATCGGTGACTACGATGCTATCAATCGGCGCCGCCATCATGCGCTCAATCGCGGGCCCGGCAAACACGCCATGGGTGGCCGCCACGTGAATTTCCCGTGCCCCCTTCTTCTTCACCAGTTCGGCCGCTCCACAGATCGAACCGGCAGTGCTGATCATATCGTCGAACATGATTGCGACCTTGCCCTCAAGATCACCACCGATGATGTTTTCTTGAACGACCTTGTCCGCCGTCAAACGCCGTTTGTCAATGATCGCCAAATCGCCACCGATGCGTTTGGCGTGCCCAACGGCGCGTTTGATGCTGCCCTCATCCGGGCTGACGATGACCAATTGGTCCGTCGGAATGCTTAGCCCAATGAAATGTTCGTTCAAAACGCTGCCGGCATACAAGTGATCGACGGGGACGTCAAAGAAGCCTTGAATCTGAGCCGCATGGAGATCCATCGCCAAGACCCGATTGGCGCCGGCGCGGACGATCATATTGGCAACCAGTTTCGCCGTAATCGGAACGCGCCCTTCGTCTTTTCGATCTTGCCGGGCGTACCCGTAATACGGCACAACCGCCGTGATACGATCGGCACTGGCGCGCTTGCAAGCGTCGATCATGATCAACAACTCCATCAAGTTGTCGTTGACCGGCGGACAAGTGGGCTGGACGAGGAACACATCCCGACCCCGCACATCGTCGATTTTGCAGTGAAATTCACCGTCGGGAAACGTCGCAAATCGCACGCCTCCCACCGGTAGGTTCAACGAGGCACAGATTTTCGACGTGAGCTCAGGATTGGCTCGGCCGCTGAAGATCTTCGGTTGACGAGTCATGGCAATTTGGTTGGCTATCAAGACAATTTATTTGTAAGTTAGAACTGACTCATCGGTTTCAGCGAAGCATTTCTCGGCGTCGCCCGCGTCAGGGGACAAAACACCGCCTCTGGCAACTTCGTCGAACAATTTTGACGCGCACTATAACAAAATCGACCGACCTCTGCACCGACGCGATCGGTGAAAGTGCCCAAAGCACGAACCGAGCCGCCGTCATAACAGGAAGTTTAGTCAGAATTAGCCGATCCCATCAGCCAAAATCTTAAAGCTGCTTCATCGCGGCTTCAACATCGGCCAGGTGTTCGACGGTGTTGACGCTGAGGGCTTCGATCGGTTTAAGCACCGGAAGTGCCCGCACGTCTTCGTCGTCGGACATCATAATCGAGGGGACGTCGGTGATATAATATTCCCCCTGAGCATTTTCGTCGGTCAGGCGATCCAACGCACCCAATAGTTTCTGACCATCAAACACATAAGTGCTCATGTTCACTTCGTTGATCTTCCGCTGATCTTCGGTGGCGTCCTTCTCCTCGACAATGCCCGTAAATTTTCCGGTGTCGTCTCGCACGATGCGGCCAAGCCCCGT
>CAKZVF010000256.1 GCA_937921995.1 uncultured Pirellulaceae bacterium
TTCGATAGATTGGTTTTCGCGTTCGTGGAACGACGTTCATGGAACGAAACAATTTGCTGGTCTTTGGAAAAGTGAAAATCGTATGAGCCTATTGGCGATCGTCTACCATTTGGTTCCAGAAGCTCCGATTCTGGTAGCCTACAACCGTGAAGAACGATTTGATCGTATTTGTCCCGCTCCTTCGATACAACCAGGCAAGCCGCGTGCTTTAGCTAGTGTTGACCAGAATACAGGAGGTACATATCTCGGAATCAACCAAAATGGATTATTTGTTGGTGTGGTCAGGCGCAAGAAGCCCGGCGGCCCTGTTTTCCCTAAGTCTCGGGGGGCATTAGCCCGCGAGATGCTCAAGTGCAATTCCGCCCGACAGGCGGTCGATTTAGCGATGGAGGAGCTTCACGCTGGACAATACGGAGGTGCCAATTTTACGGTCGCCGATCCTGAGACCGGCTGGGTGATCCACGGTGGTTCTGATCCCGACGTCAGCGAGCTAGAGCAGGGGTTGAACGTCATTGGAGACCGTGAATTCAAAGATCGGCGCGACGAACGAGCCGCGATGGCTCGCCGGTTGCTGACGCTTCAAACATTGGATTCTCCGGTCAAATTCTTGGCGATTGCCAGCAAAGTGCTGGCGCGGCAACCAACGGCCCCAGGTCGGCCGAGCATGGTCGTTCGCGAGAAGGATTACGGCACGATCAGTTCAACGTTGATTGCGTTGGGGAAGAAGCCTCGGGATGCGATATATCAGTATTCCAACGGTGCCCCTGATGAATCGAAGTTCGAAGACTATTCTCCGATGCTTCGTGACATTCTCAGCCGAGGCCTCCGTGAGGCGCGTGCCAAAGCAACCAACGCGTGACCATGAACGTCCGGCTTAAACGACAAATGGGATCAGTGGTCTTTAATCGGCTTCGAACCCTTTAGATATGGAAGGGCAGCTGCCGTGATCGCAGTTGCCTTTCTTTTTACGCTAGCCAATCGAATCTACTTTCGATTCAGTAAGCTCAAAATCAAGCATTTTTAAGCACGAACTATCGTCCGTTTAACGACGAGCCGGCAGGCGGCTGCGTTTCGCACCGCCAATCACGGTCGCCTGCCGGCTTGTCGTTAAACGGGGGGCCAGTTTTGGTTAATATAATAGGCGTCAGCGAGTGACTCCCAAGGCGTCGTTGCGTCACGCGCTTGTTCTCTTATGGTGATTTTCGTCCCCCCGATATTTTCGATTCACCGAGACTCCGAACATGAAGACGGGTGATTTTCAACGAATCTTATCCAACCCCCAAGACACCCAAAGGTGGTTGGCTGGTATTGGTACCGTTGATGACGCTCGGGCGCTAGCGAACCTGAAACGCATCATTGCGTCAGGTTTGTCGGATGACGGCGTCAGCAATCTGGCTGTGCAGCTCAATGCGCATTTGCCGGTGGTGAGTGATCCCGATCTTGCCCTCAACAACTTGGAACGGTTCATATTGTCGGTTCCATCTGCTGAAGAGCTTGGTGAATTATTCATTTTGAACCATACGCTAGTGCCGACGCTGCTGACAATTTTCTCCACCAGCCAGTTTCTTAGCGACATTTTGGTCCGCGACCATTCTTGCTTTGTTGCGATGCTGAAGCACGAAGGTCGGCTTCACGCTTCGAGATCGCTGGTGCAGGGTATTTGCGAACAAGTGAGGCTTTGCCGTGATGAGAAAGAGGCGATGACTGTTTTGCGCCAATTCAAACGATCGCAGATGATACGTGTGGGGTATGCTGACCTGATCGACGGGCGTCGTATACCGCAGATAACGCAACAATTGTCTTATGTGGCGATTGCGATCTGCGAAGCGGCCTACCAATACGCGCGGCGAGATTTGGAAAAGAAATGGGGGGGGCCCCAAAATAGTGATGGTGAAAAATGCAAATTCGTCATCTTGGCGATGGGGAAGCTCGGCGGGATGGAGCTGAACTATTCAAGCGACATTGATTTGATAATGGTCTATGACCAAGATGGCGAGACCAACGGAAAACCAGCGCTTTCGAATCGTGAATTTTACGCGCGACTAACTCGAAGCGTTGTCCGATTGATTAACGAGATAACGCCTCTGGGGGCAGCCTATCGTGTTGATTTGCGTTTGCGACCTGAAGGTGCCAAAGGCGCTATCTGTCATAGCAAGGATGCGGTACTGAAGTATTACGATTTCCAAGGCAGGACTTGGGAGCGGCAGGCCTTGATTAAAGCACAACCTGTCGCTGGCGATCTGTCGCTGGGCAAAGATCTGTTGAAACAGTTGGAGGATTGGATCTACCAGATTTCGATGTCGCGTTCAGATATTAGCGGCATCAAAGCGCTCAAGCGCAAAATCGAACGCCGCACGGTGCAAAAGGGCGAAGAAAACACGAACGTCAAAACGGGGCATGGTGGAATTCGCGATATTGAATTTGCCATCCAGTTCATGCAATTGCTCAACGGCGCCGCGATCAAAAATTTGCGAACGTCCAACACGCTGACGGCGATCGGGCGATTGGAACGTTCGGGTTGTTTGACGATGGCAGAAGCGACTTTGTTATCGCAAAATTATTGCTGGTTAAGAAAGTTGGAGCACCGTCTGCAAATCATGTATGACTTGCAGACGCATACGCTTCCCGATTCGACAATCGCTCTGGAAAAAATTGCGGTCCGCATGGGCTATGTGCCTTTCTTCGGCGAACCACCATTAAAGCAGTTTCGACTTCATCTAGAGGAAAAAACTGAAGTCAATCGTAAGATCCTCAACCATCTGTTGCACGGCGACTTTGGTCCCGATACGCTCTTGGGTGAAGAAGGCGCCGAAGGTCTTGATGATGTTCCAATCGAAGTGGAGTTGGTGCTGGAGCCTGAGCCGACCGAAGAAATGATCCAGAAGGCTTTGTCACCCTACGGTTTTTCCAACGTGAAAAACGCGTACCGGATTGTGATGGAATTGGCTCAGGAGAAAACGCGGTTTCTTTCTCCGCGGCGCTGTAAATACTTTTTCGCGTCCATCGCCAAACCCTTACTAACAGAAATTTCAAAGACGCCGGATCCCGACGCGACGTTGATCGCGCTGAGCTTGGTCAGTGATTCGTTGGGCGTCAAAGGGGTTTTGTGGGAACTTTTCCGCTTCAACGCCCCCACGTTGCAGATGTATGTGCAGCTGTGTTCGTCCAGCGAATACTTGGTAAATATTTTCCGAAGTAATCCGGGGATGATTGACGAACTGATGGATGCCCTGCAATTGCAGCAGCTTCCCACGCGGCAGCAACTCGAAGCATCTTTGGACGAACTGACCGCAGGCGCTGTCGATACCGATTTGATCTTACGGAGCTTCAAAAGTACCTGTCATCTGCGTGTCGGGATCCGAGACATTCTCGGGCGTGATGATATTACCGAAACGCATCAAACGCTGACCGATGTGGCTGAACTTTGCCTCAATACGGTCACCCGTTTCCAATACAACGCGGTGATCAAGAAACATGCGGCTGATCCCGATCATGCGATGCCGCTTGAGGATGTGCCTTTTGTAGTTCTGGCGCTTGGGAAATTGGGTGGTCGTGAGCCCAACTATCACAGTGATTTAGATGTCATATTTCTGTATGACTCAAGCGCGGCGTTCGAAGCAAGCCTCAAATCAGATACCGGCAGCCAATTCTTTTTCAGTGAACTGGCCGCCGGTATTACGCGGTCCATCACCCAGTCCACAAAACGCGGGCGACTGTATGAGTTGGACAGTCGTTTGCGGCCAACGGGCAAAAGCGGCGCGCTGGCCGTTTCGATGGACGAATTTCTGAGGTACTTCCGCTCTGGCAAAGGGCAGCTATGGGAGCGCCAGTCGTTGTGTAAGGCGCGCGTGGTGTTCGGTGGTGATGCGGTCACTGAAAAAGCCAAAGCGGTGGTCAAGCAGGCGTTGCTGATGAAGCCGTGGGAAGATTCGATGGCAAAAGAAATCAAATCCATGCGATTGGCAATGCAGAAAGACGCCACGCAGGAAAACATCAAACGCGGGGTCGGCGGTACCGTCGATGTCGAGTTTGCCGTGCAGATGTTGCAGCTGAAACATGTCAAGGACGACCCGTCGGTTTGGGCCCCTGGCACCGTCGACGCAATTAATCGTCTGGTCGATTCCGGAAAATTGGGGGAAGACCTTGGACGCGCGCTATCGAAGTCGTACCAATTTCTAAGGAGTGTCGAATCGCGGTTACGATTGATGAATACGGCGGCCCGACATGATCTACCGACTCAACAGAAGCAATTGCAGCGATTGGCTTATATGCTGAAGTATCCCGATGCGGAAGCGCTGACCCGCGCTGTCGATGAGTGTAGGACTCGAGTGCGATCCGATTTTGAAACGATTGTGGGCGATTGAAGATCGCAGAGCGTTGCAAATACAAGCCCGAGGCGCCAGCGAGTGAATCGGCTGGTCTGCGAATATTCACTCGCTGACGCTTCGGGCTAGTAGTAGTAGTAGTAGTAGTAGTAGTAGTAGTGCCCCCCGCTGAATTCGACCTTATCGAGTAGGGCGATTGAGATCAAAGGCTACGTTTACTAGCGCTCCCGGCTCGATGACAAAGCTGTCAGGAACCTCAATCCGCATTGGCCGACCCCACTCCTCAATTCGAGGGTTGGCGCGTTGGCGAGGCGGCACCGATTCAATCTTCGGGCCGACCGAGGAGACAATGGTCTCCGCTCGCATCAGCGGGTTGGATCGCGCCGTCAGCACAACCGGCATTCCCGCAAATGGACGCACAGGGCCCATCTCACGCGCGTAAACGACGATGACGGTGCCTTCGGTGGGAGCAATCGACGCAACCGGCGTTCCTGCTTCAACGAGATCGTATTGGCTGACAAACGATTTTTCGATTTGGCCCGTGATAGGAGCACGAATATCCAAACGCGCGGCAGATTTCTGAAGGATCTCAATTTGCTGTTCCAACATTTCGCAGCGCTGGATCGAAGACTGAAACAACATACGTTCGGCTTCGGTGAAGGTTGCGGTACTTTCAGAACCTAAATCTAATGCTGAAATGGCATCGTCACTGAACCGTTCGATTCGGATCGCTTCGATCTCGGCGATCTGGTCGCGGCGCTGATTGTTCAAGCTGGCCAATTGTTTTGATTTCTCTTTGGGTGAGAGTTCCGATATTTGGAGAGCGCGGATCTGAGAATCTGTCTTGCGTAAATTTAATTTCAGTTGTTCGATCGTGATCGCTTGCGTTGCAGATTCGGTACAGGCCGCCAGTTTCTCCCATTGAGAAACCCCCTTTTCCGCACTGACGTCGGAAGCGTTGGGCCCCACAGCAGCAACCTGCGATCTTTCGGGTTCGTCACCCAGCAGCGAGGTCAGCTTGGATTGAGTGCTGTTGCCGATGCTATTTAACTGCCGTTGAATTCTTTGAATGTCTTCGACGAGGTCACTGTCGTCGAGTTCGACGATGATCTGGTCCTTGGTGACACTGGTGAAAATAGGCATGCTTTCACCGCTTCGGGTGGCCCAACCGGTCACGATGCCCGCAGAAGGACTGGCGACGTTAGAGCTGACGGCTTCTACTTCGCCGATTCTTACAACGCTGCGGTTTTGAAACTGCCACAGCAGCAGGCAACTCACGCAAAGAAACGCAAAAAATACAAAGGGCAGAAACTGCGTGCATGTCCTTTGCCAGCGAAATTTCAGCGGCGTGACAACAGTAGATTTTGAGTTGGCTTCAGGCATGCGTTGGTTGATTAGGTTTCAGATTGAGGAGAGTTAACGAACAACGAAACCTGCTGTACTTCGGATTGCTCGAGCAATTCATTACGCAGTTCGTCGCTTCGGGATGGGTCACGGAGCAGCAATTTATAGGCGACGCTGCTGCCAGATTGGGTAAGGTGTTGGTCGCCCGAACGTTTCCAGCGGGCGGCGTGACGCTGGAGAAGCGGCGTCAGTAGCTCTTCGATTGTGATTGAGGAAATATCAACGTCAATCGACAACACGGCATCGTATCGGCTGCGGCCGCCAAAATCGCTGATCCAGAGATACCCCATCAGACCCGCCACGACCAGCAATCCGCAAATCGCTTCGATATAGTGGCCCGTGCCGGTTCCCATACCTTCTACGATCGCCCACAAGATGAATGTCGTGTCGCGGGTATCTTTGAGCACGTTGCGAAATCGCACGACCGCAAACACGGCCAACAGACCAAACGCGATCGCCGTGCTGCCGGCCATCAGGATCATCATAAGGGCGACGATCACCGGTAGGGTAACCAAAGATGCCGCGAAGGACTTTGAATAGGACGGAGAGACATGCGTCCACATGTAAATCCACCCAATGACTTGCCCCAACGCGCACGCCATCATCAACGACAGAAGCATCGTTGCCACCGGCATTGATTGCGTCATCGTGCCGCCACTGAAAAGATCCAAAAAACTATCCATGCAGGGCTCCTATCGAATGTACCCGATTCAGTTCCAGCGCGTCGATACACTCCACATACTTCGGCACCGATGTAGGCGTCAAATTAAATCGCTTGGCGATGTCGACCATCCAATCCGCCGGTCGATTGACGAACTTCATCTCCAGCACCACCGATTTGATATTCGACATCTTTGATTTGTCTGGCATTTGTAAACGCGAACCGGGAACATAGAGGCTTCCGCAAATATCGCGATCAAACGTGACGCGGTAGTCATTGACCGATCCGTTCTGATAAGCCTCACGGAAATAATCGACGTAGACTCGTCCGGACGCGCCCAGTTGTTCCTTCAATCGGAAGAACGTATTGAGCCCGTCTCTTTCGGCGGGCGTATCCTTGAGCAACATGTGTGGGTCTGGTGAATGGCCACGCAGCAATTTCTCTGCCGACGCGCGACTGACGGCGGCACGCTTTTTTTGTATTACATCGGTAACGCGCTGTTTGATCTCGAGAAACACAGGGGAATCTTCTTTGTGGTCGTAAAACCGGATCCGCAGCTTGAACCGGTTTTTGTTCCCTTGCATGGTGTCCTGGTAGCAATGAAGCCGCTTGGAATCCAAGTACAGGCTCTGCACTCGATAGCCACGTGAACCCGCAACAGAATTCTTGTCAGACTTGAGATGCGTCAGAACTTCGGCGCGTATCGCATCGGCGAGATTCTCAGAGATGAGGTACTTTAATTCGTACCGGCTGGCTTGGAAGGTTTTCATAGCGTCTAGGTCGTTGATATCGTGAAGGCGTCAAGCGTTGAGTAACCCCGTTGCTCAAAACTCGACGTTGACCTCACCTCCGTTGCGTGAGGCAAGTGCCAAGAGGTTTTCCTCGGAAATATCGTCGGTTAAAAAATGTACCGAACCATCGGCGAAGACGGCGCTTGCCCCTCCTGAGTGTTCTGAGAAAATTAACTCTTCGTCCCAAGACTTATTTCCAGATTTCGTGTTGATGCCTTTTTCAACGCTGGAAATGTTCTTTCCAGAAACCCAAGCCCCATTAGGGTCATCGTCTTTCTCGGTCCCACGACCGGTGCATTCGCTGACCATCATGGTGTTTGATGAACCGTCGGAGATCTTTCCGAATGTGACCGCCGGCGGTTCGGTAATGCGCGCTTCGTTGCGAAGACCTTTGATCCCGATCAGGATACCTTGTTGTGGGTCGTATTGACTTCCGGTGATGGGATTGTCTTCATTGTCGCTTGGGCCAGAGATCCCCATATAGTCCGTGCAGCCCAAATTCAAACCGACGACGTCGTCCAGTTCGACAATTACATTGCCCTCTCGAATGCCGTCGGTCTGGCTTGTTGATGGACAGATGTATCCAGGGATCACATTGGCAATCGCCGCCAGATTAGTCGGTGCTCTGTAAGGAAGTTCGAAGTTGATTTGTTGATAGATGTTGTTGGCTTCGAGCTGTGGAAGAATCAATGCCATCCAGCTGTAATCCAAGCGGTTGGGATCGTTTGCTGCTTCGGTTGCAGTCCAAGATTGGCCTGGTGGGAACTTCATTTGGCCAGACTCATAGTTGTGAATGGCCAGTCCAATTTGTTTCAAATTGTTTTGACAAGCGGTTCTTCGTGCCGCCGCGCGGACTTGTTGAACAGCCGGCAGGAGCATGCCGATCAAAATTCCGATGATGGCGATCACGACCAACAGTTCCACGAGAGTAAATGCAGATCTCTTAATGCGACGTCCAGCGGCGGCTACGAAATGCTCTTGAAAAATTTTGGGAGGGTGATTCAAGGGAAATCCTTCGATGGAAACAAACTTCAGATCGGAATAGCGAAGTCAAAGTAAACGATACGAACAAGTAACGGTTCGTTTTATCGCGCAAGCCTTTTCCTCGAAGCGCGGATTTTGAAGATCGTTGCTTTTGGCTTATTTTGAATTACACCGTCTACGATTGCCGAAGAGCTGGAAGGGCGGCAGGTTAAGACTTCTTAATCTTAAAGTATATTCGCAAACGCCTTCTAAATACAGGTAAATGTCGGCATATAATGCAAATTCGCTATCAGTTTTAGTCAGTTTGTTAGGGCTGCGGATCCATTTTTTTGGTCCGATAGAAGCCCTCGCGCGTCGCCAACGCTCGTTGAATTTCTGGCCAATCGAACATTTGAGTGAAACCAAGACTATTATTAGTCTTCATTTTAGCCCTGCTGTTTCGTCGGCTCCCGCTTCCTTAGCCGCGTTAAAACGTCTAAACCGCACGATCGAATCTGCGTTGCTTCCTTTGAGAAGATTAGATTTAGAACTTTGGATCTTGACTGCCTGTTCAAAGCTCAGGTCGAAACGGATCGGTTTACTCAAAATTTGTTTTAAGTGACAATGAGCGCTTCGTTCACTCCCAACTTTATTAGATCGAAAACAGATGACTTATAGCAACGGGTTGTTCGCCGGACTGGACATTGGTGGCACGACCATTAAGTCCATCTTGGTGGATGCCAAAGGCGAAACCGTGGGCGACATCGTTGAGGTCCGAAGTCACGTCAAAGATGGCTTCGAGGCGACGTTCGCTCAGTTGGAATCGGCGATGGATCAGTTGACCGATGCCGCCGGTCAGAGTCGGTCCGCGATCAAGGGAATTGGTTTGGACGTACCGGCACCATGCAGCGATGGTGTGATTTGGGGCAAAGCAAATCTTGCCCAGGACTGGGTCGGCAGCAACATCCGGGACCAGTTTTCCAGCCGCGTCGACATTCCTGTCACGATGACCAATGATTGCAATGCGGCGGCACTCGGCGAGTACGCGATTCGGCGTAAGCACTTGGGCGGCCTATTGCTGGTCGCACCTGGAACGGGGCTTGGCGGCGGTATGGTGCTTCCCGGTGGACGTGCTTACGAAGGACAGCATGGTTTGGCGCTGGAGGTGGGGCACGTGTCGGTGCCGTTTCACGAAGAGGATGGAACACTGCCTCCCTGTTCCTGTGGCCTCGAGGGATGTGCCGAAGCATGGGTGTCGTTGATGGCGCTGCGTCGACGGTTGGGGATCGAGCTACAAAAGCCGCAATGGTCGGATCATCCGCTGGCCGATGATGCGGTGCCGATTCAGGAGAAAGCATTTCAGCTGCGCGACTTTGCGTCCGATGGAGACGCGCTGGCGTGTCAGTTGTTTGAGCAACAGGCAAATATCTTAGGACACATGATTGCCGACGTGGTGCGTGTCTTTGATCCGGGGTTGGTCGTTATCGGCGGTGGTTTGACCGAAGCCGATTTCCGAGATGACTATCTCCAATGGGTCAAAGACGGATTCGCCAAACGAGCTTGGCCCATGTATCGCCAAAGCCCCGTAGATCCCGATATTGAAACGACGCGTTTTGAATGGGCCACCGGCGGCGATGGCGCCGCAGCGCTGGGTATGGCCTACACCGCGCGCGAGATGTTTCGATAGCGGTATAAGTTTTCGTGTTCCGCGTCTGTTGTGAAAGCGGCGGGATTAAATCCGGTTAACGTTCCCCGGCATGAGAGTGACACGGTGTTGATAGTTTCGTTGTGAAATTTTGCAGAGACGTGCTGTGAGAATATTTGGTTCGCTTTTGTCTACGCTTTTCGTTGTGGCTCTGGTGGGGGGCTCTGCGTCAGCGCGCGATGGAGTGGCTCCAGGTGCCCCCGGTGCGACGCCAACTTGGTCCAACGCTGAAAAGGTTGGGATTGGCGGTTCGTATGAGGCTTATGATGAAGCGGGGCAGTTCTCCAAGGCCAGTCCCACCGCTCCGATCTCAAAAGTCTGGTTTTCCCTCGGGAAGGATCGCATCACCGAAGTAATGTGGGGCTTGATCCACGAAGCTCAGATTCGTGAGATCAAATATGTGTTGGTGGGGCCTGAGGGTGAATTGGTGCCCGAGAGTGTCAGTGCGGCACCGTTGGTCGAGTCTTTCGCGCATACAGAGGCGCCCACGGCGGTTCACACAATCACGCAGAACTTTGACTCCGGCGAAACCAAGCTCGCTTTAGTCACCTACACCGATCCCGATCACCAAACATTGGTGTCCTCATTCAAGCTCGAAACAAACCGCGCGGACCTGAGACTGTTTGCCTACATTGATCCTGCCTTAGCAAATACCGGTTCGGGCGATCGTGCTTGGGCCGATGGCGTTGATCTCTATGCACAAGATGGCGCGGCGGTACTGGCCATAGGCGGAAGCGCCAGCCCTGATTTTACTCGTTCGGTTGGCTTTGTTTCAACGACAAATACGTTCAGTGCGGCGCTCGATGGTCGGGTTTATGTTGATACCGGAAATCAACCAGGCAACGTCGAAATTCTGGTTGAGGTGGCGCGGTCCGAGGACGGGCAGACGCGCGGCGAACTTCTGATTGGGTTTGGCAAAGATACGGCCAGCGCTAAAGCGTCCATGAGCGCGACGCGCGAGCGAGGCGCCACGGTGGTGCTGGAGGAGTACCGCAAGGGTTGGCGCGACTATGTCAATCTGCTGGAACATTTACCAAGGCTTGCCGCTGTGGCCGAAGATGGTGGTGCGCTGGCCTATATGTCCGCGATCAATTTGAAAATCATGGAGGACAAAACTCATGCTGGCGGGCTAATCGCGTCTCTGTCGAATC
>CAKZVF010000257.1 GCA_937921995.1 uncultured Pirellulaceae bacterium
CAGTTTTCCAATTCCGTACATGTTGTGATATCAAGTTGCAAAATAAAAGCGTGCCAACCGATGACTCGATCGCACGCGTATCTGTATCTTTGTGTCGCTAATTAGCCTAATTGCCAATTCTAAATTTTTTAGCCCCAAAAATGTGAATAACACTTTTGGGAACAAGGACGTGCCTCGGAACCTTAAACCCGATCCAGTACGGGGCCCCCTAAATTAACTGGGCGTCGGATTCGAGTTTTCCATCTCCAGCATGCTACAACCCATCTCAACCAACCGCTCGACTGAAAATGGCTTCTGCATAAATTCATCGGCACCCGCAGCGATCAGATCGGCGACTTTGTCTTGTTCGACCATGCCTGAAATGCAAATGATTTTGACCGACTTCATCGAATCGTCACCGCGAACGCGCTTGCAGACTTCCTTACCATTGATATCCGGCAGCATCACATCCAGCACCACCAAGTGCGGTCGGAATTCCCGGACTGCCATGCCGGCACCGAAACCATTATTGGCGGTCTTGATGTCAAAACGTCCGTCACGTGCGAACGCGTCCTGCATCAATTCGACCAATTCTTCGTTGTCATCGACGATAAGGACTTTGCGTTTTCCGCTGTCCAAAGCATCGGTCGGAATTCCGTTCTCTTTCATGAAGGAGAACAAGTGGTCACGTGGAATTCGGCGAAACCGGCTGCCAGGCACGCGAAAACCTTTGAGGCTACCGTTATCGAAACAGCGGATAATCGTCTGCTGACTGACCTTGCAGATTTTTGCTGCTTCTCCGGTCGTAAATACCGTTTTTGTACTCATCAAACCATCCTCTCCGTAGGTGGTGGGGGAACACAGCGGTTCAAGATCCCAAACACGCTTCCAATTTTGAAGCGGCGTCGCGTCTTACGACCCCGCGTTGATTTCCTATCCATGACTCGATACAGCAGAGCGATCATCTAACGCAAGCGTTACAGTCTACGATGCTTGCGATCCTTACGATTCCAACGCAACCGCTGGAAACAACCGCCTCTGCCAAGACTATCTATGTTGCCGGATTATATCTAACCCCCAACACCGGTCAAGATTGATTGGAAAGCGATAAGTCTCGTATAAATAGGGGCTTTGGGAGTTCCTGTTGTTTGTTTGAGAATTTTTTTTAATTCGAGAATCTTAAAAAGCAAAAAGGTGGCCGCCGATTCCCCCGCTTTTTCGCGGTATCGGTTTTTAAGTTACCAATTACGGCATCAGCCCCAACGCCGTACAAAAAACGATGTTTGCCAAAACTCCAGAAGTCTCTAACTTCCAATTTGATTCGATTCGATAGAACCAACCCCTCAACAACGATCTCGTGATTGCTGAACCTAACCACAAACAAAGCCTCCGCTTGGGTCGCTCGATAGAATTGGGCTGCTTACTGCTGGCGCTCTTTACGCTGGGATGCGGCACGACGACCAAACGCGTCGCGACCGAACAGTTGTTGGTTTCCAATGCGATCGACGAAGCGGTGTCAAAGATTGACTTCTCGACGCTGACCGGCCAACGTGTTTTCATCGACGCGACTTACCTCAAGGCCGATAAAGCGGCCGGTTTTGTAAACACGAACTACGTCATCAGCGCGCTGCGACAACAATTGACCGCGGGCGGCTGTTTGATTTTCGATTCGCGCGATGAAGCCGACATCATCGTCGAACCGCGTGTGGGCGCGATGGGAACCGATGGGCATAAGGTAACTTACGGCGTCCCCAAAACAGGCGGGCTTTCGGCCGCGGCCTCGGTACTTTCGGGATCATCAGTCGCAGCGATCCCCGAGATCTCGTTCGCGCAAAGCGATGCTCAATCGGGCATCGCAAAAGTGGTCGTGTTTGCTTACGACCGCCAGACGCGTCAACCGGTGTGGCAATCGGGAGTCGCAAAAGCCGAAAGCAACAGCACCAGCACATGGGTGCTCGGCGCCGGTCCTTTTCAGAAAGGTTCCGTCTACGAGACGACTCGATTTGCCGGACGCGATCTCAACGAAGTTGGCCATGGCAACGTGCTGCGATCGGGACTGCTTCGCAAGCCATCGACGCTAACAACGACCGAAGACGCTCCGCGCTACGATTCAGCGCATCAATTCACGCCGCCGCCTAAGACAGACGAAACGGACGTGGTCGAAGATGCTGAAGTTCAACAGGCAAGCTTTGAAGAGTAGTCAGAGTTTTTCGGTAAGCGCGTTGGCACTCAATTAAGTCCGGAGGACGATACAAGGACTGCCGGTGGCGTCAGCCACCGGACCCGCTAAAACAGAACTTCAGCCCAGCGGGCGGCACAAGAAGTTGTGTCGCCCGCTGGGCTAATTGGCAAAATCAGCTGATTCCGGTGGCTCATGCCACCGGCAGGTTATGTGACGCCCGCTGGGCTGAAGCAGTTTGAAATCGACTCCCGTTCGAAATGGAAGCCTAAGATGAGTGCCAGTAAGCGGAGGCCTCCGGTTCGTCGAATCACAATCTCGCCGGTCTGCGTTACGACTTACCTTCCAGTCGCATCATCACTTGGGAGATATCTGCGGGCGTGATTCCGCTGATGCGTTGAGCTTGATCCAAACTCTCGGGGCGAAAGCGCGTCAATTTCTCTTTAGCTTCGCGGCGCAGATGCGTCATCCCTTCATAGTCGAAGTTGGACGGAATCTTTTTCTTCGCCAAACGCTTGTGGCGATCAATCATCACCTGCTGTTTGTCAATGTAACCCGCGTACTTCAGATCGTTGACGACTTGCTCTTGTACGTCCTGCGAAACCGATGACAGTTCCGGCGCATCGGCCAACAAATGCTGCCATTGCGTTTCGGGACGACGTAGAAACTTGGCCATGGGAATTTCCCCGACTCGTTTTGTGTCAATCAAAGCAATGATTCTGGCAATTTCGGTTTCTTTCGCGTTCAACCGCTTTGTTCGGTCGGCGGAGACCAATCCGACTTCTGTTGCCAACTGCGTCAACCGGCGATCCGCGTTGTCCTGCCGCAGGAGTAAACGGTATTCGGCGCGGCTGGTGAACATCCGATAAGGCTCATCAACGCTGGAGGTGACCAGGTCATCCACTAACACGCCGATGTATGCTTGATCGCGCGTCAGCACCAATCCTGGCTTGGACGCCAATTTCAGCGCCGCGTTGGCACCGGCCATCAGTCCCTGAGCGGCGGCTTCTTCGTAGCCCGTCGTGCCGTTGATCTGTCCCGCAAAAAACAGCCCATCGACCGAGCGCGTTTCCAATGTGTTGAGCAGTTGATCCGGAGGGCAAAAATCGTACTCCACCGCATAACCGTAGCGCATGATTTGGGCATTCTCCAAACCCGGAATCAGTTTGAACATTTGATCTTGGACATCTCGGGGCAGGCTGGTGGAGACACCGTTGACGTAAACTTCTTGCGTCTGCCGTCCC
>CAKZVF010000258.1 GCA_937921995.1 uncultured Pirellulaceae bacterium
CCCGAATTCGCATTGGAACGCCGTGTTGAGGAAGTTCAATCCGGCGCAAACGACCGTGTCGATCTGGGTCTACCCAGACAGTTTCCGAGATCACGCGCTGATCAAGAAATGGCTGTACGAAAACAAATTCAAAATGGCCAGCTGGCCCTTAGAGTTCGGTCGACTAATTTCCGGTGGCCCCGACGGCCTAAAAACGTCGGCGCAGTAATCTGCGCAACTACAAGCCCGACGCGCGAGCGAGTGAATATTGGCTTGCTCCCCGGTTCACTCGCTCGCGCTTCGGGGTTGTACTGAAAACGGCTTACTCAAGTAGCTGGAACAGAGCTGTAATTTGGTCAGCGCTGTTTTCTAATCACCGGCCTGCCCCGCCCCACCCAGCGACACCAATTTTTCTTTCTCTGCTGCGTACTGACGGACATCTTCGGTAATTTTCATACTGCAAAACGTAGGGCCGCACATGCTGCAGAAGTGTGCGGTCTTGGCACCTTCGGCTGGCAGCGTTTCGTCGTGGTACTCGATTGCCCGAGCCGGATCCAGACCCAGCGCGAATTGATCCCTCCAACGGAACTCAAAACGCGCTTTCGACAGCGCGTTGTCTCGAATCTGAGCCGCCGGATGGCCTTTGGCAAGATCCGCGGCGTGGGCTGCGATTTTGTAAGTGATCACGCCTTCGCGCACGTCATCGCGATCAGGCAAGCCAAGGTGTTCCTTCGGCGTCACGTAACAAAGCATCGCACAACCGTACCAGCCGATTTGTGCCGCGCCGATTCCCGACGTGAAGTGATCGTAGCCGGGCGCGATGTCCGTCGTCAGCGGGCCGAGCGTGTAAAACGGTGCTTCATGACACCACTCGATCTGCTTCTGCATGTTTTCCTGAATCAAGTGCATCGGAACGTGACCGGGGCCTTCGTTCATGACCTGGCAACCTTTGGCCCAAGCGCGTTTGGTCAGTTCACCTTGAACCTCCAATTCCGCCAACTGCGGATAGTCATTCGCATCGGCGATCGAGCCCGGACGCAGACCATCGCCGATGGAGAAACTGACATCATAGGCCGCACAGATATCGCAAATCTCGTCCCAGTGCTCGTAGAGGAAATTCTCTTTTTCGTGGTGAATACACCACTTGGCCAGAATCGAACCACCTCGGGAAACGATGCCCGTCATTCGTTTGGCCGTGTGCGGAACGAACGCTTTTAAAACGCCAGCGTGGATCGTAAAGTAATCAACGCCCTGCTCTGCCTGTTCGATCAAAGTATCGCGGAACAGCTCCCAAGTCAGATCCTCAATTCGGCCGCCCGTTTTTTCTAACGCCTGATAAATCGGGACGGTGCCGATGGGAACGGCGCTGTTGCGGATGATCCATTCGCGCGTCGCATGAATGTTTTTGCCCGTCGAAAGATCCATGACCGTGTCGGCACCCCATTTGGTGGCCCACCGCATCTTTTCGACTTCTTCGTCGATGGTGGATGTGACGGCTGAATTCCCAATGTTAGCGTTGATCTTCACCAGAAAGTTCCGGCCGATGATCATCGGTTCACATTCGGGGTGGTTCACGTTGATCGGAATGATCGCGCGGCCACGCGCGACTTCGCTGCGCACAAATTCGGGCGTGATGAACGCGGGCGTCATCGCGCCCCAAGATTGTCCTGGGTGCTGATGGTTCAAACGATTGCGCGGCACCTGTTGTTGCGGATTGATCTCCGACGGGCGCGGCATTTCGTAGCCCTCGGGCGTACTGCACAGTTGCTTGATTCGCTCCGACGCCTCCGGCGGTAGATCTTTGAGGTTGGGATACTTGTCAGCGATGGTTTGGTATTCTTCTTGACGGCCAAGATTTTCTCGGATCGCAACGTACTCCATTTCAGCTGTAATGATTCCTTGGTCGGCGTACCATTTCTGCGTGACCGGATGCCAATCGGATTGTTGATCGTTGCTTTGGGCGCTGCCCTTAGCCCGCAATGGCTTCCGTTTCAGTCCCGGATATTCCTTGAGCTGATTCTTTGCTTTTTTCAGCGAGTTATATTTTTCAGCGTGAGCTTCAGAGAGATAGCCGTTGTCTTCGGGTTTCACGTCGCGTCCGGTGTATTCTTCGACATCGGCTCGATCTTGAATCCACTGGCCTCGCAGCGCGGGAAGGCCTTGCGTTACGTCTCCATCAAATTCCGGATCGCCCCATGGGCCCGAGCAATCATAAACGCGTACTGGATCATTCTTTTCGATGGTCCCATCGGAGTGTTCGGTATCCGAAACGCGGATCTCGCGCATGGGCACTTTGATGCCGGGGTGGATTTCGCCGGGAATGTAGATGCGGGTTGAGTTAGGGAACAACGTAGGATCGTTTTCGATGGCGCGAATTTCTTCCGCGTTGTCGACGTCTTCGGTGAACTGGCCGGTGTAGTCGCTGCGCTGTTTGCCGCTACTTTCGGGTGATTGTTGGGCGGGCGGAACAGATGGAGTCTTAGGGGCGTTCATAATTTTCCCAGATCGTTAAAATGCCGGAAAACAGACGCAAAGAAAGAGAGGCTTTTAATGGGCGCTGACGAAAGCGGCCTCGAGCTCCCTGCGCCGGTATTATCCGTATCAGGTTCAAAGGGTTACTCTGCTCAATGCCAGAATTCTCAGTCCCACGAGGACACCCCTGCGATTTCAGAACGTATTGTATCACGGGCTTTCATTTTTGGTCAAGATTCGCCCGGCGATGTGGGATGTAAAAAAAAGAGTTAAAGCCGGCCAAAGACAGGTTGTCTTAATGCAAATGAACGCTTTGATTATGGAATTGGCGTAGAGGTCGCCACGTTGGAGTCACTATCCTGAAAGGGAATGTTTGACTTTTTATTCAAACTGAACAGGCAATCCCCACGGTAATTCTCGTTACCCAATGATGCTATAATGCCAGTACACCTCAAAACGTACAACTTAGCTTTGATACCATGGAAAAAATACTAAGAACCTGCATCGGTCACGAAGCTGCCGAAGAATTCGATCGGCAAGACACGCTGCTTCAATCGGTGACTGAACGATTCAATGCCTTTATGACGATGATGGCGCCTCACTATGCATCTGCCGGAAGACTTCAAAGAATTTATCGCGTTGATGATTTCCCAGAACGTAAAGTTTGTGATGATTGGGGGGTACGCCTACAACCTCTACCGAAATCCGAGAGCGACCGGTGACATTGATTTCTTTTTGGCCAATACCTCTGACAATGAAGAAAGAATTCGAACCGTTTTAGAGAATTTTGGTTTTGCTGAGGTCGTGCCCGAAGTTGGTAAAAAACTACTTAAGGATGATGCCGTTATTATGCTCGGGCGGTCTCCGTTCCGAATAGATTTGCTGACAACAATAGATGGTGTTACGTTCGAAGAAGTGGAGCGGGATTGCCATGTTTTTGATTTGGACGGTTTAAAAACACCCGTGATATCTGCAGAGTTGCTTCTCGCTAATAAGCTTGCTTCTGGACGCCCCAAAGACCTCACTGATGCAGCTGAGTTGAAAAAAATAGAAGGGCCTTCATAAATAAGCCGAAGGATTTCTCATCAAAAAGTGAGACTTCACCCCAGAAGCGTTTAACGACAAGCCGGCAGGCGAACTCGTTTTAGTCCCGTCCACTAAGCGACGCTCTCCCCTACCCTTTAAAAATCTGCCTTGGGAATGTTCTCGATTCCCACTGGCGTCCGTTGCTTAGGTGCACTCCGGCCGCTTGTCTTTAACTGCTCAAGCAACGTTTGTAGCGATTCGCGTTTTGACGCTTCGGTATGAAACCAGTTTTTGGTTTCACCGGGATCGCTGGCGAGATCATAAAGTTGACCCGTACGGCAGGGATTCTTCCCGGCCAGCGCACGATGAGGGGCACGCGATGCCGGCTTCCCAACCGTCGCGTTTCATGCCTCGACGGCCCGCGGTAGGATCATGGCCATGGTCCAAACGCATCCAATCAACGTGCATGATCTCAGCGCCGTTGTCGGCATTGAAGATCACAATCGTATTGTCGTCGATGTTAAGGCTGTCCAACAAATCCAGCACGCGTCCGGCGATCGCGTCCAGCTCAAACACAAAATCACCTCGAGGGCCGGCGTTGGTCTTCCCATTGAATTCGTCGGCCGGCAGTACCGGAGCATGCGCGATCTGAGTCGACAGCACTGCCAGAAAGGGCTGGTCGGGCGCATCGGTGACTTGCCGCGTGATGAACTTTTTCGTCTTCTCCAAAAACAATAAGTCCGCATTGATAAATTCGTATCCAGGCGCCCTCCACCCCGCGTCGTTATCCCATCGCCACTTACCGCCAGGATTGGGCAGGTTGTTGGGTTCATGCTGCACGCTGGCGGGGACCGGCACCATGCCGTTTTCGATGTAGACATACAACGGGTCCGTCGTGGGGCAATTGGGCGTAATGAAAGATTCGTCAAAACCGCGCTCGTTAGGCCCATCCACCAGCGGAGTACTTTTCTCATAGTCGATCAGTCTGGAGTTGGCAAAACCTCCGCGCAATTTCTTGCCTTCCTTATCCACCCACGTCAGCCCGACATGCCACTTACCAAACACGCCCGTTTTATAGCCCTTGGATTGCAACATTTGCCCCAAGGTCAACGTGCCGGGTTTGAGGTAACTGGGGCCACCGGGGCCTTCAAAGGCGCCCCCGCCGCGGCCGGTCGAGCGATAGATTTGTTGTCCTGAATACAGTCCATACCTCGACGGCGAACAGATCGTCGAAGGACTATGAGCATCGGTGAAGCGAATGCCTTCTTTTGCCATTTGATCCAAACGCGCTGTTTTGTACCCGCATTTTTGGTTGTAGCACGACAGGTCTCCCTGCCCGAGATCATCAGCGTAAATAATGACAATGTTGGGAAGACGCGCACCAGAGTTTTCATCGGAATTAGGTTCCGCCGCGCAGGCGCAGCATGCGACAAGGTATGCGACCGTCAAGACTGTCAGGCTTCTAGTGAAGATGGACATAGAGATAATTTCGAAGTTGGTTTGGTTTCGCCAATGACCGGCAGTTGAATTCGTGGCAGTTGTTTTCGGAGCACCTGCCGAAAATTTGCTAAACAATTTTGGCCGCGTAAAACGATTTTGCATTTGCGAAGGCTGTCTCAATTTAACATGTTTCAGGGACTCCGTTTTACTTCTGCGCATCGGCGTTTCCGATGGATAACCTTTGTAGGCAAACGCTTCACTTAACGAAGCAGACGCGTGACAGAAACTTCGCCGCAACTAAATGCGAATCTATTTCAAACATACATAGGTTGGCCCACTTCGGAGTTGAAAATTTCGCGTTGTATCAAAAGGGTCATTTCGTTGGCCGGGGAGTAATCTTTTTGACTTTCCTGTCGATTTCCCCAATTGAGACCTCGAACCGTTCGCACACCGAAAACAAGACTCGGACTTATCGTAACGGTCATTCGGAATGGTTTTATAAATCGGCCAACCCGAGCCGTCTTCATACAATTTTAATGTCATGACGATAACTAGGTTATCAGCGCGGGTTTTCCGAGATTCGCAAGTAGGCAGAAATGACAAGCGGTAAAGGCCTGTGCGGCATCCGTCCATCCAACATGAATAACACACTGCACACTGCAGTCGTCTCTGCCGGAGTCAAAAAATTTACCTCTGTTTTGCAATGCTGTTCAAAACGACGATGCGACCACTCAAATAAGAAAAGGTGCCCCGATGATTCTCTTGATAAAAAGACTGAGTTTAGTAACGCTCGCTCTTCTCTCTGTCGCCGCCGTAGCGGACTTGGCTCAATCGCAAACCTGTGCTGATTGTGCGGTCTCTGTTGTTGATTCACCGATGGTAGAGGTTGGATCGGAGTACACCGAATCAGGTGTTGAGTATGCAGATGTTGACGCGCATTACGCCGGGATTGGAGAAGCAGGTGCCTATTTTGAACAATCCCCGACATGCGGATGCCAGTCAAGCGGATGCAGCTGCGGCAGACGAAGCGGACGGCTGCGGTCGATCGTTCGCGCCCTGAGGCCATTTGGGGATTCGGGTTGCTATGAAAGCTATCGCAGTGTCTTTGGAGGATGGTCCGAGCTTGAGGACGAAGGAGGAACGGATTTCATTGATGGCTTAGATTTCAATGACGGCTTTGTTCTGGGAACCGCCAAAGGAATTTATCTTAATAACAACACACGCGTCGAACGTGAGAGTAGTTGGCGAAATAACTCGGGAGAAAGTTTAACAACAATCGGTGGAACGTTTGACTTGGACGGCCGGATGAACAATTTTTCAACCATGGTGAATGTCATTCGAGACTTCCGCACAGATAGCCGTTTGCAACCCTACGTCGGTCTCGGTGCGGGTGCATCGCGACAAGATGGCGATTTTACCGTAGCCGGACTCGACTTGGACTTGGACGATTGGGCGTTCGCATACCAGGGGTTCGCCGGTTTAAGATTCGTTAAGTCCAGCCGAGTCAGCCTTTTTGCCGAGTATCGTTACTTTGGCAATTCGGAAACGGACTTGGAAGCGTCGGTCGGAGGCGGCCCGAGATTGGATCTTTCCGACTTTGAATACACGGCCGAAAACATTTTGTTCGGCATCCAATTCAAACGATAGATTTCACACTCCAATCCATCCTACATCAGCCGTTGCCCTCTAAGGGCACGGCTGCTCTGTTTGATAATACCATCCTCGGCATCTGTTGCATGGGTCGGGCTGGTTCCCACCGGCCGTTATGGGCAAGGTGGAGTGTGGCCGGTAGGAACCGGACCTACCCTCTATCGCGATTTACGCCATCGCCATTGATTTTTCTCTAAGTGCGAGGCCACCGATCAGTTTTTTAGTCTTACCGCTCACAAAAAAAGCCGCCGTCAAATGACGGCGGCTCCATTGCTAAGATAACCAATATCAATTCTAGGGCATTAGAACTGAATCAATTACGTGAATCACACCGTTCTCACACTCGATGTCCGTTGCGACGACCGACGCGTTGCCGACGCTAACTTTCCCGTCGACAACCTTGATCGCAACACTTTTACCGTTGACGGTGTCGGCGCTGTCGAGTCCTACGACATCAGCGGCCATCACTTTGCCAGCAACAACGTGATATGTCAGAATCCCTTGCAGCTTCTCCTTATTTTCCGGCTTTAAAAGTTCGGCCAAAGTCGCTTCAGGAACCTTTGCAAAGGCATCATCTGTCGGTGCGAAGACCGTGAAAGGCCCTTCACCCTTAAGAGTGTCGACCAAACCCGCGGCCTTGACTGCCGCTACCAGCGTTTTGAAATTTTCGGCACCGACGGCAGTGTCGACAATGTCTTTTGGGGCCGCCGTCGTTTCATCGGCCGGTGGCATGATGACCGAATCGACCACGTGGATAACTCCGTTGCCACAAACGATATCCGTTGCCACTACTTTGGCATCGTTGACCATCACATTACCGTCGACGGTCGAAATCTTCAGAGATTTTCCATTGAGCGTTTTAGCCGAATCTAGCGTGACCACATCCGCCGCCATCACATTACCGGCAACAACATGATAAGTCAGAATGTTGGTCAATGCTTCTTTGTTCTCAGGTTTAAGCAGATCCCCAATCGTTTCGGCAGGAACCTTTTTAAACGCATCATCCGAGGGGGCGAAAACGGTGAATGGACCGTCACCTTTGAGTGCATCGACCAGCCCAGCGGCTTTTACTGCTGCGACAAGCGTTGTGAAATTCCCTGCCCCGACAGCCGTATCAACAATGTCCGATTTTTCGGTTCCCTCTTTGTAGGCAATCAGGGAAATGTTTGGATTCTGCTGTTGAACAACTTCCATTTTCTGTGAATGAGGACAAGACAGCGGGCACTCTTGCGCGGTGGCGGAGGTCGAGTGCAGAATTAATCCAGCGACTGCGGTTGATAGCAGTGCGCAACGATTGAACAAGCTTAGCTTAAGCATCTTTTATCTCTCTGTTTGAGTTAGCGAATGATTGCCAATTCGGCTGAACACCCGATGGGCTGTTGCCGCGGCAAAATTGTTGTGGAGATAGTGAGGGCGAAATGGTTTATGTAACGACAAGGATGGATGGCCGATCAAGCAGCCATTGTTCGAACCCTCTCATACGTCATAAACTGTCCTAGCAGTCACCTGACAACAATAAAAATCGAAAACTAAGACCAGCGTCAAGTTGCGCCGTCAAGTTGTCCGCTGCTTTTGAGATGAAGCGCTACGGAAAATCTGTTTTACAAATTGCCGATGAGTGATTGCGTTTCGCCGTGGCCTGTTCGACCGCACCGATGTCTTCGGACCGGGCGTTTCGCAAATGCGGTGAAACTTACTTCAGCAGTTCCAACGTCAGCCGCCGGAACTCAACCGCTGCGTTTCCTGGAATCTCAAGGGCCTCTAACGTCAACTGTGAGACGCCAGTGTTAAGCTCAATCGTGCCGATCTTCAACGCCTTGAAATCTTTGACGTAAGATTCTTGTCGCACAATTAAATCCTGTTGTGCTCCCCACGGTGGTGGATCATGAGCTTCGTCGACCGTGAACGTCAAATTGTGTTCACCATCGGACAACTGGATCTGGCAGCCGATGTCCTGCGGTTTGCAGGTGTAATAAAGGGTCGCTTGATAGCGACCGGCGGAATCGACTTCAATCGGCCAGGCAATGCGATCATCGACGGAGGTCCAGTTCGTGAAGTACGAACAGTTGGGGAACTGGTTGGACCGTTCGAGGTTACCGCTGACGACGGCGTCATCGGCGGGCAGATGAGTCACCGGGAAATCGACGTAGCCCACCGTAAACGGACGCTGCGTTTGCACTTTCGCCGCCGCAATCTCGGCTCTCCAAGCCTCCGCTGCGGCCATAAGTCGCTCGTTAACCCGCGCTTCATTGACGGGCTTTAGCTGTTGGGGATCTTGTTCCATATCGAACAGCTTGCCCCGGTTGTCCAGCCGGAATTGCTGGGATCTTACGCTGACCCGACCGTTCCATTGATTCAACAGAAGTCGATCTTCAACTGCCGAGTCGGGGTTGGTCATCCACCGAAACAGCGACTTGCCATCCAAAGGCAGCGGTGCATCGAATTTGGTCTCTGTCATCTCGACCAACGTCGGTAGCAAATCTATCGCACCTGCGATCGGCGAAACAACCGTACCGGGTTTTATCTTTTCCGGCCAACGAACAAACAGAGGCGAACGAACGCCGCCTTCGTCGGTGGTGCCTTTGATGCCTTTCATACCCCCGTTGAACCGATGGCCATTGGGGCCGTTGTCGCAGAAGTAAATCACGATCGTGTCGCCGTCGATCTTTCGTTGGTCCAACTTGGCCAGCAACCGACCAACGTTGAAGTCGATGTTTTCGCACATGGCCAGTGCGGCGCGCGTGTGCTGGAGATCTTCGCGGTCGGCAGCGGTGCCGCGCTGTTTGATCGGAGCGTTTTTGAACTTCTCGTAGAAACGATCCGGTACCTGCATCGGTGAATGCGGTGTATTGAACGCCAAATAGGCAAAGAAAGGCCTATCAGATTCCTCTTCGACGAACTTAATCGTCTGGTCCGTTAAATCATCGGCCAGAAATCCGTTGCCTTGAATCAACCGACCGTCGCGTTCTAACACGGGATCAAAATAATTTCCCCAATGCCCGCTGGCGAAACCATAGAACGAATCAAATCCGCGCCCACAAGGATGATAGGGATACTGAGCCCCGCTATGCCATTTGCCAAACGCGGCTGTCCGATATCCGGCATCTGAAAGTGCATCGGCGATCGTGGGCACACCAAGGCTCATCCGTTCGCCGCCGGCTGACGTGCGGAACACGTTTGCGCGGAACGCATACCGTCCGGTCAGCAATTCGGCGCGCGTTGGCGAACAAACCGGCTGAACGAAAAAATGCTCGAACGATGCGCCCGCCTGAGCCAACCGGTCCAGATTGGGCGTGGATAGGTTCTCGTTTCCGTTGCCACTGAAATCGCCCCAGCCCTGATCATCCGAAACGATCACGATCACGTTAGGCGGGGCGCCTGCCGTTTCAAGACTTCCTACAAAACAGAAGCTTAGCAACAGCAGCAGCACGCAACATCGGCGGCAATGAATCATAACTACCCGATAATTTCAGCCTTTTTTGATTCCAGAGATTCATCCAATCGCGGACCGAATTTTGAAACGACTTGTGCCGCGAAGTAGTTCCCCCATTGCGCGGCTTTCGCATTGGACAAACCGTTGGTGATGCCATACAGCACGCCGCCGGCGAACGAATCACCAGCTCCAACGGTGTCGACCGCTTTAACGTTGAATCCGGGCACCAGTTGCGATTTGCCTTTTTCAATCACGTAGCAACCCTTGCCGCCGTCGGTGATGAAAACCAAGTCGCACACCGCGCCCAATTTTTCAGCACAAGCATCCATGTCCTCAACACCCATGAACATTTTAGCTTCATCCGCATTGCAGAAAATAATATCACAGTACTCGTTGACGATATCTTTGAATTGGTCACCGTAACGATCGACGAGAAACGGATCGGAGAAACTGAACGATGCGGGGATGCCTAGTTTTTTACACTCTTCAAAAGTCGCAATCGAGGCCGCTCGCGGATCCTCGGCGTCCCACAGGTAACCTTCGACGTAGCTGCATTTTGACTGAGCCAGCAGATCAAAGTCCAGCTCGGATTTCTTCAACGTCGTTGAAATGCCCAAGTGAGTGCACATGGTTCGTTCGGCGTCGGGCGTGGTCAGCACCACGCAGGAGCC
>CAKZVF010000259.1 GCA_937921995.1 uncultured Pirellulaceae bacterium
GTGGGCGGTTGGGGAGCTCTGGTGATGGCGGGACTGCTGGGTGCTCGTCACGGCAAATACGTGGACGGTCGCCCGAAGGCGTTGGCTCCAAGTAGCATGCCACTTGCTGCGATCGGCGTTTTCCTCCTTTGGTTCGGCTGGTTCGGATTCAACGGCGGTTCTGTACTCAATGCTGATCCTGGACTGGTTTCGCTGGTTCTGGTAACCACTTCGATGGCTGCAGCCGCTGGTGGTCTTGCAGCAGCCTTGATCTCAACCGTTCACGGACGCAAGCCTGATCTTTCAATGTCACTCAACGGTGTGCTTGCCGGTTTGGTCGGCATCACTGCCGGAGCCGATCAGATGAATGGTTTAGAAGCCATCATCATCGGTGCGATCGCTGGTGTTCTGGTTTACTTCGCAGTGATCCTGATTGACTCAGTCATCAAAATTGACGATCCCGTCGGTGCGATCAGTGTTCACCTTGTATGTGGTATCTGGGGTACTTTGGCAGTTGGCATCTTCGGTGCCAGTGCGGGCATGGAACAGCTGAAAGCACAGCTGATCGGCATCGCAACAATTGGTGTCTTCACCGTTGTATTCTGCTTGGTCCTAGGACTGATTCTGAAGTTTACACTGGGACTGCGAGTCAGCCCGGAAGAAGAGATGGAAGGTTTGGACCTCGGCGAACACGGTCTCAAAGCTTACTCCATCAGCGGCTAAAGTCGCTGATTGAATCACGCTCTGCCGAACGATGGTCCTCCTTCGGCGAAGCGAACGATGTGGTCAATGGTGGTTGGAGGGTGCGTCATCGAGACTTGTCTTGACGACGTACTCCTCCTCACCATTTATAAATACGAAAAGCCCACCCGAGCAAATGTTTGCTCGGGCGGGCTTTTTTTTATTGGAAGGAAACACCAATCCCGTGCCAAAGGCACGCTCTTTGATAGCCTTGGGTTTCAACCCAAGGATACCAAACCATTGCACGGTTGAGTTCCAGTTCATTTGGTTCCATAATTTGGATTGTGTCACGTGACGACTCAATTCTGCATTGCAATGATGACAAAAACAAAGAAGACCACCGAAGAAGCAAAAGATCTCGAACGCGTGATCGCTCATTTGGACACGCAGTACGAGCGGGGAGAGGATTGCCTGCACCCCGATACAGAAATCCTCGTATCCGATGGCGAGTATGACGCGCTGCGGAGACGGCTGAAGGAACTCAAGCCCAATAGCAAAATTTTTGATTCGGCGACCGCCTCTAAGGCCACCAGCACTGCCGCGAAAGTCGTCCACGATCCGCCCATGACGTCCATCGAGAAGGCCAGTCATGAAGACATCGCGGTTCAGGAAGAGCAATTGTTCAAATGGCTGACCAGTCGGGCAGGCGAAAATGCTTCCGACGTCCAGACTCAAACGATCGCGGGGAAGACTTATAAAGACGCCCCCATCACCTTCGGCGACGAAGAATTTTATCTGGCTTATAAACTGGACGGTGTTGCCATCGGGCTCTACTACGTTGACGGGAATTTAACGGCAGCCGGTCTTCGACCGCGCGACGGCGTCAACGGGGAAGACGTAACGGCGCAGTGTGCTTTCGTGGAGGGTATTCCGCAGCAGCTGAAGCTGCCGGTGACATGTTCGTTGCGCGGCGAGCTGATTTGCAAACTGTCTGATTTTGAAAAAGTGCAAACACACCTTGAGTCCGAAGGGGAGAAGCTTCGTGCCAACCCACGCAACCATGCCGCCGGAGGAATACGCCAATTCAAGACCCCGGAAAAAACGAAGAAGATGCGGCTGAGTTTCGTCGCCTACACGGTCGAGGCATTGGCGGATCCGCCTTATAAGACGGAACTTGAGAGGGCTGAATTCTGTCGGAAGAAACTAGGCGTGCCGTACATTGAAACCGAAGCATTTCGATTCGAGCGTTTGGCCGAACTCGAAGCCGCGATTGATCAACTTGATTTCGAAGTCGATGGGGTCGTCATCGGCGTCAACAATCTCGAGGACCAAGATCAATGGGGACGCCACGGCGACCCGCGCACCGGAAACCCCAAAGGCAAAATCGCCTGGAAGTTCCGTGAAGAGGAGGCTCACCCTGTCATCCGTGAGATCGAATGGCAAACCGGCCGCACAGGAAAGATTGTTGGTGTGGCGATCTTTGATCCTGTGCGCTTGGCGGGAACGAACGTTTCGCGGGCCACGTTGCACAACGCGGGCTTCATTCAAAGAAACCAAATCACCATCGGCTCAACGATTTCCGTTCGAAAGGCAGGAAAGATTATCCCCAAGGTTACCGGCGTGATCGCAGGGCAGGGCGAACTCGAATTCCCCAAAACTTGCGAAGCCTGCGGGGAGAAGACGGAGCTGAAAGAAGGGGCCAACGAGGACATGCTGCAGCTGGTTTGCCCAAGCCTCACGTGTTCGGCGCAAAACATCAGCGGACTCTGCCACTACCTGTCCACCTTTGGCGTGTTGGGGCTGGGCGAGAGTCGCGTGACGCAACTGGTCGAAGGCGGCAAAGTTTCCAAACCGGCAGATTTTTATCGGTTGACGGTGGAAGACGCGATGGAGACAGGTTTGACCGTTCGCCAGTCTTCGCTGGCGGTGGCAGCGGTGCGAATGATTCCTTCGCCAGACAAACAAACGGCCGAACAGTTGGACGCCGCGATTGAAGCTTCGCAGGGAGCCAAAATAGAAGTTCCTTTGTGGCAACTGTTTGCTTCGTTCGGGATCGGTTCGGCCGGCAAAGCAGCAGGCAAGGCGCTATCGGATCACTTTGGATCTTTTGAAAAGATCCGCGCCGCTTCGGTGGAAGATCTAGAAGCGGTGGACGACGTTGGAGAGATCACCGCCGTCGCGATCCGCGAATATTTAGACGCCAACGCCGACGACATTGATGATCTGTTGCAGTTCGTGCTGCCGACGGTGCCTGAGTCAGGCGGAACGCTCGACGGCCAAACGTTCTGTTTCAGCGGCGGGTTCCCAGAGGGCAAGAAGCACTGGGAGGCCGAGGTCGAATCGCGCGGCGGCAAATGCACCGGTAGCGTCTCCAAAAAAACGAATTACCTCGTCGCCGGCCCGGGATCTGGATCTAAAAGCGCAAAAGCAGAGAAGCTGGAGATTCCGATTATCACGACGGATGATTTGGTCAAAATGTTTTAGGGTTTGCTGCATTTTACAAGGTGACTGTTGCAACCGCCCCAAGCCGACCTTGGTTTTCAAATTCCGCGTGTGGGGTCCCATTTCGGTTTGTCGCAGCGCTGGGTTTGGTCGTTTATTAAATACATAAACAAACATTTGTGTATTTACTGATGATCGCTGCAATGAACATTTTTAAGAAATGGCTCGACGACCTAATCCCATCCACCAGACGCGTTAACTCCAGAAACCGCAAGGGCCGATCATCGGCGGCCTACCAGCGGTTAGAAAAACGGAACCTACTTGCGACTTTCACTGTCAACACGGCATCGGACGTCGTTGATCTCAACGATGGATTGATCAGCCTACGAGAAGCGATCACCGCCGCCAACACCAATGCGGTTTTTGGTGACGCTGACGCTGGTGAGGCAGCTGGTGACGTAATTAACTTTGACACGTCAATTGCGGGCGGTGTCATCGTACTCCACGGCAGTGAAATTGAAATCACAGATGCCTTGTTGATCCGTGGTAGTGACGTGACCATTGAAGCTGGTTTTCAATCACGAATTTTCGCGATTAATACTGCGGAAACCGTGAGGCTATCGAACCTGATTTTCTCCAATGGGAATGAAGAGCATGGAGGAGCGATACTCTCTATCGGCGGCGGAACGTTACGCATTAAGGATTCGCAATTTTTAAACAATCAATCCTTCTCCCGCTTCAGAGGGGGAGGTGGGATATACAAAGACGAAGGCCAACTTTTAATCGCAAATTCAAAATTTGAGGACAACTTCTCAAATCGAAGAGGTGGTGCCGTTTACCACGAGGACGGAAATCTCAACATTCAAAACTCCACCTTCACCAAGAATGCAGCGGAAGAACTCGGCGGTGCAATTTACTCATTGAGAACTAACATCGTCGTAAACGGCACAATGTTAGTAGAAAACATTGGCCGCCAAAGTGCAGGTGCGATTTACTCTGTGGGTGACGAATCAACGACTGGCATCTTCTCGAATACAAGCTTCGAAGGAAACCGTTCAGAAACCGGGTCGGCAGGAGCCATGTCAGTTGGACTTCGTGGTGGGACCTATGTTTTAGAATCCACCTTCCGCAACAATAAGGCTGGGAGAACCCAGCGTTTCCTCGCTTTAGGATATGGAGGAGCTATTTCTAGCAGCAATAGCGATTTGACCATTAAAGACAGCTTGATTTCTGGAAACATATCTGCGTGGGGCGGTGGCGGCGGAGTTCGTCACGTAAATGGAAGCGTGAGAATCATTAGTTCAGAAATCACTAACAATCGCAGCCTGTATAGCGGAGGAGGTGTAAGCACAGACAATGCTGATCTAACAATTGTCGATTCTGTCGTTGAAAAAAATCGTGCTGTAAATGTGATTGAGGGAATGCGAATATTTGACGATTCATCTGGAGGAGGTGTGTTCTTTCGTTCAAACAATGACGAAAAATTCTTCTTGATTCGTGGTAGCAGCGTCTCTGGGAATATTACCTCAAAGGATGGTGGAGGAATCTACTCTGAAGGTGGTTCGGCGTCCGTCATTGACTCGAACGTTGAGAACAATGCAGTAACAAGTGGTAGATTTTCCAGTTCTGGTGGCGGTTTAGCAGCTACTGGCAACATAACTGTTTTGCGAACGAAAATTGCGAGAAACCGGTTGCTTCTTAATAGTCTTTCCGAAGATGCAGCCGTTAATGGGGGAGGCCTTTCATTCACGACCGGTCAACTGAGGGTGACCGATAGTGAGATCGTTGCAAATTACAGCGCTGGCAATGGAGGTGGGATTTCGATTCGGGGTGGGCGTACTGTACTGTCCAACACGATCGTTGGTGCCGAATCTGGCGGAGGAAACTTTGCCGGAGAAGTCACTACTTCAAAGGAGAATCACCTGCTTGGTAACGGTGGGGGAATATTCTTGACCGGCGGAGGAAGCCTGCGTTTCGTTGGAGGGCAGATTTCTAAAAATGTAGCCCTCAATGGTGGCGGCGGCATATTCGCCAGCAGAGAAAGTAGTGTCGTCACTTCGTTTTCCAATCCAAGTGGCAATAAAGTTCGGGTCACTGAAAATCGAGCACTACGCTTTGACGGTGGGGGCCTCTTCATCTCCGACAGTTTCAGCGTATTAGATAACGTTGATTTCGAGAACAATTCAGCGCGGGGTGGAGCGGCAATTGCGACAAGCGGTGGATCATTACATTTGGGAAATATAACGAAAACCAATAATGTTTCTCGCCGCGACGACGATGGATATCAATTTGATGAGGACGCAAATTTCACGCAGACCGCGGCGACGTTGCGAGAAGTCGACCTTGCAATCGCAAACCTCGGCGACGTGCTGACGAATGTGTGAAACTTCTCCGATTGCTGCTGACCTAGAGAGGTTTTGTCGAAAGGCAATCAATACGACTTCTCTCAGCAACCTAATAACCCACACACCGAACTTGTATGATTGCTGGTAGCACGGTCAATCAAAACAATATGCCGAGGCAGGTGGATTGCAACGCAAGACCCAAAGTCTGCGGGAAGAAGATAACATCTCGTGTGATTCTTAAAAAATTTTAAAAAGGCGTTCGATCGCTGTTGACCGGTTAGAGAATGTTCATATACTTCTGCTCCACATCGCTGATTGAGGCAAGTTCAACGGAACGAGCATTGGGTGACACGCGATGGAGTTAAGTCGCCCCGATAATGCTTTTCTTTTAAATTCGAGTGTTGAACAGGTTGACGATTGTCGACTGATTA
>CAKZVF010000260.1 GCA_937921995.1 uncultured Pirellulaceae bacterium
CCGCGAGCTCAGTCCAGTCATCGACGAATTGTCGACGGAGTCAGAGGGCACCGCCAAGGTTGGCAAGATCAACGTCACAGAGAACATGGAACTGGCAATGAAATACGGCGTTGCCGCGGTACCAACGATTCTCGTCTTCAAAGACGGTGAAGTTGTCGCTCGCCAAGTCGGCGCTGTTCCAAAGGCGAAGCTGCAAGAAATGTTGGCAGTCTAAAACTGCTACTTGCAGTAGTGAATCAATGAAAGGTTGCGTCCTGAGGTATCAAGACGCAGCTTTTTTTTTCGCGAACCATCTTGCGAGATCGAAATGACTATTGCCTTTGAAAGCTACCGTCGGCCTGTTACGTCAGGTGTTGGTGCCGTGTTCGTTTTGCTGGGCAACGTTTACGCATTGAGGAAAGAATGCGATTGAACATGAAATCACCGGCGCGCGGACGGATCATGGCGAAAACAGTTAGGGAACTTCTCCCGGCCAGCTGCATCATCGCGGCGCTTGGCGTCAGTCCACCTAACGCTAACGCAGAGCATAGTTCGATTCGGTGCACGCTCGCGGCCTCGCAGGCACGCAAGCCAGCGACACTGTCGATGCAGACCTCGGGGGTAGCCATCACTTGCTCCTGTTTCTCTCAAGAACGACGAATAAATTCTACTGGTAGTAGGCTCGTGAACCTAACACGCGCACAATCGAGACTTCAGAACGAAAAAGACCGCCGAAGAGAACCAACGGCGGTCTTTTTAATTTGAATACAGATCGGCGACTGTTACCAGCAGCAACTGGGACTACGCGGCAACTTTTACCAGAGCCACAGCGTCCGGTTCGCGAATCATGTCCAAGAACTCTTCAAAGATTCGACCGTCAAGTGCCGAGGCAGCTTCGTTCTCCGGGTGAAACTGAGTTCCAATTGCGATCCACTGTTCGTCTGTGCTTTCGATGGCTTCAATGACACCGTCAGGGCAAGTCGCGGTGACGCGGAAGCCAGGGGCCAATTCGTCAATGGCCATGTGGTGGCGGCTGCTGACGCGAATCTCTCCGTCGCCGTAAACACGCTCCATCAGTGAATCGGTGACGATGTCCAGGCTGTGGCGGTGCCCTTTATCTTGTGCGTCACGATGTGGAATCGCAGAGGGAACATCTTCAGGAATGTGCAAAAACAAATTGCCGCCCATGGTTACGTTCAGCAACTGGTGGCCGACGCCAATCGCCAACACAGGCAGTTTTTCATCGGCGATCGTATGCATCAACTTGCGATCAAAACGCTCTCGTCGCGCGTCCATCGGACGAACCGACGGATGCAGCATAAAACCATCACGGCGTGGATCCAAGTCTCCACCACCGACCAAGACAAATCCGTCAAGCGTTTTCAATAATGCTTGAATGTCATCTTCACACTCCAACGGCGGGACAACGATAGGAATACCACCGGCTCGAACGATGCTGTCGTAGTATCCGGATGTAATAACCGACAATGCAGGTTGGTTTCCTTGTGCGGCACGGTAGTCTGCGTTAATTCCGATCAGTGGCTTGCGATGCATATAAAAACTCCTTGTTTCTTTCTTGACCCTTCGTGGGTCTCTGTTGGCAAGTGAAATCTCAACCGGGATAAGAGGGTCTCGATTGGATTTGCGAAAGTTGTGATGTAACCCACCCACGTTGACCAATACTTGCCAAAAAATTTGTGGTCAAAGAGCTTTTTTCAGGACCAAGAACGTTATTGCGATTAATTCGCTGTTATGGTATCAACCTGCATTCAAGTTCTAGTTTTGCACTTGGGACATAAAAGACATACATGGAACGGGGCTAAAACCCAACGCTTCCTTGCATTGTCCGATGTCACCATTGGCAACGTCGATGTGTTCCATATAAATTTGAAATGTTGCAATCATTTGCAACTCATGGAAAGCATTCTGTCATCGAATTTGTAGAGGTCAAGAATTCCCTGCATCTTTGCGATGCTTTGCTAAAGCACACCATATCTTGTGCAAGCATTTGCGAAACGCTAGCACAACTGGTATTTTCTTCTGGTGCTACACGATAGAAATTCGGTTGCCATAGCCAAATTCGAATCTTTTGAGCGCGCTTTCTGCCCCTCTTTCCACACCATAAATTGATGAACTTCAAACACGTCTGCATCGAATCCTTAGCCTGCACGTTACCGACTGAGACTTGGACTTCGGCACAGGTCGAAGAAAAACTGGAGCCTTTGTACAGCCGATTGAAGCTTCCGGCAGGGCGTTTGGAGTTGATGACGGGTATTGAGCAACGGGGCTTTTGGGCACCGGGCACGCGTCCGAGTGAGGTCAGCGTCAACAGCGGGCGACTGGCACTCGATGCCGCAAATAACGACGCGATCGAAATCGATTGCCTGATTCATGGCTCCGTTTGCCGTGACTTCCTCGAACCGGCGACCGCCTGCACCGTTCACCATCAATTGGGACTACCATCGAACTGCTTGGTGTTTGACATCTCTAACGCATGCCTGGGGATTCTTACGGGAATGATCCAAGCCGCCTGCATGATTGAATCAGGGCAGATCAAATCGGCACTGATCGTAGGAAGCGAGGGTGGTCGGCAGTTGGTCGAAGCCACGATCGCTGCGCTCAATCGAGACCAATCGTTGACTCGCAAAACGATCAAGAATGCCATCGCCAGTCTGACGATTGGCTCGGCCAGTGCAGCGGTTGTGTTGACGCATGAATCGATCAGCCAAACCCAGAATCGGCTGACCACAGCGACGACGCTGGCCAACACCAAGTACAACGACCTTTGCCAAAGCGACCAAGACCAAGCCGGCGCTGAAATGCAACCTTTAATGCAAACCGACTCCGAGGTTCTCATGCGTGAAGGAATTGACACCGGCAGAAGAAACTTTCATCAGTTTCTACAACAGTCGCAGTGGTCCATTGATTCGATTGACGCCACGGTCTGCCACCAAGTAGGCACGGCCCACCGAAAACTTATGTTGGAGTCGTTGAATTTAGATCCCGAAAACGATTTTCCCACGTTTCAGTTTCTGGGCAATACAGGTGCCGCCGCTCTTCCTTCAGCTTTTGCGATCGGTTGCGAGCAGAATTTCTTTAAGCCCGCCCAGAAAATTGCTTGGCTGGGAATCGGTTCGGGCATCAATTGCACGATGATGGGCGTGCAGTGGAACGAGAGTCGCGTTGCTTCAGGGAAGATGTAAACCGATCGACCTCCGCTCCGATCTTCGAACGCACCTCCTGGGTCCCTCGCTGATGCCCCATTCTTCTGTGAACTTAAGGTTTTGACGAAAACAACCAATCGCGACTACATCAAATTACAGCTAATCCATAAGGTGATTTTGTGATTTGCACAGAGAAGTGGTAGAATCCAGCATAGGGCCTGAACTAAGATAGTTTCATGCGAGGCTACGATGTTTTGGCTACGATATTTTGGAAATATGCCCCCGCAATACCGGCCGTTTTGGCGTCAGCAGATTGTTGATTTAGTCGCTCGAACGCGTTAGGAATTTTCGATATTAGCACGAACGCGTACCCGCGGGGTTTAGCAGAAATCATAGCTCCCGTGCTCACGCATTCGGGTTGTGATTGAAAGAACAAATTTGTTTTGGAACTATTCGTTTTATGAGCACACCCAATCACAAACCCCGTTCCAGACGCACCCGTTATCAAAAGTTTTCGGACAAGGTGTTTTCACTAACCGGAATGCCGGTTTGGCGAGTCGCAACGATCATCGTTTTTTTAGTTGGCTTGGGCTGGGCACTCCAATACGCCTTGCGAGGTGAAGAACAAACGGCCGTCCAAAAAACTAAGCTAGAGAAAAAAGAGGACTTTCTGCAAGCAATTACGATACCAGAAAGGTTCTTTGAATTTGCGTTCCCGATCCAGATCGAGAAACTTGATGCAAAGATTGGTCGTTGCGATCAATTGCTGAATCAGGGGAGCGAATACAGCGATCAGATTCAAGAAAAACGATTGGCGTTGCTGTCTCTTAAAGTGATGACCGTCGCAAAAAATGGAATTGATCCTACAGAGACTTTAGATCAATTCCTCAACAGCCTCGATCAAGTCTCTGGTGCATTGGAACAGCAAGATCAGTATCAATATCTATTGGTTTCGACCTACTTGAAAGTACTGGCTGCGGACCCCGACTCAGATTTTTATGCTCCAACGGAGGCGGCGATTAGTGCAATCAACGAGACAACTCCAGTTCCGCAACTTCAAGCGACCAGCTGCTATCAAACAGCGATGAAGTACTACGAAGACAGCAACGACAGGGATAAAGCCGGCAAGCTTCTCCAGTTATTAGGTGAAAAGATGTCAATGGCAGAAGAACCAGAGGTGGCATACCACGGCATTTCGTTGGTGGACTTCCCGAATTTCTATGAAGTCTACCATGGAGCGATCAGCACAGCGTTGTCAGCAGACAGTTGGAAAGCCGAAACAAACAAATTGCTGAACCAACTCGAAAAGACTCCTCCTCGGTCGCTGAAGACACTCAGCGTGTTGATGAATGTGCCGGAGAAACATTTACATGCGGGAAATCAGGAGGTCGCTCTCACCGTTCTGCAAGAGCTGCAGTCTGCAGCGTCTGCCAGCGATGCCCGCACGCGCGACGACATGCTCCCAAAGATGCAAAGGCTTAAGACTCGCATCGAACTGTTCAGAAACACGTTCCCCCTGTCAGGTCTCGACCTCGCGGGGAGAACGATCGGACCTCCCGAGAAAGAGCAGACAATGATCATCTTCTTCAACCCAAACAGCAAAAGATCGGTGAACGCGCTGCGCCGCCTGGCAGGCTCCCCCTTACGCGAAGGGTGGTCCACCACAACCTATCTAGCATCGGTATTTGAGCTGCAAGAGGAGGACATCAGCGTCCTGAGAAAGTTGGATCCAAATTTTACGATCGTGGACGGGCCAACGGCAAAGGATTGGTTCGAAAAATGTGGAATCGAACAAGTGCCCTATTCAATCAGACTCGACGAAGCAGGTGTCGTGCAACGTATGGGGTTCCCGTAGTTGGGGCCGATCTGGAGCCGATTCCGGAAAGATGCCTTAATCCTGAGAGAACCCGAGGACTTCAATGAAACTGGATTTTCTCAAATACTCTCCACCGTCGATGGTCAAAACCGCCTTCATGTTCTCTTCGGTTTTCGCCACGACGCGGACGTTGAATTCGCCGTCGATAAAAATCACACCCGCCTCGTCCTCGCGTCCCCACAGCGATAGACCATCGGACGTTAAATCCGTTGGCTGAACGAATTGATATTCGTCAGGGACTCGAACTTCTAAAGCGATCGCCGTCTGATCGAGCGCATCGGAGATCGAAGAAATTTTTGCCGGCGTGTCCCGATTCGGAAACATCCAATTAGCATTGACCGGGAACATTGGAGACATTGGCTCCATGAGTATTTTGTTGTGCAATTGTGGAAGAACATATTTGTGAAGCCGCTTATTGGCTTCACTGTTCCACGGAGATTTAAAGTCATACCGGTCAAAGATTCTTTGCCATCCCATTAGCGGCAAAAGCTCGGTACGCCAGCTGAATGTTGCGAACTCTGGCTTTGCTTGAAGCCGAAAATTTGGTGCCGGAAGGTGACCGTGAAGGCTCTCGTAAGACTTCAGCGCCTTGGCAACATCTTTCATCCATTTCATCCGCGTCCGCAGCGACAGCGTTCGTTCAATGTCTTCGACACCTGTTTGCAGAAACTTCCCAAAATCACGTGGACGCGTGAACTCTGATTGGATGACCGAACCTGCGCTGCGCACTTGGTACAAACCAGACGCCTCGATCTGTCGGCTGATCTTGTTGAGCATAGGAAGGCTGCGCGATTTAAACATTCGTTTCTGGGTTCCGTACTGGAAACTAAACAGCGTTAGCAATTGCCCAATATTGCCCGAATCAAGCAGCTTGGCCCAAACTTCTGTGACCTGTTCAGCAGCGTCTTCTGAGGACATCTTCAGTTCAGTTGTCAATAGTTGGCTGGCCGACAACGACAACGAAGCATCGAAGTGTCGCGCCGATGTTGGCAGCTGTAAAAGAGGTTTCATATCAGCGCCCAAAAATTGTGTAGCAGTCGCCATCACGCCTTTGAGCGCACCTCGAACGGGCTCAAACGAGAGACTCAACGCCACATCGACATCCGCGTCGACTTTGGAAATAGCCTCAGCCAAATCCCCTTTGCCGTCAGCCGAGTTCAATTTCTCCAACATCGCCGCGGTACCAACAGCGACTTGCGTTTCTGATCGTATTTCGATCTTGGAACGCCACTGACTGTCTCGGTCATCGGTTTCAGATTCGCCGCGCGTTTTCATCACTCTTGCAAGTTCGTCTTTGTCAAAGGGCTCAAGAAATTCCACAACGAAGACAACGAAGTCAGATTCCTTTGCCTCTTCCGCCTTGGCCGCATCTGCAATCTCGCGATCGCACAAAATCCAAACCGCAGAAAGCTTGCTGGGATGGGCATTCTTCCGACCTAAGTAGGGTTGAAGAAGTCGAATTAGTCGCGCCCATTCAAACTCCTGCAAATCTGGGTTTTGATAGATCTGCACGGCGTCAATCAATAGCACCGCAAAATGATCTTTGTGGACAAAAGACAATTCAAGGGAACGTTCCTTTCTTTGCAGAACAAGCGGCGAATCCTCCGTCGGTATCGGCGCGGTCTGGTAGGTTTCTTCGTTCGCCGTGACTAAGGCTTTCGTCGAAGAGCGCGGCTTGGCGACAGGAGAAGCTGAATCACCGCATCCCGAGATTGCCAAGACAGCCAAACCGATGCAGAGACTCCAAACGCTTCTGCGGTCAAACGCGGCTCGAATTTTAGGATTCAATATAATTCTCAAATCAACGTCGTTGCCCCCGCCTCAAATTTGAGGAACTCAACGTTTAAGGATAGAAAACAGGAACGCTGCTTGATAAAATTGGACGGAGAACAAGATGTAAAATTTGCGAAAAGTGATTCTTGAACTCAGGGGCACGCCTGAAACAAGAAAACGGCGGGCTGAAAAACCACATCATATTTAAGAAACACTTTATGAGCAAGCAACGTAAACACCGCAAGTACGAAAGGCCCGCCGCGCAACTCAAGCAAAGCGAGCCACGCACCCCCAGCGAGGGAATTAAGCCAAGCGAACAGTTTAAACCAAGCGAACAGCTTGAGCCGAGCGAACAGCTTAAATCGAACGAGCTACCTAAGACCAAAGAGCAATCTAAGTCGGGCAAGAAACGTAAGCGTCGAAGCCGCTTTAAGAAATTAAACGATAAGGTTTTTAAGAAAACTGGGATGCCGCTTTCGCGATTGGCCTCAATCGTCGCCGGCGTACTGCTGATCGGTGGACTCATCTTTTACATCAGATCCTTGGGGAACGAATCGCTACCGTCTTCCATCGAGGCCCCTACATCTCAGTTTGATTCTGGGGAATCCGAGGAGCAGGACTTTATCACGGCCGTTACCATTCCCGCAGATTTTGCAGAATCCTCTCTGCCAGTTCGCATCGATAAAGTCAATTGGATGATTGAACGATGCACTTACCTGCTCAATCAAAAAAACAATTATAGTGAAAAGATTGAAGAGAAAATGTTGGCGCTGCTTGCGCTCAAAGCTGTGATGATGGCCGAGAGTGGCTTGGATCCGGCTCCGCATTTGGACATGTTGAAAAAGAGAGTCGCCCAGTCTTCGGGGACACTAACTCAAACCGACAAACACCAATATTTAGTTGTTGTCACCTACATGACCGCACTGGCCTCTGCGCCTGAAGCGGATATTTACGAAGACGCGGTAGAAGTCATCAATGCGATTGAGGACACCACCCCAGTTCCACCAGCCACAGCGATCTCATGTTACAACTCATGCTTGAAATACTACGTGAATAGCACTGATAAAACAGCAGCGGGGCAACTCCTACAACTGATGGGAGAAAAACTTGCGATCTCAGATCAGCAGCGACTCTCCGACTTGGGTTTGACCCTAATCGACTATCCCAATTTTTCCTACTACTATCAGGACTCCTTTGTCCAACCAAAGTCAGGCACCAAATTCGAAGCCGAAACGATCAATTTACTTAAGCAAATTCAAAAGACGCCGCCTCAATCGGTGAAAACCTACGATTTATTACTGACGGTGCCCGAGCAATACTTGCAAGCCGGGAACGCCAATGTCGCACTAAAAATACTTGACCAGTTCAGTTCAATTGCCCGCCAAAGTAATCCGAAAATCCGCGACAACGTGCTTGAAAAGGTCGAAAGACTAACCAAACGCGTCAATCTGATGGGAAAAAAGTTCTCAGTCTCTGGTGTTGATGTGACCGGAACTGAAATCGAGCCTTCCAAGAAAGAAAAAACAGTCATCATTTTCTGGGACCCCGACAGCGAGAAACCGAATGAAGCACTCGTGCGCGTTGCCGATTCCCGGCTGTTCGATCGGTGGTCGACAACAGTGTTTTTGGTTTCGGTATCAGAGTTGACGGTCGAAGAAATTGTCGCGCTTAAAAAACTGTACCCCAATTTCAGAGTTGTCGATGGCCCCACTTCGGTTGACTGGATCGAAAGAAGCGGAGTAAACGAGGCACCGTACTTGATCATGCTCGATCAACAGGGAATCGTCCGAAGGTTAAGCACGCCGTAGCATGCCGATCGCACCAAAGAATGTTGAACTGAACAATCTCGACAAATCAACAAAGGATGCGCAGTTGACGGCGGTGCCTGCGCATAATCTGGAACGAATAGGCCTCCCTAAGCGGCCGACCGATGCGTTTCCTTTTTCTGGTCCAGCGATACTGATTCCGCTTTTGCAGCCGGCAAGAAGCGGTCAATTTGCGGCCACAATAATCGGCCGTTCTCTTTGAAGTATCTCGAACGGAAGTAGAACTTCGAAAAACACTTGCCGTGCAGTTCCTTCACCTGGTCGGCCGTCAGATTCTTGTACTTCATGACCGGCTGATAGACCGAGTATCGTTGAAAGTTGAAGTCGGCTACGTCATCTTTGACTTCGTTGTAGAATTGCGTGCCGGGGTAGGGCGTTACGATGTTGAAGTTGGCGTAGGTTGGATTTACTTTACGCGCGTAATTTAACACGTCGTAAATGCTCTGGGTTGTGTCATCCGGGAAACCCACCATGAAGCCCGCGACCGTGCGGATGCCCATCGCGCGACAGGTGCTGACAAAATTCCGCTGGCGATCATCATTAATGGCAACACGGTCGTACTTCTTCAGCGTGTGTTCATCAGGTGTTTCGATGCCGATTGTGATGCTGGTAAGCCCCACCGCCTTGAGCGCCTCAAGCGTCTCTTTTTTCATCAGATCGACGCGCGTTTCGATTGAAAACTGCACGCGTTTGCTTAACCGGCCAATCTCATCAGCCAATTGCAGCGCTTTTTTCCGATTCAATCCAAACAAAGGGTCACGGAATTTGAAAGATTCAAATCCGTAACGATCAATGCCATGTTGCATCTCTGCAGCCACGAGGACAGGATCTCGAAAACGCGTTTTGCTTTCGATCATGATGTAGGGACAATAATTGCACTTGAACGTGCAACCACGGCTCTGCTGGATATAGGTCGAAGGAAATCGCCAGAAGTCATAGAGGATGCGGTACTTTTTGAACTCGAACAAGGACCAGTCGGGAATGGGCAACGAATCTAAATCGGCCACTCCCCCGACATCGAAAACGCGGTCGCTCGTCTGAAGAACCTCGTCCCATTTGAACAACAATTGTTCCGGTTCTCCCTTCACCACCGTCAAATTTTCCGCTTGGGACTCGGCAATCGTATCGGCCATGGCGTAAGCGACTTGGCCGACGATCAAGATCTTGGACTTGGGGAATTGCGCGGACACTTTCTCAATCGTTTGCATCTCCAGATCTAACGACAACAACGCCGGATTGAAAATAAAAACATCCGCCGGCACGATCTCATCAATACGGTACTGCACATCGAGCCCCAGTTGCTTCAACACCGCAACAAGATACGCGAAGTTAAGCGCCGTCGGTCGTACGTCACGTTTGTACATGTGGCGGATGAACCTACTGCGCAAACCACCTGCTCCTGTCGGCATCCCAACGCCCATCCCTCCGGCAAAATCTTTTTGGACATCATTTACGCGCGTGTCCCAGAGACATACTTTCATGGTAGCTTCCTGCTGATCAAAACCGTCCTCAATCGAGAATGGATTGGGTTTTGATGTTCAAGTGTTGATTGATATGATTGCCTTCGCGTCCTCGATGGAGGTGCACTCAAACACATAAATAATGAGGCTCGAGACTCAACAGCCACCCAACGTCAGGCGACTTTAGAATCACCGCCTGAATGCCTGTTGCTGGCATCAGCTTTCGCCGATTCGCGTGTTACCGTCGCGTTGGCAGTGACCGTTCTATGATGAGGGTGACCTTTGAATCCTGGCGGAACAGGACCTTCGCGCGTGTCGATAGGCCACTGCGCACTTTCCAATTTACGACCGACCAGCAGCACGCGTCCACCGCGGCCCACAAAGTAGCTAATTCCGCGCCAAGAAATCGTATTTCCAAAAGCTGAGGCCAACAGCATGACTGCCGTCACAACTCCGGTAAGAGGGCCGCAAAACATGTCGAACTTTCGCGCTCGGCGATATCTTCGCCAAGTATGATCGTTGCTGCGGCCAATGTTTTGGCGAACGACGGCTCGGGCGATTCCCAACAGATACAGCCCCACCGAAGATAGCACGGCCCAATATCCGATCGAATAACCGGCTGACACCGCACAGATACCGCCCAACAGTCCTCCCCAAAAACCAATTTGAGACGTCACCACGACCACCAACGAACCAACCCAATACAGAGGCGAATACCGGCGACCGATCAGTAGCTGGCGTCGCATGAACTCGGTCAACGTATACCAGTTGAAATCCACCATCGTGGTGCAAACGCATTGCGGCTCAAATTCGATTTCCAATTTCGCCGTCTTCAATGCTCGGCTGGCGACAAGATCATCGCTCAACACACCTGACCAAGCCTCGCGGATACCGACCGCGTCAAAAATGTTGCGATGAACGGCCCAAGAACCTCCCCAAACCAAATAGTGTTTGCCGCGTCCTAAAAACGAAGCCAGCGCGTTGTTGATCGTACAGCCAAGCAGTGTGGGAAGCTTTTTGTTTTTGGGAATCATCCAGCGGTATCCCGTCCGCGCTCCCAAATTCTCTCGTCCGATACAATTGACTATCCAACGCAGCCACGTACTTTTGGGATTGGCGTCTGAATCAGCGAAAACAAGCACATCGACGTCGATGGGAAGATCTTCGGTAGCCCTGCGAAGATTGTGAACCTTTTGACCGCACTCTTCAGTGCGACCGGCGACCACCAACCTCGTTTTAATACAGCGATTTTCTTTTTGCAGGTTTCGAATAAGTTGAACAGCAGGATCAGTGGCTCGTTCAACGACGAAAGTGATCTCGAAATTCGGATGATCCTGATGCAAGAAGGCAGTCAGGTTCTCGCGCAGCTGGTGCTCCATTCCCTTGCAAGGAATGATCACATTGGCCCTTGGGTACGTGTGGGTACTCGGGGCAGGCTTCTTTTGGTGAACTCGCCAAAAACGATGATTCTCAACGACCAACGTGAGGAATGCGATGGAATAAATCCAGCTGGCGATGATGCATGTCACGGCTACGATTATGAACGCAGTGGATAACATTTAAAACTTCTTTCCAACCTTGGAAAATTCTCTTCGTGCCATGTCAACACTTCAAAGACATCCTGATTCATTCGGGATGTTTATACTGTGGAGTTCGCAAATCGCTCAAACGATAGAACGTGGCGGGAAATCCATTTGAGCCTATTCGTGGTCTATCGAAATTCGCCACGCGACCACTTTAACTATTGTGACGATTTTGATCGACATATACGTTAGATGGAATAGCAAACAATAGATGCAAGCAGTCCAAAACAAACGATGACAGCCCCGCGAATCCTGCCGTTGAAGGGCAATCAAACGATAAATTTCAATTCCGACACCCTCAATTCGCCTGACATATTCAAGAACAATAGCAGTCTTTGCTGATTCGCTTTAACTTTAGATGATTCTTGAAAAAATTGCAGAAAAACGAAGTCCCTTTAAAGCCTTCACGGCTCCATTTTTTCGCGGGTTCCATGTTGGCACTGAAGCGTCATTCTGATAATCTCCGAGGAGTCAAACAAAGAGGTGACCGACAGGACCGTCAGTCACTTGGATTGACTGCGAGCAGAGAATTGACCACCGCAAAGACGATTCAATAAAGCAATTCATCAGCGCTGTATTAACGGCGTGTTTGATTATCGGATCACCACGCGGCGGTTGACGGAATGGATTCCTAACAACGGGTTGGAATGACAACCCACATTTTGACAAAGGATGTCATTGATGGACGCTAAACGGGACTTCGACATGAACGTGCATATTCGCTGGATGATTCGGCGAGACATGCCAGAGGTGCTAGAGATTGAACAAAGCAGCTTTGAATTCCCGTGGTCTGAGGAAGACTTCATCCGCTGCCTGCGTCAGCGTAATTGTATCGGCATGGTCGCCGAATACGACGAAAAGGTCGTTGGGTTCATGATCTATGAACTACACCGTGACCAACTTCATGTGCTCAACTTTGCAGTCGGTGCTGACGTTCGTCGCCGCGGCGTTGGACAGCAGATGGTCAACAAACTTCTGGGCAAGCTCTCGCAACAACGCCGCAACCGAATCTCGCTGGAAATCCGCGAGACCAACCTCGCCGCTCAACTTTTCTTCCGCAACCTTGGCTTCCAAGCGACCTCTGTCCTGCGTGACTACTACGACGACACCGTTGAAGACGCGTATGTGATGCAGTATCACTTCCAACAAACAAAGGATGCAGCAGTGCCAACCAACCGCATCGCAAGACGACTGGCTGGTTAACGTCGCAAACGTAGTGGACGATGCAACGAGGTCCAGCGGAGCGATAAAACGACACATCAATTTCAGGGTAATGCAGCGGCGGGACTCGTAGCCTCATCCACTACCAAACTCACTTCAGTGCGATCGTCTTCTCGGTCGCACTTTTTAATTGCCCACAAGCGGCAAAAATATCACGGCCACGTGGCGTTCGGACGGGGGATTCAAATCCCTGTTCCATTAAGTAATTGGCGAATCTTCCTATTTGCTTCTTCGAAGAACACTCGTACTTCGATCCCGGCCAAGGGTTAAACGGAATAAGATTCACCTTCGCCGGAATGCCGCGTAGCAAACGCACCAACTCACGTGCCTCTTCTAGGCTATCGTTGACGTCTTTGAGCATCACATACTCAAAAGTAATTCTTCGGCAATTTGCGGCCAAAGGATATCGCCGGCACGCGTCCAACAATTCCGCAATGTTGTACTTACGATTGATAGGCACCAGTTCGTCGCGCAGATCATCGTTTACCGCGTGTAATGAAATCGCCAACATGCAACGAATCTCTTTGGCCGTCCGATCAATCCCTGGCACCACACCTGACGTTGAAAGCGTGACTCGCCGGCGCGAAAACCCGCACGCCTCATCGTCGAGCGCAATCAGAAGGGCTTGTTTTACGTGATCGAAATTGAACAGCGGTTCGCCCATACCCATCATCACCATGTTCGAGACTTTGCGGCCCGACAAAGGCGCGATAATCTCCGGATCCATTTCGGCATCGGGATAGTCACCCAGACGGTGCCGCGCTAAAAGAACCTGAGCCAGAATCTCGCTGGCGTCGAGATTGCGAACCATCTTCTGCGTGCCGGTATGACAGAACGTACATGTTAGCGAACACCCAACCTGACTGGAAACGCATAGCGTCCCCCGTTCGGCTTCGGGAATGTAAACCGTTTCGACTTCGACCGGGGCAGGGCGATCGGCACCGCCAGCGGGAAACCGCAATAACCATTTGCGTGTCCCATCCACCGATACTTGTTCTTCAACGATCTCAGGCAACGCGACAGTAAACTCTTTCTTCAGCTGCTCGCGCAGCTGCTTGCTCAGGTTCAGCATCTCGTCAAACGACGTCGCACCACGCACGTAAATCCAATGCGAAATCTGCTGCGCACGCATCTTCAGCTGCGCCGACGGAACGCCGGCAGACTCCAACGCTTCTGAAAGCTGCGTTCGATTAAGGCCAATTAGTGAAATCATCTGCTATTGTTGAAAAAACTTTGCGGTAGTGGACGAGGCCACGATTCCTGCGGGGCGTTAGCACGATCCATTTGAAGTTAATGGAGGGGCCGGCCTCGTGGCCTCATCCACTCCAAGACTAGGTTCACTTCATCACATCAATTTGGTGATCAGCAGGTTTTACACCCTTTTTGAATTTCTTAAACCCAAATTCCGTTGGCTTAAACTCATTCACGACATCTACGGACGAATCGGCCTCTATCTTCGACTCCAACTTCAGCCCCCACAGACATGCGTTGACGACCAAACGGCGTAGGTCGGCGTCTTCAAAATCCGTCGCGGCACCCATCGTCGTGCAGAACACCCTGCGCGTCACACCTTGGGGTAGAGGTTGCTGCATCACCCAAGCCACCGGCATCATCGGATCGTTCTTGGCGCCTTCGACCGGTTTGTCATCAGCCGACATCCCCGACAACACTTGGCCGTTCAATAACACCGTTGCCGAATCGGGCAGATGCGTGATCGCATAGACGTCTGTGGGTCCCCAAATTTTATCGATGCCCGCCATCACCGGATGGTCTTTGTTCTGTTCATCGGCGATCGCCATCGTGCTTTCGACGGCATGGTGTCCATGGTGCGCGATCCAAGTATCCCCCAAGATCTGCTGTCCGAATCCACCGATCCAATCTTCGGTGCTACGGTTTCCATATTTTTTATAGGGGCTTTTGCTGTCATCATCGTAGTCAAACGCGTGGGTCGACGTGCGGTAGCCGATGATTGGTTTCCCCGATTCCACGTAGTCCACGAAATGCTTCATATCCTCGTCCGGCAACTGTCGGTAACGCCACCCCATCACTATCAGATCTGCATCGTCGATCAGCTCAATTCCGGGAATATTGTTTTGGTTATCTGGATCAATTTCACCCGATTCTGGGTCGACGGCAAACAAGACCGTACATCTAAACCCGTAGTGCTTGGCCAATAGCTGCCCAAGCATCGGCATGGTTTCTTCGCTTCGATACTCTTCATCACCAGAGAGCAAAACGATATGAAGCCCCACTCCTGGGCCTTGGGTCCCTTCGTATTGGCACCAGAGTTTTTCTTTGCTCGAGCCGCCAGTTTCCTGCGCATGACCGAGCGCACAAAATTGAAGTTGGCCAATCAAGAGCCACAGAAGTAAACAAGAGACCGTCAATAAGCAGGCTTTGGTTGTCATAGTTTCCACCGGAAATCTGGGAGATGGGTCAAACAAAATTTGATGTCTCCATTTTAACCGAACATTTTCCAAGAAAGAGCACTGCAAAAAAAATAAAACTTAGAGCATGAGCTCGCTGCATCGGGTCCGTACCTATTCGTTGCCGATTGCGGGCGTTATATTATCCGCGTAATTTTTGACCACCCCGGAGAGCCCTTTGATGAGCGATGCACCGATTAATTTGAGTGACTACGTACGCGACGTTGCTGACTTCCCCAAGCCAGGAATCATGTTCAAAGACATCACGCCGCTGCTGCTCAATCCAGCGGCCTTCGAAGCGGCGATCGACCAATTGGCGGCCTTGGTTGCCGACGAAAAAATCGACGTTATCGCTGCGGCCGAAGCGCGGGGTTTCTTGTTCGCGCCACCGTTGGCTCTAAAAATGAACGTTGGCATGGTCCCTATCCGCAAACCGGGAAAACTCCCCTATGAGAAACATTCTTACACCTACGATTTAGAATACGGATCGGATACGCTGGAAATGCATGTCGATGGCGTCAAAGAAGGCCAACGCGTGCTGGTCGTGGATGATCTACTGGCCACCGGCGGTACCGTTGAGGCGTGTTGCAAGATGATCGAGGACTGCGGAGCCACCGTCGCAGGTTGCGCATTTTTGATCGAACTCGGTTTCCTCGACGGCAAACAACGATTGAAAAAGTACCCGCTGTTCAGCGTGCTTCAATATTAGTTCATCAAAACTTGTAGAAATATTGCTTCACCGCTGCCGACATTACATAATGAAGATGTTTGGTTGAAGTTAATTCCCTCCCAGTTTTGGTTCCGATTTCCAATGGATTGCACTTTCTTGCGCGTCGACGTCAGGCACGTCAGCATTTTGCTTTGTGTTTTTGTCTATTCCGTTTTGATCAGTTCGACTTACGGCCAAGTGATGCCCGAGGTCGACGAAGAGATCCAGATTTACCACCTTGGAAAATGGAAAGACGCAGTGGTGCTTGAGGTTCAAAAGAAGCAAGTCCGCGCTTCCTACACCTTTGTAAAAGAAAAAGAGGGGATCTTTGATCGCACCAAAATCCGCCGGATGCACGAAGTCGACGCTATGGATTTTGACCGGAGATGGTCCAGCGCCGATGGCAGCTTCCGTGTCGTGGCGGCTTTGAAAAGCTACGATAATGAGAAGGTAAAACTGATCAAGTTTGACCTAAACGAAATCGAAGTGCCGCTGGAACGCTTGAGCAGAAGTGATCGGGTTTATGTCAAAAAAGTTAAACGGAATATAAAAACGGCCGTCAGCAAAGGTGCCCGTCCCGCCGAAACACCTGATCTTCCTTCGATTGAGCAATTTTCAGACTCCGGTGACGCCGTCGTCTCGTTCACGACCTTTGGCGAATCGAAGGTATCCGCTTTAGGCACGACGCCCGACTTCTTGAAAACCTTCTCCCAGCAAGGCGTCGGTTTTCGCAAAAAGAAAGCAAGCCAAGATTTGGTGTCGGTGATTCCCGTAGGCGGACCCGAACAATTGGTTTTGATGACGTTCTCAGACGAAGGCGGCAGCTCGCGCGAGACACAATTCCCAAGCATGCTTTATTGGGTCTCCATGTCCGAAAAGAAAGTCGTCGGCACGGTGAACCTCACCCATCAAGCGCTGCCGTTTGACTACGACCCGAAGACCAAACGGCTGGTGACGTTCAGTCGTGAACGAAAGGATGGAATCAACGAACCACCTCACTACACCGTTTGGGAACTCGAGCCCAAAGCCGCCCAAGCCAAACCGATCATTCGCTGGGAGTCAAAACTCTCCTGGGCCCGTACTCCCTATGCAAAAGTCATTAACGAGAACATCGTCTTGGTTCGAGAAGCCGACAAGAACTACATCGCTTTTGACGTTCGAGAAAAAGGATCTCCCTATAATTTTGAACAGGACAGCTTCTTCTCAGCACCCGTTGCCCTGACCACCGACCGAAAACATTTGGTCATACCTGAAGACGGTCAAATCAAAATTTTGAACACCGAAACAGGAAGCGTTGATTTTACACTGGATGGTGAAGGCACAAGGTTTTCAGGTGCAAACGTCAACTCAGACGGCACAAAACTGGCGGGTGTCACGTCCAACAGCATCTATGTTTGGGACCTCACCAACGCGGAGAAACCACCGGAGATCTTTCCGGCGCCCTTGGTTGGCTCGCCGTTCAAATCGCGGATTGAATGGCTGGATGACGATTCAGTCATCGTCGATGGTCGTCGTGCCAAGACACTTTATCGCTTCTCCGTCCGCCTTCCGATTTGGAGCTATAAGATGACGCGGGAGGCCAGCGATAACGATGATCCCTTCAAAAGCATGGTGATCGCGGGGAAACTATTCTATGTCGCGGAACCTGACAGCAAATCGGCCGCGATTGGCGTCGTTGATCTTCCCGGTCCGCAGGTGGATGAGATTACCGAAGAGATCGACAGGGAATCTCTGATGATCATGAAGCCCGGCGTACGCGTGGCCATCTCTACATCAAATATTTCCGAGCCTCAGGTCAAAGGCTGGCTCTCGGAGAAACTCGCAGCCAATCAATGGATCGAGGATCCGGATGCTGAGATCGTGCTGTCCGCGGAAATGGGACGCGGCAAACCAACTTCGGTCACTTATCAAAAGTTTGGCGACCGCTCAAAAACCACCGTCAACTACACGCCCTACTTTGCAAATCTTGAGCTGAAGAAAGGAGATACGGTTTTATGGAACAGCGGTTCGACCAGTTCGCCACCGCATATGATTCAAACCGGCAGCATTCAAAAGCAGGTCAACGACCGAATGGTCCCTCAAACGCAGTTCTTTAAGCGCGTTGAAATTGATCCCAAGATCATTGACCCCAAATACAGTCGCGGATTCGGCGTCTCCGGCCTTGGATTGAAGGGCATCACAGTGATCTCAACCACACCGCCGGGGCGCTCAGCAGATCCAATGATGGACGCTCAAGAACATTTAAGATCACTGGAAGAAAAGGCGAAAGCTTCCAGCGATGCGAATTGAAAACAGCACCCTCTGCTTAGTCCCACTGACACAGGTCATCCACATACTTTGCGGTTCCATCGCGCAGCCACCCGTCCAGTTGAGCCTGTTCCTTCAGTTGCTGCCCGCGCGGAATTGGCACGACTAAAAAATTAGTGGTGACACCGCTCAGCCCTGACATGTCACTCCACAGTTTTTCGAACTGAGAGACCGGGAACACATCCTCTTGAGCATTACCCCAACGTTTTTTCACGTCCTTGATAGTAATGTAAGTCGGCATCCGCAGCGCGACCTGACGGACGCCTCCGTCAACCTTTTCTTGGTCGGATAAATCATCTCGGGTCAGCCCGAACACATTCAGCAACTGATCGACGTCGATCCACGTCGTCATGGAATTGTAAAACGAAAGTTTGAATTCGTCCTGTTCACGTGGCATCGAGAGTCCTTCGACCAAACGCACCTGACCATTGACTTTCGCCAATCCGCCTCCACGATCCTCCAGCCGTCGTGAAATCACCTCAAACGACAGGTTTTTGCCACTTTTAATATGCGTCCCCAGCAGACCCGCATCAACGCTCGCGCCCAGCGTATCCACATTGTGCAGCATCAAGTATTTCAGTTGAGGCCGGTCTTTGATCATCTGAAGCAGCACGCCGTTTCGCAGCAAGTTGGGAATCTCGTACCAATGCCCGACCGGATGCAGACACTGCATCGGCGTGTTTTCGCGATAATCACTTCCTTCGCCCGAATTTTGCGCCCAACGCGTCAGCGCCGTCCGCACGCTCTCGCGCATTTTCTGCTGCTGCTGATCGAGCACCTGTTGCGGCATCTCTTCCCAGAAGAATTTAAGGTCGCGCACCATCGGAATCGTCCTCAACCCCACATAGCGTCCCGGCGATAGATAGACTTCTCCCTGATAACCGTAGTTCTGATGGCTACGAAGGTGTTCTTCGATGGGGCCATGCGTCATATAGCCCGTCGTGATGACGTGGGGGATCGCCGGACCGCCCGCGGGAGACGCTTTCTTGCTTTTGGCCAAGTGTACTTCTAAGAAACTGCGATGCTCCTGATCGAACTGAGCAAATGGATGGAGACCTTTGACCACGCCAGCTCCATCGGTCCATCGACTGCCGACGCCAGCGGCCAACGTCACCACCGCGACTTCCCCTGCGTCGATGGCGGCTTGGCCCGCGGAAACGACTTCATCAGAAACGCCCAGCCGAGCGTCGACATAATCACTTGGGGCCACATCTTCGATGCTGGTGTTGGCCGTCAGACGATTCTGAGCCAAACCAAACCGACCGGATTTGAGATCCGTACGAATCGCTTCATGCAGCTCTTGATCAAAGCCAAGCCGCTTCAACATCTCGTCCAGCGTTTCGACCTTTTGGCGCGTCTTCTTTCGCCCGGGCAAAATCCCTTCAATAATTCGCTGAAACGCATCGGAATGTCCATCGTTTCGGAAAGCGCTGCCTAGTTGCTCCATCTCAAATCGAGCTGACTTGGGGACTTCTTGAGCCGGCAGTTGCAACCATGTTGGGATCATCATGGCGTAGTAGTCGTCGGGCATGCGCTGATTCTCTTCAGGCGCAAATGTTCCCCATGAGCCCCGGTCGTTAATTTCGAATTCGTAGACAACCGGATCCATCGCGAAAGGCAATCGCAATTGCATGGCTTCTTTGGTCTCAAGCATGGTCGACTGCAGCCACAACTGAGCCTCTTGCTTGACCGCCGGATCAAAGATGAACCCCATTCCACCTCCGGCCATTCCGCCCAGCATCCAGAAGCCCCAGAACTGATCCCCGTATTTGGCTTGGCACTGTTGAACCAATGAATTTGTAAACAGGTTGGTGCACCAGGGAATAATCTTTTGAAGCGGTCCAAAGAAATTTCGATGCGTCGCCGCACCGACGGCTTTGATGTCACCGGCCTTGAGCGCGGCAATGATCTCATCAAGGATCGCGATCGCTTCTTGCCGCGCCTCCCATTCTGCGGGCGATCGAAGTAAGAATTTTTCGGTCACCATCTCTAAAATCGGCCCCACATTTTGAGCCATTCCGCCGTGAACGAGGACCAACGAGTTCTGCAATTTCGCGCGCGTGTCGTGGGTGATCTCGACGTCTGAGAACACCGAATGTTTTGGCAACAACCGGCCTCGGCTGATCCCAAATTCCGGATCGCCTTCTTCGGCCAGTGCTCCTTGAATCAACTTAATCCCCGGCCAAACGCCACCAGAATCTTGCCATCCTCCTCCGCTGCCTCCAATCCACTCACCCAAAATCGCGCGAGCGGCAATAATGCGTCGATCTGATTCGGTCAGCGTTCCGGCCAAGGACGAAACTTGCCCCGTCGCCCGCATGCACATCGAAATCAACGACCCCAAAAGATTCGTCGAAACCGCCAATCGCGATCCTTTGGGGATGTCGTTTACCTTGGAAACAATCTCCAAGCCCAGCCCCGGTCCGATCATCGCGCTCAACAATGACTCAATCGATTCGCCGCAGCCCTCCATTCCCGGCGGCACGATCCCTGAGGCAATCACGGCGGCCTTTATCAGCCCCAAGTAATCGCGACCAAAATCAAAGACCTCGCCTATGGTCGTGATGTCGGCGGTCGCTTTAAGATCGACGCTGACCAATCGGAGGACCGGTTGATCGATAACGCGCAGGTAGCATTCAATCGGTGGACGCGGACGGGCGTCGCGACCCAACACGCCAAGGTTCACCGAAGCATTGATGACTTTCGCGCCCGCCGGAAAGTCCATGCCCAGGAAGAAAATGTCGCTCCAAGCACTGTGCGTAAAATCCATTCGCACCGCCGTCGTTTCCTTGAGCATTGGAAATGTCGGGCAGTCTTGGGAACGTTTGAGCAGTTCTGGGCGAAAATTCAACGGCTGATCAGCAGGATGGCCCGTGCGGAACATCCATTGATTGCCTTTGACCGTACGCACGCTCTTGCGAACCTGATCTGCCAAAGTCTGAAACGCCAGTTCGTGATAGGCTTTGGCCAACGCGCTGGACATGATATCGCTGTGGCCGGCTTCACGCTGACAAGTCAAAAATCCGTTGATGGCTTCCACGAAACGTCGTTCCAGCAAATGCTGATAGGCACCGTAAGGAATCTGCCCGCTGTCAGATCGTTCGAACAGCCGCGGCATGTAAAAACGATGAATTGCCGACAGAAAAAACAGGGCACGCACGCGATGATACAGGTTGTCCGCTTGCCGCCAAAATGCATCCAAGGCATTGATATGTTCGGTCATCTCTTTCATGGAAAGACCATCGCAGACGGAATCCAAAGCGGTGTCACGAATCGCGTCATCGTCGGAACAGATGATTTCAATCAGACGATTGTTTAACCCATGGCAATGGGTGGGATCGGAGCTTGTATGTCCTTTTAATTTTGCCTCGTTCACGCACTCTCTCCCGCTGGAGCCGAATTGGCCGTTGCCACTAACTCCAGCAACTCTGACAAGATCGTGTCTCGATCTTTGCCAGTGAGCGCGAGGGCAAGCTGGCTTCGTAGCAATCCATATTTGACGCCAATGTTGTAACGGCTGCCTGCGATTTCCAGTGCAAGGCATTTCTCAAGTTCAGCCAACGCATTGAGCGCCGTGGACAAATTGATGTTCGCCCCCGCCGGTGCCGCCTGAAGATCGTCGGCCAATAATTTCATGATGTTCGGCGTCAGGACATGGATGCCCGAAAGGCATAGATAGTGACTGGCTCTTAGTCCCGCCACGATCAAATCCTGTTCCGCCCGGGTTGGCGTTGGTTTTTCGATCACGGACGTGATTCGATAGAGATCGTCGCGATTGATTTCGCGTTGCCCACCTACGGCACCAAAGTAGGGCAACAAATGTTCGCGTGTCGACTGCACGGCCGAAACAGCACAGTCCTGTTGCTGAGCCAAATCAACGACCTGCTTCGCGCAGCTTATCTTGGACCGACTGATATAAACATGGTCGCTGATCAAGTGCAGGAAAGGTTCGTCGCCGACAAAATCCTTCGCTCGCAGCAGCGCATCTCCGTAGCCACGCGCGTCATTTTGTTCGATGAAGGTTAGGCGTCCGGCATGTTTGCCGGCAGCGGCCTCAAAATCGTTCGATGCGCCAGCGCAAATGATGATCGAAATCTCCTCAGCACCGGCGCTAACGGCTTCTTCGACAATCAACTGCAACGCGGTCTTTTTCACGCCTTGTTGATCTACCAAGCTTTGCAAGGGCAACGATTTTTGATCGGGTGCGGCCGCCGTGATAACGGCTTTGGAAATGCTCATGTTGGGATAGTTTGCAAAGCGATGGAAATGACAAGCTATGGCCAAGCGCAAAGGTGCGCTCGGTAGACAAGTCGCCATCATAATCAGATAGACTGATTTGAGAAACCGCGACCGCTAATCGAAGCGACCGCCATTTGATGTCCCACGCAATGTAACCGTCAATATCATTAGAACACGTACCATTTTTCTACGTCCGCAAGCATGCGTTTGCACCGAGTGCGTCGCAGCAAACGTCCCAAGTGACCCAGCCTAACTTCCTCGCCACGACCAAACCATGAACACAAGACTGCCCCAGTGCAGCGTGAAGCATTAATCTTGGGGTAGTGGATGAGGCCACGAATCCTGCAGCTGCATTAAACGATGCACGAAAAGGCTAAATCAAAGGACGGCCGGACCAAACGGGAAATCAAAGGCTGAAGCAATCAAAGGCTGAAGCAACGGGTAAAGGAGAGGCCGGACTCGTGGCCTCGTCCACTACCTCAGCCAGGACTTATTCGCCTTCGTGGAAGTCAGGCTCTTTCCCTTCGTAAGCCTTATAGAATTCAAGAATCGCAGCTTTCAGCGTTTCCGCAGTCGCGGGATCCGCGGCTTGTTTGCATTTCATCGCGGCAACGATGACGCGGTGTGCCGATGCCAATTGCCCTGTGTAGTCGGCGTGATCTGACTTGATCCGCTGAGCAAAAAAGTAGGCGCCCATCACGTCCTGAATTTTCGTCGCGTGATCTTCTTTGGTGGTCACCCAGCGACTGACCTGATTGATCGACGTCCCCGTCATTTCGCCCTGTCCGGCGTTGGCAGCAAACTCATTAATTTGATCGATTGATTTGGCGATCGTCTTCGTATCTTCCAGCATCATCTCAAAACGGAGCTGGTCGGTGTAGATGCCGCAGGGGACCTGGCAATGTGGAGCAGGTTCGGGAATCGGTTGTGGGCTTGGTGCTGGGTTGGGATTTGGGTTACCTGCAACACAAACCGAACTCAAAAACAAAGCAGAACAAACCACGGTCATAAAACACAAAGTACGGTACATAGGTCTCTCGCAAAAAAGGATAGAGCTGGTCTAAAAATTGAAATTACTGTGACGTCATTAATCTAACACCTTTTGGCCGCGCCGTTCAACCAGCCGAGCGTTTTCCTTGCAGGTTAAAAGCTCACCCCAAACGAAATCCTGCCCGAAACTTACTTTGTGAATTTTTCACAAAGGTGCAATCAAGCTTCCAAGATCTTTTGGCAGGACCTATTGTCGCACAACTTTTGGAACACACGTTTACCAGTTTGGGGAAAGGCACTGCGCGGCCGGTAGGAACCGGCCCTACGATCTGCTTTACGCGGCATATCGCGCGGCGGATGTGCCGCAGAGCTTCTCATAGGTGCGTTGATAAGCCTGAGTCTGCTTCACCAACTCAAATTCATTGCTGACCATTTCAACAGCGCTGGTTCCCAACCGCTGGCGCAGCGACTGCAAATCCACCAAACCCGAGATCGCTTCGGCCAACTTGCTCTCATCCCCCAGCGGCACCAAACAACCCGTTTTGCCTTGGCGCACGTATTCGGGGATCCCGCCGGCATCAAAACCGATCACGGGTGTTCCACAGGCCATCGCTTCTAAACCAACCTGCGGTTGATTGTCTTCGCGCGAAGGAACAACGACTAAATCCGCCGCCGAATAAATCAGGCGCTGTTGGTCGACCGAATCGACGAAACCCTGATGATGAAACTTGGGCAGCGCATTTGACGCAGCAATTTCCCCCGCTCCAAACACCAAACACTCAATCGGTGCCTGCGATTGGATTCTGGACAGACTATTTAATAGGTGATGAAACCCTTTGCGATGGCTGGTGATGTCGTCCGCGCCAAATGCTACCAGTACCGCATCAGATTCGATTCCCAATTGTTGTCGTGCTTCTGATTTATCCACGGGATAAAATCTGCTCAGATCAAATCCCAAGTGAATTTTCTCAAAGGTCGTCTCCTCGGGCCAAACCGAACTTTGTTGTGCTAAATCGATCATCCATTGACTGGGAGCCGTCACGTGGATTTTCCGCCCAGCCAACGCCGACCTTTTCGCTTGAAACGAATCAACGGAGACGTCGTTTTGCGATGGGTTCAGAATTTGAGGACAACTGCCACAGCCAGTTTTGAATTTTTCACATCCGGTCGAGTAATGACAGCCGCCTGTAAAAGCGTTCATGTCATGCAACGTCCAAACAATGGGAACGTGGGGTGGAATCGAGCCAAAGAAACTTTCGTAGTCGGCTAAGAAAGACAGCCAGTGAAGATGAACAACATCCACATCGACCGAAGCCGGAGATAGATGACTCGGCTCCGGCAATCGCGCCATCGAGAACGTCTCGGCACTCAAATCTCGATTCGCCAGATGCTGATTGTGCAGCCGATAAATCTCTTTGTTACGTTGTTTGGTTTTCTTTCGGCTTAGAAATCGACGAAAGACGCCTTCTTTGGGCGGTGCGAATTCAATCTGATGAATCTGCGATTGAGCGCTGCCGAAATCATCTTCTCGATCGTTGCGATGAAAATAGAATCGGCTATCGACGTCTAGATCTCTCAACTGGCGATGCGTCCGTAACGCCGCAGCAGCCGCTCCGCCATAGGGGAAAGTGCTGAAGTGACTAACTTTCATCGAAAGCTCCGGTTTGCAGTGCGCGATTCGTTTGACTGGCCTCTAAGAGCAATTGTTCTGATTTGAATTCGGTATCCGGTTGAGCATAAATACCAAACCCCGCGGCTCAGATTCAAAAACTGAGCGGCAGAGCGCTAGCCGCGGGTTCGTCGAGCAACGTTTTCAAAATATTTTGGGTGAAGACTCCGCGGCTACTGGCTAACCCAGAGACCAATAGCACAATTCATTTTCTGCATCTTTAGTCACCACCTCGGTCTCACGCCGCTCGTTTCACCGGTGCAGGCAAGGGCTGGTGAGCCTTCGTTGAATCAAATTTCGCTTTCGCCAGGAACATGTTTTCCAACATCGCTTCCCGGCCTCTTCTGACAAACCAAACCCGCAGCCGGCGCTGCAACGTTTCGATTTGATCGCGCGTGCCGTTCCACACGGCACCAGAAATCTCTTTCTCGCTCAACGGTCTGAGGCATTGGTCGACAAACGAATCCTTCTCCTGCATGAAGCCGTGCAATAGAACCTTCTCTTGGTCAAGCAGGTCTCGCCGGACGCGGCTATTTGTGGAGAACGAAATCAAGTTCGTCGACACGGCGCGTCCGACACTTTGGGCGTACTGAAAAACAGCCATGTCAAACACGCCCTCTCGCGCTTCGGCAGGCATGTGGTGAACAAAGTCCATCGAATAGCACGCTCCGCCGTTGATATGTGGCTCCAGCAAGAGTTTACGCTTCTTAAACAACCGCGATTTGTAAACCTCGGGAACGTAGCACCCCATCATGATGGGAATTTCATCGTGGCCGTACCACTGATCCGACAATCGGTCGATCCAATCCGGCTGCGTCGGGGCCATATCGGACTCCATCCACAAACTGAATCCATCAACGCCTTGATAGTTCTCCGCTACATAGTCCATACAATCCCAGAACATCGCGGTCGGACCTTCCGGGTAGCCAAAAATCTGAGTCGGGCATTGAAACGAGATCGCGTTTCCGACTTTACTGTAAGCATCGTGAAGCGGTTGACTGTGCTGGGCACGCGGGCTGGCGGCCAGTAGATAGTCCACCTCCGCTTCAGCTTTGGGGAAAGATGCGATCTTCTCCGCGATTTGAAGATAGCGCTGAACTTCTTCCTCGCAGTAGTATGGCAGAATTACAATATGACGTTTTCGTTGCATCGCGAAACTTCCTTGTTGACCGGATTACAACCCATTATTTACTGGATTTTCGCAAACGCTGTCAATCTTGATTTTGCCATAAATCGCGAACAAACGCTTCCCGAATTTGCGTTTTTCAAAGTCCCGCGAAACCATCGCAAGCGGTCGGTTGATTTAGTGGCTCCAACGCGAACTGAGATTGACGGACCTTCGTCAAAAAAACTAACCTGTGCCACGCGTCAAGCAGGACAGCTTGATATATCTACCGGCGAAAAACAGGAAGTGGCACCCAGTGACAAAGTTCTACATTGTCGATCAATCGCTGGTCAATCGCGGCGGACACCACTACGACTACACCACGTGTGTCGCCCAAGCCGCCAACAAGATGGGTTTCGAAACCATCATATTGGCTAACCAGAAGCTTGACGCCGAAACCAAATTCCCCAACACGCAGCTTCGACGGTGCTTTAAGAATACGGTTTATCAGCGCGATAGTTATCTGGCCGGATTGAGGCATCTGAAACGGGCGAAAGTTGATTTAGAAAGCCAGAGAGCACCAACGGATTCCCATTGGGACAATTTCAAATCAACCTATCGTCAACAGAAACTCCAACGTCGGCGCGGCAAGGTCATCAATCAATTCGCCAATGACTGCCAAAACGCTTTTGCTGGCGTTGAATTCAGCGACTCAGATCATATTTTTCTGACGACCGTATCTGAACTGGAGATGATGGGGCTGGCGATTTTCCTGCGATCCAATCCCGCCTCCATTGCTCCCACATGGCACCTGCAATTTCACTTCAATATATTCGAGGGACGAACGCCAGAGTACTCGTCGCAGTCGGCCACCGAAAAATTAACACGCGCGTGTTTTCAATCAACACTGAATCGGCTTAGCTATCATCGCGTGCGGTGCTACACAACCTCCCAGGCACTTGCCGATCAATACAATCGTCTGGGCGTGAGTGTCCTGAGCTCCCTGCCGTATCCCGTGGCTCCCGAATTTGCGATGCCAACGACCGCCGACCATTTGACGTCCTCAACAAATGCAAACCAGCAACCGCATTTCGCGAATCAGCAACAGCATGCCTCTGCGACACAAACCACACGCATTGAAAACACTCGCAGCGAATCGCGCATCGGAGAAAGTGACGCCGTCCCAACGGTTCGGGACCCAATCACTCCAAATTTCTCAGCCGAATCAAACGCTCAAACGATCAACGCTTCCGTTCCCAGTCGAGCCTTAAGATTTACGTGCCCAGGTCAAATCAGACGTGAAAAAGGTTGCTTTGAATACCTGCAACCTTTGGTCAATGATTTATGGGAGACGCATCTCGCCGCGGGCAAAGTAAAAATCGCGCTCCAACGCCCGCCCCGAAAGCGACTTCGGAAACAGAAAATCGAATTGACCTTACCCCAGACCAACGACGCTTCCTCTTTGGCAAAAGACGCGATCGAGTATTTTGCTCATCCGCTCGGCCGGGAGGCTTACATTGATTTCATAAAGAACACCGATTGCGGGCTACTGTTCTACGACAGCCGTACCTATTTCAGCCGCCGGGCGGGCGTGTTAGGGGAACTGCTCTCTAGCGGCAAACCGCTGATCGTTTCTGCCGGAAGCTGGCTGGCACAACAGATCGCGGAACCGAATTTTCAGTACGCCCACAGCCTCAGCCAACAAGCTGAATCGGTACGTGTGCTGAAAATCGAAGACGTGGAGTACGATGGTAAAAACGTTCCCGCAGCCGGAGGTGTGGTCACCTTTGACCAAGACAAACACCCCTTTCGACTCTCGCTGAATCATCAGACGCGCGAACAACTTCTTCTTTTCTCTTTCCAGTGGAAATTTCCTACCGAAGAAGGCACCTTTGTCAAAATTCGCATGACACAAAAAGACGGCCAAGGCAATACGATTGGCTCCCATGAGCAAATCGTTGGCCATCGCCGGAATGACCGAAAACCGAACTGCCTGTTCCGAATTCAAAGCGACACCGAAACGATCGATATCGCGCTCAGAAATGCGTTCTCGCCATCAACGGCCAGTTTAAAGGATATTAGTATTGAACTGCTTTCCATGCCTAATGAGAATGAGCCCAACAGGTTCCCCCTGAGCAGTGTCGGCATCATCGCCGCTGACGCTCGCCAATTGAGCTCTGCGGTCACCGAAATGGTCCGGCACTACGACCACTATAAATCATCCGCAGAGGATTTCGCGCCGCAGTGGTTTGCAGCCCACAATCCTCTCCGCACCGTCGCCCATCTAATTGCCAATCACTGATTTTCGATTGCGCGTGATAACCCCAACCCTAATTTTTAAAGACTTAAGATTGGAAAAAACATGAACGTACTTGTCGTCGGCGGAGCCGGATACATTGGGTCGCACATGGTACGACAGCTTCACGCTGCCGGACATCGCGTGACCGTGTTAGACAATCTTTCCACAGGTTTCCCCGAAGCGGTCACCGCGGGCAATCTGGTCGTTGGTGATATGGCGGACCAAGAATTGGTCAAATCGGTTCTTACGGAGAACTCAATCGATGCCGTGATGCACTTCGCGGCCTGCGCCTTGGTTGGCGAATCGGTGGCGTCACCGGCGAAGTACTATCGCAACAACGTGTTGGCGACGATCGAATTGCTGGATGCGATGCGCGCCGTCGAGGTAAAACGAATCGTCTTCTCCAGCAGCTGCGCGACGTACGGAATCCCTGACGTTGTGCCAATCTCAGAAGCAACGCCACAAAACCCGGTCAACCCTTACGGGTTTACAAAACTGGTGATCGAACGGGCATTAGAGGACTATGCAAAGGCCTACGGTTTTGGTTTTGCCGCTTTGCGATATTTTAATGCTGCTGGCGCGTCTCCACTGGGTGGAATCGGCGAAGACCACGACCCTGAGTCTCATTTGATTCCGCTGGTTCTTCAGGTCGCGCTGGGACAACGGAAGCATATCTCAATCTTCGGAACCGATTGGCCAACTCCAGATAGCACTTGCGTACGAGACTATATTCACGTTGACGATCTAAGCTCCGCTCACTTGGCGGCTGTTGAGCGCATTGAATTGGGCAAGGGTTTGAAAGTCAATCTTGGCACAGGCAACGGCTTCAGCGTCAAACAAATTATTGAGACATGCCGAGAAGTCACCGGCCATGAGATTCCGGCCATCGAGAGCGATCGTCGCCCGGGGGATCCACCAGAGTTGGTCGCCGATGCATCGCTGGCAAAAGAAGTCTTGGGCTGGGAACCTAAATACCTGACGCCCAAACCGATTATCGAAACGGCATGGAAGTGGCATCAGTCCAACCCGACCGGTTACGCAAAAACAGATACAGGCCCACCGGCGTCGACGAAGTATCTTGTGGAAGCTTATCTATCGAAGAAGCAAACCGCGGTGCCTAAACAGTCAGAGATTACCCGTTAAGCAGCGTCATCACGATCGCGATCAGCAGCCCGCAGATAATCACCGCCAGCACATTGGTCACAACCATTCTTTGAATACGTTCATATCGCGGCGACGAAATCAGCTCGTAGATTTGACCGTTGTGTTCTATTCTGACGATTCGATTATCGACAACCTTCAGGCTGCCATCTTCACTTGGAAGTAAGACTTGCGATCCGTCTTGGTGTCGGCGGTAGAAGAAAGCAGGATCGACAGCCGAAAACCTGGGGGGCAGTAAATGATCCACCGGTTGCGGCGTGAAAACGACCGCCAGAGGTTCAACAGGTCTGTTTGGTCTCTCGGTTTGCTCTAATTCCTTTTCTGTAGCGGCCTGATTTCCTTGATCTATTTGATCAACCAATTCACTGGTTGATTCGGGGCTTCGGCCGGTGACCGCCGATTGCGGATTTGGATCAGACGACACCAAATCACCGCCTGGGGAATCCGCTACGCTGGGACTTGGTTCCGGCGACGGAGAAGACGCCGGTTTTTGCCGCGCAGAAACCGGCGGCTTGGCTGTCGACTTCGGCTTTGATTTAGCTTTTGGCTCCGGCTTGGACTTAACCGCTGTTGAAGCAACAACTCCCGCTGATTTAACGGTCTTTTCGACTGGAGGTTTAAAAGCTGGAGAAGGTTTCGTTTTCCGCTGCACCAGAATCGTTTGGTGGCAATGGGGACAAGCCATCTCCGATCCAAACATCGACGGGTAGATCCCAAACGGTTTCTCGCATTTGGGGCAGCCATAAGCCTGAACCTCTTCCGCTTTGCTCTGAGCTTCGGATTGGGGCTGATCTTTCGTTCTGCCGGTTGCAGGTTTTGCTTCGTTCGATGAAGCTCCCTGCGATTGCGGCGTTGGAACCGCCGGTGAAGTCGGTGCAACAGGAATCTGAACCGTATCTTCGCACCCTGGACAGCGCACAAGCTGACCGGCTTGTTCGGCAAGAACTTGGAACGGCTGCTGACAACCGGGGCACCGAAAGACCAAAGCATCCATAAGCCTCCCCCTTAGCCAACGGTATTGAAGATCCGATCTCCAGCATCTCCCAGCCCCGGCACGATGAAGTGATCATCGTTCAATTTTTCGTCGACCACACAGGCGTGCAGTTCAACCTTGGGAAATTGCTCCTGCAGTCTCTGGATACCTTCGGGCGCCGCGATAATGGCCAACATTTTGATCTGCTTCACTCCCCATTGCTCCAGCGCTTCGATCGCCATCGCAGCCGAACCACCGGTTGCAAGCATCGGGTCGAGCACAAACGCGACGTCGACCGGCGAGCTTTTGGGAAGCTTGCTGTAGTAGTGCACAGGTTCTGCGGTGGCTTCATCCCGATACATTCCCAAGTGCCAAACTTCGGACGTGGGGATCAGGTCCAACATCGGTTCCACCATCGCGACGCCGGCGCGGAGAATAGGCACCAACCCCACGCGCTTCTTTAAGCGAAACCCATCGCAAGTCGTCAGCGGAGTCTCCACATCGTAGCGATCGGTTTCCAATTGAGCCGTCGCGTCATAGGCCAACAGTGTCGACAGGCGTTTTACCGATTGACGGAATTCAGCATTGGCTGTCGTTTTGCTTCGCAGCACGGACAGATGACATTGCACTAATGGATGACTCAGTACTTTTACTTCGCTCATCGGACCCTTCTTAAATGTTTAGTTTTAAAATGGTAGGGCCGTTTCTTACCCACCAAAATCGACCATAGCCCAACGAACGGGCGGCTTTAGAATTTTCTATCTGACGCAATTCTAGTCGCTGCGGATCGGTTGAGTAACCCTCTCTTACTGCCCAACGCGCTGCCGCCATCTCCAGAGAACAATAAATAACGCGGGCAAGACCATTGCTACCACGACCGCCGTCACAAACCACTGTTGCTGCGCCGCATAGCCTCCCAACATTCCGTAGAGTAACGCGATGATGCCGTTTGCAAAGATAATCGGCGGCCAAAAACGACCAGCCTTCATATCACTAAGCCCCGCAAAAATGACGCTCGCCTCCGCCAAGATCGGCAGCGGACGACACGCGATCAGCGCCCACCAACCGGCCCTTGCGTCCAACAATTCAAAATCATCCACATCGGCGCGACTCGAAAATCGGTCGACGATTCTCTGGCCGAAGCGGCGGCTGAGCCAAAACCCAACAGCCGCCGATAAATTTAGCCCCAACCATCCAACGGCTGCACCGCCTAATCCGCCAAAAGAGCGCCCCGCGAAGACCAATAAAACGCTTGAGGGGATGGGCAATAGAATGTCGACGGTCAGGCCTGAAACAATTACCACGCTCGCCCACCAAGGATTCCCATCGGCCGAACCTTCGGAGAAGTGTGACGCAATCAACGGCTCCAGCCAGTGCCCCAATAAGAGAAACGGGATCAGCGGTATCATCAATACACAGACAATGATCCAGAATTTTCGATTGCCCACTCCGTTACCCGCGATACGTTATAAGATGATTTCAATCAGCGTCTATCATATCCCATATTTGGATCCTCAATAAACCGATGCCGTCGAAAGTATTCCGATACAGCATGCTATCGGGCCAATTCGTTTTTGCCACGGCCATTTTGCTGATGGCGATCGGCTGTCGGCAATCGAAGCCGATTCCGGCAGAGATTGTTGGCGATTCGATGGCGCCTTTGCTCTGCGGAGAACACTTGTCTCAATGCTGCCCGCAATGCGACTGCGCCTTCGTTTGGAGAACAGGCCGAGACATCAAAACCGTCCAGTGCTCGAATTGCGGATCGAAGTTCGCTCCGCAAGGCAAAACGCTACCAGCGGACCGCGTGCAAGTGACGCCCGGACAGGTTCCGCAGCGCTGGGACATCATCGCCTTTGAACACAATGGCAGCACGATGATCAAACGAGTCGTCGGGTTGCCGGGAGAAACGGTCTCGATCGCAGGCGGCAATATTATCATCGACGAAAACGTGGCAGTTAAACCCAATACAATCGCGACGCAAACGCAACATCTCGTGTTCGATTCACAACAGCGTGTCCCAGCAAATCAAATTGACCCCGCAAATCCAATCGCGCAAGCGCGCTATGAGTTTGACGCCGATCATTGGGAAAGTGAAAAGAGGACGCTCTTGCATCGCCCGCGCGAAACTTCTGACCAAAGTTTTGATTGGATTAACTACCGACACCAACGCAACTATCCGCATTTCAACAAAGCCGCGGATGAAGCTGCCCCAATCGACTGGCCAGCGATCCAAGACAACAACAGCTATAACCAAAACGTCGGCCGGAAACTCAACGACGTCCACGAACTGGCGATTCAGTTGGACTTAAAGGTGCAACATGGATCAACGTTTAAGATAGATAGAACGCGACCGCAAGGACCATACTTCCTGACGTTGCGCGTCGACAAGAGTTCTCCTCAGTACAAAATCGAATTATGCAATGGCCAGTCCGTTGCAGCGGCTTCGGGAACATTGAAGACTGCTGGAGAAGGTCCGTTTGAAATGTCACTTTTGTTTTCCAATATCGACGGTCGTGCTAAGGTCGCAATTGATGGCGAAGTACTCGTCGACGAACGTGATCAATTTGAGGGTCGAGCGATCCCTTTAGACGTGAGCGGAACCAAACTCAAGTTCGGTTTCAGTGATACTTCTTGGGGAAGCGTGACGCGCTGTCGAATCTGGCGTGACATCCACTATTTTGCTCAGGCGGGACCGCCAAAATTTGAGCTGCCGCTGACGCTGGGGCAGGGCGAGTACTTTGTTTTGGGAGACAATGTTGCCGTTTCGCGCGACAGCCGCCACTTCGGCCCGATCAAAAAGCTGATTGGCGTCGTACAACCTTAAACCAGCCCTTTGATCGCATCCGATCTGAGACAGGACAACGTCATATCACAGCGTTTTTTATCGAACAATCAACGCCCGTTCTTAGCCAATCTCGTGTATTCGCCCAATTGTTAAATCGTTACAATAATGGGCATCTGTAACATTCCGTCCTCTCAAATAATTTCGCAAATAGTCTCGACATGGCCAAGCGTAAACGACGTTCATTTCCTGGCGAAGATAGCCCCACCCCCAAGAAGTCTTGGGACACCGTTAACTCGGATGAACCCGCCGGCGGAGTGTTCGGTTTTTTTAAAGACTATAGCGTCCGCGAAACGTTCGAATCGTTCGTGATCGCAATCCTGTTAGCGTTGGTATTCCGCGCCTTCGAAGCAGAAGCGTTCATCATCCCGACCGGTTCGATGGCTCCGTCGTTGCAAGGACAACATAAGGATTTGGACTGTGACCAGTGCGGGCATCAATATCGTGTTGGTGTTAGTGAGGGCATGCCGGTGGCCGGAACGACATGTCCGCTCTGCCACTTCACGACACGGATGAGCAAACGAGACGCCTCGCATGTGACCAATAGTGGCGATCGAATATTGGTCAATAAATTCGTCTACGACTTCAAAGAACCCGAGCGCTTTGATGTTATCGTTTTCAAAAACCCCAACATCGCAAAAGAGAATTACATCAAGCGATTGATCGGTTTGCCGGGCGAAAACATTTTGATTGAAAACGGCGACATCTACACGATGCAGCAGCAACAGGACGGCAGCTACGACAAAACGATCGCACGAAAGCCCTCAAAGAAACTTCTACACACGCTTGAAATCATCGCCGACACGCAGCACCGGGCTCACGATCTGGTAGTCACCCAATGGCCGCTACAATGGCAGCAACGATCTGGCGAATCAAATTGGGAACCCCGTGATGAGGCTGGGCTTGCTTTCACCGCCAGCCAGCGGCCCGAAATCAGCTGGCTAAAATTTCGTAACGATGGGCCCGAAGAAAAAGATTGGCCCAACATTCTTGAATACTCAAAGAACGGTGACATCTTTAAGTCTCCGCCCAATCCGGGACGTTTGATCAACGACTACGTTGCCTACAACGACTTCACGATCAAGAACCCCAATCAGCGGGTTTCGGGCTCCCTAAAAGTTGAAGGAATATCCCCTCGGGAACCGCGCTTCCTTGTGGCTTTCAACAAGGGCCTCCATTGGGTGGGCGACATCGGATTTGAAGCAGAATTGGATATCAAGTCCGGCACCGGCAGTCTGTTCTTTGACATTGTCGAAGGCGGCGCGCATTTCCAAATGGCACTCGATACGAAGTCCGGAAAACTTGAACTCTCAGCCCAGTCACCCGAGAATCCCGTTTCTGATTCGGTCATCACTTTCGTGGACGCCGATGGCAATCCTGTTGAAAAACCGATGGCTCAAACACCGATCACCGGACCAGGAAGCTATCAAATTCGTATCATGAATGCGGACGATAAAATTCATTTGTGGGTCAATGGAAGCCTGATCGAATTCGACGGCTGCACCTATACGCGTACCGATATTCCGGTGCCGCATTATTCAGAAGAAGACCCTGCTGACGCCGAACCGTTAGGCATTGGTTGTCAAAACTTGGACGTTGTCGTCAATCGAATCAAAGTGTTTCGAGATCTGTATTACATCTCGACCATGGATTCGAATTTCATGAGCAACGAAACAGGTGCCGATCCTGTTAATATCATCACAACGATGCGAAACCCCACGCGATGGGGCAACGAGCAAACGCGCGGATTGTTCACGACCAAAAAAGGACAAACGGAACCCATGTTTACTTTGTTGGATTCCGACGATCCTGCCAAAGATCAGTTCCTACCAATGGGCGACAACAGCGCACAGAGCCTCGACGGTCGCGTGTGGCCGGGGCCTCGGTATTTTGAGCGCGATCTGTTGATTGGTCGTGCGATCGTTGTCTTCTGGCCCCACACGTTGAGCGAACCGATTCCTTATATGCCAAACTTTGGCCGGATGACTTTTATCAAATGACCATTCTAAGAGCTGACGGATTAGTCAAAATTTACGGCAGACGGCGCGTCGTCGATGGCGTTTCACTGGAAGTGAACCCCGGCGAGATCGTGGGGCTGCTGGGGCCAAACGGCGCAGGCAAAACGACGTCGTTCAAAATGATGTGTGGCATCGTCAAGCCCAACCGCGGCAAGGTGTTTCTGCAGGGTAAAGACGTCACGCAGTGGCCGATGTACCTGCGTTCGCGCGAAGGAGGCATGGGATATCTGCCTCAGAAATCCAGCGTCTTCGCAAAACTAAATTGCGAACAGAACCTTAAAGGCATGATGCAGTTGCTGGGCTTTTCGCGACGGGATCAGAAAACGCGTTGCCAAGAGTTGCTGGAACAATTCAAAATCACGCACATTCGCAAATCAAAAGCCGGAGACCTTTCCGGCGGCGAAAGACGACGACTTGAGATCGCCCGATGCTTGGTCTCAAATCCACAAATCATCATGCTCGACGAACCCTTCGCGGGCATCGACCCGGTTACCGTCCAGAGCATCCAAGTCGTGATCAAGGAACTGGCTCAGCAGGGAATCGCGGTTTTGATTACCGACCACGCAGCGCGTGAGATTTTACAGGTTACCGATCGAACCTACGTGGTCAGCGCTGGGCAAATTCTCTGCAGTGGATCGGCCAGCGAAATCGTCCAGCATGACGAAGTGAAAAAGAAATATCTGGGCGATATTGAACTGCCGGCCTCCGCCGCCGGTTCAGCGGTCGCCACCCCTGCAGGCAACGCACCTGCAGCGTCTACCGTTCAGCCGCATCGTTCGCCGGATGGGCCGAAGATCATCTTCTCCAAACCACGGACGCGTAAGACGAACAAGGTCGTCGCGCCGTTTCGTTCCACGGATTTGGATTAATTTGCTCATTTCAACCGGGAAAAGTTTGAAACTCGGCATCGCCCTGTTGGGTATCTATCGGTAACTCTGTCCTACTAATCCTACGGGGTTCGCACAATGATCGAATGGTTTACCGAAGACGCGTTACAACCCATTATCGGCGGTGGTTTTTTGGCAATCTGCCTGCTGGGATTGGCGATTTATTCCGGCGAAAAAGTAATGTATATCGCGGCTCTGGTGGTGGCGTCGCTGGTGGTGGCGATCGGCGTGATTGAAGCGTCGATTGTGACCGATCGAGAACTTGCGATGGAGTTAATTTACTCCGGAGCCGACGCCGCCAATGCGAACGATGATCCCAAAATCATTGCTTTGGTTCACCCCGACAAAAAACAATCCATCGACCGTTTGACTCACGAGTTGGAGAGGACGAATTTCGAGAATCTGCGCATTGTTGGCGTGAAGGGATTTAAGAATCAGGTCGACGCAACCCCTCAAACCGCTTCGGTCAATTTCGTGATCGTGGGATCGGGAACCCATCAAGGCTATTCAGGTCCGTTTCACTTGGAAGTCGAATTGAAATTGCAAAAGGTCGATGACCAGTGGAAAGTAACCGAATTTGGTTACACCAACCCGCGCACGGGAACGAGCCTTTAGGGGAGCTGCCAGTTCCAATCAGCGTCAAGTTTTTGTCTGCGGTCATCGGAGCCTCTGCCCAAAACACAAACGGCACTACCCATCGCCAGTTTAACGACTAGCCGGCAGGCGTCAGCTTTCGCCCGGCCAAGCACAATCACCTGCCGGATCGTCGTTTAAAATTGACTACCGCTGACAAACGCACTAGGCGTGTTTGTTGTCGGCCAACAACTTCTTTTGATAACGTCCTTGGACAATGTCCGTCAGCACCAACACACCCAGCACGAAGTAGAAAGTTGTTTTGGTCATCGGCATTACCGGACTACCGAACAAATCGACGTGGGCCAAATGCCCGCCTTCGGAGATCAGCATGATGCCGACGATGAAGAGGATAAATAGCCCCAGCACTTCGTACATGCGATTCTTCTCCAAAAAGTTTGCCACTCGGTCGGCCAAATAAACCATCGCCAAACCGCTGATGACGATCGCCGCGGCCATCACCCAAAAGACGTTCGTCAGGGCCATCGCGCTGAGGATCGAATCAAACGAGAAAACGACGTTCATCAAGACAATCCAAAAGATGATCATCCCAACCGATTTTTTCTTCGCTTCTCCGCCGCCGTGGCTGTCATGCTCCAGCCGCGTCATGTGCCAGATTTCTTTCATCGCCGTATAGATGATGAAAGTCCCACCTACTAAAACGATGATACTGTGCAGGTTGAATTTCGCCTTCATAAAATCGTAGTCGAACGAACACACCGAAGTGGTTTCGAACAATTCGCGGAGGTAAACCAGAACGCAAAGCAACGCGATTCTCAAAAAGATCGCGATACCAATTCCCCACGCTCGCACCGACGCTCGTTTCTCCGGTGGCGCGTGCTTGGATTCCAGCGAAATGTACAGAAGGTTGTCAAATCCCAGAACCGCTTGCAACAGCACCAGCAGGCCGAGGGTTACCAGATTTCCGACCAAGGTATGAGATTGAAGTTCGCCGGCGCTGTCATGGGTCGCAATCAAATCGGTTGCTTGATGGACGTCATCAGCTTCCGCAGACGCACCCGCAACCGGCGCTTCAAACGGACTTGCCGGCGTCAGCGCTTCGACCGAACCGGTCAAGAAAGAAACCAGCAGCAAAAGCATAGTTACCGCGATTGCAGATCGGATAAGGATTTTGAAAGTCTTCATTGAGCAATTCCGGGGGAGTGGGGAACCTGGTGTTGAAAACCAAGTGCATTCAATCAGCCGGAATTTTATCAGGACTTCAAAACCTTGAAAACGCCAGCCCCACTTACTTTGACGCCTGTGAAAGCTGTTCGGCCATTGCTGCCAACTGGCCACTTTTGAGACCAATCGCAATCTTTCCCACGCTTTGGACCAATTTCTCACGCATTGGCCGGGTGAAGTTTGGATTGCCTCCAAATTGTTTGACAAAGTTGATCATTTGACGCGCGATTTGATCTTGGAAACGGGGGTCTTTTGCGTTTTTGGCGATATGCAGAATCGGATCCACAAACGACTTGTTGAAGTCGACTTCGGTACAGCAATTGTTCAGTTCGCGGTTGACGAACATGAGATCTGCGGATCTGAGTCCTTTTTTGATCATCGCAACGGCGTCCCAGAGACGGCAAATGCGCGTGGCATCGTCCTTGGTAGGATTGATGGTCAGTTTATAAATAAGTGCATCGACCTGATCCATGGGCACGCTTGGGGGATCATCGTAGCCAAGACGCTCGCGACTGTCAGCGATGAGTTCGTCGAATTGTTCGTCACTGAAGGGGGGAAGTTTTTTCTCGGGCAAGCCCAGCTTCAACCAATCTGGTTCCGTGAAGTCAGCGATCGCTTGGCTCTCCAAATCAAAGCCATCCATCTTGACCAAGTCTAGAATTTGATTTTGCTTTTGCTTCAAATGATCGTATTGCTCGGCCATCACACCCAAATACGCTGCTTGGGCCAGATTCCAACGCGGCACGCTTTCCTTGGATCCACGGTCTCCCAAAGTAATCGCCAGCATCGGCGTTAAATTGGAATAGCGAATCCGTTCGTTTTGACCGGCGACTCGGAGCACGATATCCTCTTCGGACCCTTCGACCAGCGCCATTGTTTTATCGCCAAGGATGATCGAATCTCCGCCGGCGGTCTCGATCGAAGAAGACTTAACTTGCTCCCAAAAATCATCCACCCAGCCAATGACCTGATCGTTGGTTTCAGCCGCGCGGATTAAACCCTGCTGCGGCGGCGCTACTGATTTGGCATTAGCAATTTCGTAACGCTTAAGAAGTTCTTTTACATCGCTATTGAAATGATTCGCCAAGTTCCGATCCTGCCGAAACAAGGCATCGCGACTGCGGTGAAGCGCCAGCCGGATCGAATTCAACGTTGCGTTGTCTAAGGTACGCTCGGTTGCCGCTTGCCCGTCTTCCACTTTCGTTTTTTCGGTCAAGGAATCTTCCGCGCCTGCTTTCTTGGCGTTGTCTTGATCAGCGTCATCTGATTCACTTCGATCATTTCCGGATTCCTTTCTCATCTCCTTCATAAATTCGCCCTTCGACATGCTGCCGGTTTCGCCGCCCGTGGTCATGCTGCCGTTGTTTTCCGGAACCTTAAGTGGCGGCATGCCACCTTCGGGAATTTCCATATCCGGGTCTTCATCGCCTTTGTATTCAATCGCGTGGACGGGAGTCTTGGGAACCTTCAGCGATTCGCCGGTCGATCCTTCCACGCCAGCCGGCGAAGATGCCTTCGGCGCGTTGGCGCTAGAGGAATTTCCAGCGGCATTTGAACCATCCTGAGAAACTTTCATTTGCTCCTGAAGCCCCGGAACAAGTTCAAAGATGTTGCTGTATTTCGTCATGATGGAGACCAGCCCCCCGACGCCACCGACTAGCAGCGTCAACACGACGATCGGTACCACCCAACTGCGGCTGGTTTTCCGTTTCTTTGCATAGACTTTGATCTGCGGTTCCGCGTCAAGGTTGTCGAAATTCGGGCCCGATTGTCCCTCAGAAGCATCAATCACCGAAAACCCCGCCGCAACATTGTCGCCGTCTGAGACGCCATGAGTAGCCGACACCGGCATGGCCATTGGGATTGCGGAAGGTATTTCGGAGGGTGGATTGGCCGTCGGGTTCGCAGGTGGTTTTACCGGTTGAGTTCCAGCACTGGCAGTCAACGGTGGAGAAGGCGGTGGCGGAGCCAACGGTGTCCCGGACGCGTTGGCGACGGGTTGATCTGAGGCCGTGTTTTTAGGCGCAGTCGGATTCGGCGGCGGCGCCGTTGCCTTCTTTTGAGCGGCGGCGGTGGCGACTAATGCGTTAAGATATTTTTTTCGTTTCTCTGGAGATATTACCGTCTCGTGAGCCAATACGATCTTTGCGTGCAGTTTCTGTTTGAATACCTTCTCAGCATCATTTTTTGGTTCCACCGCTTTCAGCTTCTGAATCAGCGCTTTAGCAGACGCAACCGCCTTCTGCTTGATCGCCGCTTCGTCTTGGGATCGCGGGTCGACCCCCAGAAGCTGGAACAAGTTTGGATTGGTTAGATTGGGATGTAACCCCAGCCACAATTGATACGGATTCTGTTTCTTAGCCATCGGATCGTTTGATGCGGTGAAAACAAATGAATAAGGCGCATAAGAACGTATTCGTCACGTCCCCATATTGGAATTTTATTCTATAATTCACCCTTAATACTAACGCATCCGCGTTACAGTTTCCACATTCCCGAAAAACAATGGGCTTACCAGACGTGCTCCTTCGCCGTGGAAACCTCCTCAATTTTGACCTTTGAACCGATGGAAACACAATCGCCGCCGACCATGCCAGAAACCTTTGTCAATATTTCCGCCTATAAATTCGTTCCGATCGAAGAACCTGCGGCAGTGAAAGCCGACCTGTTGCCGCTCTGCCGCGGCCTGGGCCTCAAAGGGACGATTCTTGTTTCCACCGAGGGCATCAACATGTTCGTGGCCGGGACACGCCAAGCCATCGACGCCTATCTTGAACACCTGACGAAGTACCCGGACTTTGACAATCTTCCCGTCAAAGAAAGTCTCAGCGACCACCAACCCTTCAGCCGGATGCTGGTGCGAATTAAAAAGGAGATCATTTCGATGGGTGTTGAGTCCATCGTTCCGGCGGTACGCACCAGCCCGAAGCTCACCAGCGCTCAATTGAAACAGTGGCTGGATGAGGGCAAGGACATCACGCTGCTGGATGTTCGCAACGACTACGAAGTCGAAGTTGGCACCTTTGAAACAGCAACACCGATCGGCGTCGATCACTTTCGCCAATTTCCGGATGCGATCAAAGCTTTGCCTGAAGATGCCAAACAAAAACCGGTGGTGATGTTTTGCACCGGCGGAATTCGCTGTGAAAAGGCCGGTCCGCTGATGCAAGAGAATGGTTTCGATCAAGTCTACCAGTTGGACGGCGGCATCCTGCGTTACTTCGAAGAGGTTGGCGGCGACCACTACGACGGCGATTGTTTTGTTTTCGACAAACGCGTCGCCGTTGACCCAAGCTTGTCCGAAACCGATGCCCAACAGTGCTACGCGTGCCAAACGGTTTTGACACCAGCCGACCAACAGTCCGACCTTTATCGCCCGCCGCATAGCTGCCCGCACTGCTTCCAAACGCCCGAGCAAAAATGCGCGGCGGCGGCCAGAACCAGAACCGAGGCTTTGCAGTCGGCTGTGGATCCTCTGCCGGGTTCGATTGCCTACGATAATGTGCGGCCTATGAATGTGCCCCTGCGTTTTGACCAAAAACGAGTGATTGATTTCTTGGTCGCAATGCACGCCACATTGGACGAAGCGTTTTGGCAAGAGCGACTCGACGACCAGCGGATTACTTATAAAGGCCAACCGATAACGGCCGACACGATCGTTAGGGCCGGTTGGCGAATAGAGCATTTAACGCCACAGGCAACCGAACCGCCGGTCACCGCCGATGTAAAAATCATCCACGAAGACGAAGCGATCGTCGTCGTCGATAAACCGGCTCCGTTGCCGATGCATCCTTGCGGCCGATTCAATCGCAACACGCTCAGCTATTTCCTAAGCCTGGTCTACAACGACTATCAACTTCGGCAGATTCATCGTTTGGATGCAAACACGACCGGCGTTGTGGTCTACGCAACGAAGAAACGTCACTCGCGCGTTCTTTTCCCTCAATTCAAAAACGCGACCGTCGGTAAGACTTATTTGGCAAGAGTTTCCGGTCATTGTCCCGATGACACCTTTGAGTGCGACCAACCCATTTCAACCGAAACCTCAACAGTAGGTACTCGCGCCGTCAGCGCCGACGGCCAATCGGCTTTCACGTCCTTTGAGGTGCTCGAGCGCCGCGCCGATGGAACGTCACTTGTCGTTTGCCGCCCCAAGACGGGCCGGACCAATCAGATCCGAATTCACCTCGCGCATTTAGGTTTTCCCATTGTCGGCGATCCTGCCTACGGACGCGATTTGGCATCCAACGACGATGCTGAAACGACCAAACAAACGCTGACCGTTGACGATCCGCCCATGTGTTTGCACGCGTGGAAAATCGAATTCGATCACCCCGAAACCGGTAAACGCGTAACCTATGAAACACCACGACCCGAATGGGGGTAAGCGAAGTAGGTTACGCACTCTTGCCCGTCCAAAGATTGCAATCTCGGCAAAGCGCGACCACCGATCGACGACGAATTCAACGTACCTCTATCACCTGAAAACGGGTTGTCGTAACGTACCCATCAAAGGCTAACCCGTGCTGAAGTATCTGATTCCAAGCTTTCCCCTTCGCGACCTGCCAATCATGTTGGGTTTGGCGTGTCTGGGATCACTGATTGCCGGCGTCTATGGGATCTTCCACGACCAAATCACCTATGCGATCGGACCGGAATATTTCATCAACTTTAAATTCGAGCAGTTCCAATGGGCGAACGTCGGACTCGGCAATACCGTTTTCGTTTCCTGCATCGGGTTCTTGGCCACTTGGTGGGTCGGTTTAGTCTGCGGTTGGATTCTGGCGCGGCGAATGATTCCCAATCAAAACCGCCGTGTTGCGATTGGAAAAGTTTTCACCGGCTTTGGAATCATCTTTGCAACCGGAATGCTGTTCGGTGTCGGCGGATACCTCTACGGAAACTTCCGTGGCCCAGAAGCAGACTACTCCGCTTGGATCAACGTACTGGATCGACTTGGCGTGATGGATCATTGGGCATTTATGCGAGTCGCCTATATCCATAACGCCGGTTACCTTGGAGGTCTGGTTGGACTCATCCTGACCTTCATTTTCCTATCGAAGGAAGAGAACAGCGAGTAATATTAAATGGCAACATCGAACGACAAAATTCTATGGACGGACTGCCTTGGCGGTCTTTTCGTGGGAACGGTTGTGCTCTTGATCCATCCGTTGCTCAGCCAATGGGAGAATCTGCCGGTCGGCGTTATCATTGCGATGGGCTGCACCAATCTCTTGTACGGTTCCTATTCGCTCTACGTCACCACACGCAATCCTAGACCGCGCGTTTTGGTTTCGATCCTTGCTGCGGCGAACATGTTTTGGTTGCTGGTTTGCATTGGCATCGTGGTCAGCTTCCGAACAGAGATCGCGCCGCTGGGGATTTTGCTCGTGCTGGGCGAGGGCGTTTATGTCAGCCTATTGGGCTTCACCGAGTGGCGATGGCGCGATTCGTTGTCGGACAATCGCTAATTCGGTCTGCCCCAACGCAACAATCGGGCGCGGCAGGTAGAGGCGACGCAAAGAAGAAGGCAAACACCAAAACTGACCGCCCGAAAAAGAAAAAGGCTTGGAGAATGTCCAAGCCATCACGGTCGCCGATAAAGACTGAAAAAATGAGAGCGCAGGGGCTCGAACCCTGGACCTACGGATTAAAAGTCCGTTGCTCTACCGACTGAGCTACGCTCTCAATTGACTGATTCGCCAAGGGCGTTTCAATCAAGTTGCAGTAAGATGCCCGATGTTCCCCTTAGTGTCAAGGGCCAAGCCAAGGGTTCGCAAAAACTTTCGAAAAAGGTGAGCAAAATCCTTTTATCCCGGACTTCTTAAGCCCCGTTGGCAAAGGTCCAGCGAGACAACCTTTGCAAACACGGCGGGTTGATCGCAGACAAACTGGACAACTCAAATCATCGGCAAACTCAGCCTCAGGAGTTCAGCAAGCCCTGTCGAGGGTTGTCCGGCAAAGTTGTCCAAGCCAAAAAAAATCGTCACGACCGAATTTGAAATTCAGAACGTGCCGACAACCTTGGTCAACGTCTCTTTAACCGATAGATCAACCGCCTTTTTCGTCATCTATTAACACCCGCAAACCGGGATGATTGCATCGCAGGTCAGCAATTGCGCGTTAAAAATCAGACCAAAAGTACTCAACACGGCAAAGAACAACATTCTCGAACACTACGGTTTCTCAAACCAACCGGTACTTAAACCCAAGTCTTTTTCGCGTCCCCACATCAGCATCAAAGTGTACGGAATGACAAACGCGCTGAAGCCAACGGCGACGTCCGATAGCCGCTCGAATTCGTCACCGAAGTTGCGCGAAAGCATTAAAAACAGCAAGCCGCAACTTCCCACAGCCGCAGCGAAAATCAAGGCCGCTGGCGAGGGCCCGAAACGTTTTGTGCACAGAATCAAAACAGACAGCGGCAGCAGCATGAAACCGTGCAAACAAATTGAAACGACCAGCAACTGAAGGTACTCGATTCCAACCAGCGAAAAATCAAATGAACGGAAGAAGGTCAATATGACGCCGACAATGGCCATCAGTTGAAAGATGTCCAACAGTGACGTTCGTGGAGTAATCGGCGTTTCATTATAATTCAACCGCCAACGCATTGCCTCTTTTGCAATTCCATTGACCACTGCCAGAGACAACCACCATACCGGCACCACGCCGGCGATGAACTTCATGTTCTCCATCAGCGGTTGGTACGATTGCGGGCTGAAGGCGAAGAAGCCCCATCGCCCAACTCCGGCGCTGAGCAACGCAGCGATAAACAACAGCACGCAGGCGGCGAATTTTTTCAACGGAGAGCTGACCCCTAACGTAAACCACCATGCGG
>CAKZVF010000261.1 GCA_937921995.1 uncultured Pirellulaceae bacterium
ACCAACGCGCTGCGATAGACGTCTTGATGCGTGTTGAAAATTGCCTCGCACGTCACCGTGAACATCGTTCCCGACGTCGTTTGCAAACGATGAGACTTGCGTCCGCAAAACCAAAAACGATTTTGGTCGTCCAAGTAACCCACGTCGCCCATCCGATGCCAGAACTGATCGCCATCCTTAATCTTATGCAGCTGGTTACCTCGATCGGACGTCACGTACTGGTCGGTCACCGTCACACCCTGCACGATTAATTCGCCCGTCTCGTTGAGAGGAAGCAGGCGACATTCTTCTATCGAAGAAATGGGTTCGTCAGAAATTTCAATGACCTTCCACTGCATGGTTTCAAACGGCGATCCCACGCACGTTCCCGCACCAAGATCAGTCCGAGCGGCCGTTTCTTCCAGCACGACCGTAGCAGAATTGCAGGCGACGGGCAGTGCTTCGGTTGCTCCGTAGGGCGTAAACGCGTCGCCATCTTCGGCGATCACATTTTTAATCCGCCGCAAAACGTGCGCCGGCACCGGTGCACCGGCCGAAAGGATCCGTTTGACCGTCGGCAGTTTGACATCCGCGCTTTCGCAGAACTTTGACACCGTGTTCCATAGCGCGGGGGAACCGAACGATTGATTGGCCTGATATTTGTTGACCGCGTCGATGATGTTTGGCGGATGCACGTCCGCCGGGCGAGTTGGATCCATTTCGGGAAAGACGGTCGTGGTTCCCATTGCGGTATTAAACAGTGCGAACAGCGGAAAACCCGAAACGTCGACTGAGCCGGGTTGGATTTGAAAGTAATCGCGAATCTGCTGTGCTTGTTCGATGAAGATGCGATGTCGATAGAGCACACCTTTGGGCGGACCGGTGCTTCCGGTGGTAAAAATAATCGCAGCGGCGTCTTCGCGACCGACGTCTAATGGTGGTAGTGCTGCTGAATCTAGCGAATCGAAATCAGAGACTTTCTTGGCCCCAAAAAACGTTCCCACAACAAAATTCTTCTTACATTGCGGCAACGACTTGCGTTTGATCACCCTTACAATGTGGGCCAGCGGAATGCCGACCATGCCGACGGGGTCAGCCGACGACAAGCAGTGGAGCATGTTTTTGCGTCCCATGCCCGGGTCGATCAAAATCACAACCGCCCCGCATTTAAACAGCGCGAAAACCATAGCCACGAATTCGATGCCCGGTGGGACCATCAGCGCGATTCGATCGCCCTTTTTTACCCCAGCACCGATAAACCCGCGCGCCAACCGATTCGTGCGGGCTTCTAGGTCGCCGAAGGTGATTTCGTCGTATTGAATAGGAGTTTGCGGCGTCGATTTCTTGGGGCCTTTTTTTGCGGCCGCGGCCACTGCAATACCATCAGGCATCCGCGCGGCTGTTTCGGTAACGACATGGCCAACATTATTGACGTGATCTAATCGCCAGGCTTGCATCATTGCATCACTTCCGCAACGGTGACCACGTTGCCTTGGATTCGGATTACTTTCACCTGCGTATCAGGTTCAACAAACGACCCGTCACTGACAACATCGAAAGACCGACCATTGAACACCGCGCGACCCGAGGGCCGCAGCTGCGTTTGCGATTTGCCCCAGTCACCGACTGAAATTTCAGGATGGTCGACGTCGGCCCCTTCTTTTTGATCGGCTTTGTCAGCGCTTGCCTGCGCGGCAGGCGCGTCCGGCGCGTCCGGCGAAAGGACTAATCGGTTGAAGAGTGGGAGACTGCCAAGGCTGCGGGTGATAAAAAAAGCGGCGACCAGAAATATCGTGCAGCTGCAGATGACCGTCAGTAACGAAACCAGTAAACGGTTCCAATCCCAAACGGTCTGCGGCACCACAAAGTCCTGGCTTGCCAAAACAACGCTGGCCAGCAACAAAAGCCCGCCGCCGATGCCTGCGATGCCGGTTCCTGGAATGACAAAGATTTCCATGACCAGAAAAATCATGCCCGCGATAAACAGAATCACTTCTAACCATCCCGAAGTTCCACCGGACATGCGGCTCCAGAAAAACAGCGTCGCGCAAAGCGCTGAAATCAGCCCACCAACCCCGATCCCAGGCGCGGTCAATTCAAAGTACAACGCGACTAAACCTCCCACCAACAACAATCCGGTCAAGAACGGCGTGTTGAGCCAATGTACGATCGTATCGGTCGTCGTATGTTTGAATTCGACAACGCGACTGTCCTTTGCTCCCTCGAACGAGGCGAGCACTTCCTCTCGGCTGTCGGCGAAATACTGGGCGACGCCCAGTTGCTTGGTGCGTTGGCCGCTGAGCGTGAGGAAACGTTCGGCTCCGGTTTCGGGAACGATTTCCCAAGGCGCAACGGGCTGTTGATCATCGTCAACGCGCGCCGTGGTGAAGACGTTGTTGCCATCGGCGTCCTGTTTGACAAAAACGAGGACGTCTTTGTCAACCATCGATTCGGCCAAGTCCGCAGGCCGTCCCTTGGACTGGGCTAAGTCACGTGCGTCGCGCGAAAGATAGGATTCAATTTTGGGTTCGATCAACCGCCAAGCAAACGCTTCGGCATCGAAACCTATTTCACCGATGTCTCCAAACTTCGCATTGGGCGAAATGTGTATCTCGTCACACCCCAGGCTCATCAACGCGCCGCCACTGATGGCTTCATTTTTAATGAACACTACGGTATACGCCCATTTGCAGTTACGAATCAACCGCGCCATCTTCAGGCTTTCAACCTTCAGGCCACCGGGACTGTCGATTTCGACGATCAGCACGTCACAGCCAACCTGCTGGGCCTGTTTGAATTTGGCGTTGAAGTATCGTTCGCGCTCGTAGGTGATCTCGCCTTGGAACTCGATCACGACCACCTTTTCGATCTTTTCAGGTCGAGTCTGCCGAGCATCAGGAACTTTGTCGACGTCAACTTGCGCACAAACGTGTTCCGCAGCGCTAAACAGCATCGCAAACGCCGCCAAGCGATAAAGGAATTGCTTTACCGAGCCCAAACTGAGAATTTGAGCGATTAATTGCATATACAAAAGCAAAATCAACTGATCGGCATCGCGCAGAGCGTTCGAATCGGTAGCTAGCATAGTGCGGTCTGAAGATTAAGGTTTCGGCGTGTCGACATTTCCATTCTAATCCTTTAGCGAATTCAGCGCAAAGGCTCAAACTATTTTTTATCGGTGTTTGAACCGCAATATCAAGGTTACCGACGATGCTCGGCCAAGGATTGGCCAACCGTATTTTCGCCCTTTGGAATATTTCTGCGTTGAAGCGTTCTTATTAATGCGTGCTGTTGCCCAATCCAAGGAGGGAAGGGGATGCGGAATCTATCTGCTGTGTTTGGTGGCCAATTACTGGGCCGCTTGATTTCCACGAAGCCATCGTGCTTGTTCGTTTTATGCGTTGCGACGGTGGTGTTTTCCCCTGCTCAATTGTTATTGGGCGACTCTCCCGGCAACAATACTCACCTGTATTTTTTCACCAGCGTAGGTTGCGCACCGTGCGAGGTCGTCAAACCTGCCTTGGCGAAATTGGACGCGGCCGGGTATCCGGTGACCGTTGTCGACATTCGCCAGCGTCCCGATTGGGCCGATCATTTTCGCGTCGATCGTACCCCCACCGTCATTATGGTGCGCGACGAAAGAATTGTTGGACGGCACGCGGGTGTGATCAGTCATGGCGAACTTCTTCAGTGGTACGCGGCGTCAGGGTTCGTGCCATCGGAAACACAAACAAAACCTGCCGCCACCAAAGTCGTCATCAGCGAATCAGAATCTGATGACGCGACCGCTCCTGTGGCGGATCTTCGGCGATCAGACGGTAGCTTTCAGTCAGCAACGATGCACAACGGAACCTCCACACCTGTCAACGCATCAGAGAAACTGGCGATGTCGGCAACGGTTAAAATCAAAGTCGAAGACGCAGAGGGGATCTCCTACGCAACGGGCACCGTTATCCATTCCCATGGTAATGAAAGCCTGGTCGTCACTTGCGGTCACGTCTTCCGCGAATCGAAAGGGACCGGAGACATTTCAGTCGAATACGGATTTTCAAACGGCAGCGCTGAGTCTGGCAGCGGCGATCTGATTTTCTATGACGCCGACGCGCGAGATATCGCGTTGCTGGTCCTGAACACCAACGGCGACTCAATTCCGGCTGTAGAAATTGCCTCCAAACGCGCCACCGTTGACATCGGAAACGATGCGTTTTCGATCGGGTGTGACCACGGCAAAAATCCGACGATCCGACACACACGCATCAAGAACCGCGCGGCGTATGATGGATCCATTAAGTATGACATCTACGGTCGGCCTGTTGATGGCCGCAGCGGCGGCGGACTTTTCAACGACAACGGAGAATTGATTGGCGTTTGCAATGCGGCGGTTGTTGATTTCGACGAAGGTATCTACACCGCGCTCGACACGATTCACTGGCAATTGGAACACACGAATTTGGCTCACCTTTTCCAACAGACTCGACCAGCGGCTTCTTCTTTGGCGGCCAGTTTTGATTCGCCAGCCAAAGCAGCCTCTAATGTGATACCCAAACCGATCGTTGCTCGCCCAACTCCCGAGTTCCCGAGATCGGTGCCTCGCACTCCCGGTCGTACATCGTTGGTTTCACTTCGAGGCGATGATGTGAGCGGCGGCCCAAGCATCGATAGTGACAAAGAGGTTTTGATAATCATCCGGTCTAAAAACGATGCGGTCGCTGCGAAAACGATTACGCTCTCCAACCCCAGCCATCGTTTGATCGATTACTTGCAGAATATGCCACCGGTAAAAAGCGAAGTCCGCCAATTGAATGTGGCGGAATACCGCGAAGCCGCTGCGACCAGTGACCGGTTTCGGGAACACGTCCGCCAAGGAAAACTTCGATAAGCGAAGGTTTGGGCCGGCGCCGACTGACAGTCCCTCTGGACGAAACAACTCGCAATAAAAGCGGTACGGTGCAAGCCGTACGGTTCGTTGCGCAACGTTTTCAGGATGTTTCTGGCAAAGACTCCGCGGCAAGCGTTCAATGCCACTTACTTTAAGTCACAAGAATAAACTTCCAGATCCCCCTCTCCCTAAAAATTCGGATGAGGTTTGCTACCAATGCTGAGGTTTCACGTCCGAGTTTTCAGGGAGAGGGGGAGCTGAATTTTGGTTTCTGACCCGCAATTGAAAACTAATGTAAGTGCCCCTTGGGCGAGCCCCCGTTAACTTACGGCCGATTCCAACGTGGCGGCGACATCGACGTCCTTGATTTTATCCCACGCCTCGGCAAGCGCTTTGACCGAATACCGGATCTGTTCATCTGAGTGGGCGGCGGTCATAAAGATTCTCACGCGCGTCTCTTTCTCAGGAACCGCCGGATAAAGAATCGGTTGAGCGTTGATGCCGGCGTCATACATTGCTTCGGACAGCTTTAACGCGCGAATCGAATCGCCGGTGATGATTGGAATGATCGGCGTCCCCTGAGCCATACCGGTGTCAAGCCCCGCCTCTTTGGCCAGCGACAAGAACAGTTGGGAATTGTGCTGAAGCTTCTTCACCAGTTCAGGCGACTTGTTCAACACTCGCAACGAGCCCAACGCCGCCCCCACATTCGCAGGCGGCATTCCCGCAGCAAAAACGTAACCGGGCGTCGTGTAACGCAGATATTTAATCAGTTCAGCTTTGCCCGCGATGAATCCGCCACAGCTTCCAAATGACTTGCTGAGCGTCCCCATCCAGCATTCCACATCATCACGGTCAACGTCAAACATTTCGGCAACACCGCGACCGGTTTCGCCGAGTGTCCCGATCGAATGCGCTTCGTCGACGAACATCCAGCATTTGTATCGCTTTTTTAACTCAACAAATTTTGGCAGGTTGGGGTAGTCACCGTCCATACTGTAGAGCCCCTCAAGGGCAATCAGAACGCGGCGGTAGTCTTCACGAATATCCTTGAGAATAGCATTCAAGTCTTTCCAGTTGTTATGTTCGAAAGGCCGTCGCCGGGCTCCTGAGAGTTCGGCGCCTTGGATGATGCTGTTGTGAGCGAAACTGTCGTGAACGATCAGATCACCAGGCCCAACCAAGTGACCAATCACGGATTCGTTGCAGGCATGGCCGCCAGGGAAGGTGATCACGTCGTCGACGCCTAAAAATGTGGCCAGTTCATTCTCGAGTTCTTTGTGAATCGTTTTTTCGCCCGAAACGATTCGGCTGGCGGAAACGGAAGTACCAAAGTTCGATATCGCATTCATCGCGCTGGCATTAACGTCGGGGTGTCCCGAAAGCCCGAGGTAGTTGTAACTGGCGAAGGAGATCAGTTCTTTGCCATCAATCTTGGTCGTGTCGCTGATGCGTCCTTCATGCACGCTGAAGAAGGGGTTGCGAATACCGGTAGATTTGATCTTTTCCTGAAGCGAGTTCAGCCTCAGGTACTCGGGCATCTTCTCCAGGCGATAGTACGATTCGGGAATTGGGCCTTCGATACGCGACCGACGGCGTGAGCCATCGCCGACCAATTCACCGACCAATTCGGTGCCGATGTGCTCCTCAATCGCTTCGGCGACTTCACGTACCGTTTCCACCTCCTGCAGAACGTCCTCGGGCAGGCGGCCGCCGAACATCTCTTCCAACGTGTGGGCGATGTCCAGTCGTTCCATCGAATCAAGACCAAGGTGGATAATGTTACTGTCAACGCTAATGTCTTTGGCCCGACTTTCGCCGATTCTTTTCACCACCGTTAAAACAGCGTTCAATACCGTCGGGTTGAGCCCGTGATCGGCGGTGACTTGCCCGTTGGTTGCCGCAGCGGTTAGAGCGTCGACCGAAGACGTCTTTTCATCTTTCGCAGCCGTTTCCTTCCACGAAACCCATTCAGCGATCACCAACAATTCGCCATCGTTGAAATTGTTCTTACAGGCGTGCCGCTGAACCTTACCACTGGAAGTTTTGGGAACGCTGTGGGCTCTGACCAAAACGATTGCGTCGGGGGGTAGGTCATGTTCTTCGGTGACTGCGGCGCGAATGGCGTTGATAACCAGATCAAACTGCCGACTCTTGCGACCACGTTCCACTTCGCAGACAACCACCAAATGTTCGCGGTCCCAGCGGTTGACCGCAAAGGCTGCCGCACCACCGGAACGTGTCCACTCATGGCACTGTTCGACGGTTGTTTCGATGTCTTGGGGATAGCGATTAACGCCGCGGACGATGATCATGTCCTTCAGTCGACCAGTGACGAACAATTCGCCGTCGTGCATGAACCCTAGATCACCCGAGCGTACGTAGTCCTTCCCATCGTCGGGATTGATGCGGGCTTTGAAGGTTGCCGCGGTTTCCTCGGGACGATTCCAATAGCCCATGCCGCTGCTGGGGCTGTTGATAAGAATTTCACCAATCTTATCATCCTGAAGCGGTTTGAGCGTTTCCGGATTAACGATTACGACCTCTTCCCCGGGACAGATTTGCCCGCATCCGACCAGTAGTTTGGCGTCGTTGTCATCCATTTCGCAAGGGACGACGCGATGTTGTACCAACTCGTTTTTATCAAAGGGTTGCACGATCGGTTCGTCATTGGGATCACCGCCGGTCACCAACAGCGTTGTCTCGGCCATGCCATAGCACGGATAAAATGATTTCTTCTCAAAACCATATTCGGCGAACCGCTCACTGAAGAGATCCATCACGTCAGAACGAACAGGTTCGGCCCCGTTAAATGCGACCTTCCACGAGGACAAATCCAGACCTTCGCACTGAGCCGGTTTGATCTTGGTTGCACACCAAGCGTAGGCAAAATTGGGACCGCCGGTCACTTCAACGCGATACTTGGAAATCGCGCGGAGCCAGCGGATTGGGTAAGTCAAAAAGGAAACCGGCGACATCAGGTTCTGTGTGACGCCGCAAAAACTTGGATTAAGCATACCGCCGACCAAGCCCATGTCGTGATAGGCCGGCAACCAAGAACACGCCGTTGATTTGTTGGTAACCTCGAACGCTTGCGTGATCATCCGGCAGTTCGCCATGAGATTCGCGTGCGTCAGCATCACGCCTTTGGGCGAACCAGTCGATCCGGAAGTGTATTGAATCAGCCCCAGGTCGGTACCTGCAATTTTCGGAGGCACCCAATCGTTGGCTAATACTTGTGGGATCTCCTCGGTGGCAACCCAAGGAATACGTTTCAGGTCAGGCGCGTCTTCAAGTTTCCCGGCGGTCTTTGACGCAACCGCTTCGACGCTAAGGGCGACCGAAGCTTGGCAATTTTCGGAGATCGAATTGATACGCCCCATGTTTCGATTGCGTTTGGGCGGATAGGCGGGTACGGGGATGACGCCTGCATAGTGGCAACCGAAAAACGCGCGAATAAAGTCTAAACCGGGTGGATACAGCATCAACGCGCGCTGACCGGCGAAGCCCATCGATACTAGACGCGCTGCGATCGCGCGCGCTTGGGTATCCATTTCAGCGAAGGTTACCGAATCTGTTTCCTCATCACCTTCAAGATACCGAAACGCAACTGTGTCCGGCGTTGCGACGGCCCAGTAACGAATTCGTTCTACGAAATTCGTGTCCGGTGGTGAAAAGGGAGACAGGAGGCTTGATGTATCTCTCACTTAACTTGGTTCTCCAGCATCGTTTAATTGAGATGCGACTCGCAGGTGGCAAAACTTCAAAGAGGGCCCAAACGCGGAGCTTCAGTAGTAGTTTTCGACGGAAATAAACGGGGCATTGAATTCGAGTTTTTAACCGTTTTAACCACAACTTAACCTGAAACACAGCGGTATCGTTGGAACAACTGGTCAATACCCGAATTATAAACGCATATTGCCTGCGTTAAATTGGCCCAGCAATGCAAATTGGCGATTATTTGCCTCCTCTTGCCCCCCGAAGTCCTCGGGCATCTGCGGTGCCAAGGTCCGGCTGAGCCGCTCTAAGCACCCATTTATGTAAGTCAGAATCGTGATATCTCCGATTTCGGGACGCCGGAATGTTCCAAAGTGAGCTGGACGAGAAATCTCGGCGAAAATCAAACGCGTCAGCCGCTTCTTCACTATTGGTGGGGTAGGCTTGCAAGGCTTCGCCATTAACCTCCACAGGAAGGGCAAACCTTAACGATTGCGGGGAGATTCACGCATCCGCAAGTTGTATTGAAATTTTAACTTTGACGGTCCGATAAGCGTTAATAGTAGCACTTACTTAATTGGATCACATGGGAGAGCGAAGCGAGCGATGAATAGCCCATCTCCAAGCTACTGTCTCTCTTCTCTTTGATTTTTAAATAGGATGCGGACGTCATGTCGCAAGATGTTCTTTCACAATCCCACAGCGGTGTCGTCAAAAGATGTCGCAGTTGCTGGCGCGATGACATCCACAAACCAGCCCGTTTTGGGCCCTTCGTTTTCGGATTTCTGTTGGTCGCCACCTTGGGACTGATCCTGTTTGTGCGGCCGTCGCGCTGCGTATGCTGCGGGACCATGCGAGTCTTTTAAGTCGCGATCTAGCACCGATCTCCTGTTCGATAAGATTCTCCCGGTCAAAGACGCTACCGAGAACAGACGCGAATTGC
>CAKZVF010000262.1 GCA_937921995.1 uncultured Pirellulaceae bacterium
AGCTTTTCCACTCCTTGGTGGATGATGTAGACGTTGTTTTCTCTGTCCACAGCCACGTTATGCGTTGTCTGCCAATGGAAATCGCTGGGGAGTTTGAAGTAGTCGTGAGAGACCGAATACTGAAAGTCGCCTTCACCGATCAACTTCCCTTTGCCAGATTTCGATGCCGTATGAACGGCAGGTGCTTGGCCGAACGCTGGCACCGCGCTACCGATCGAAGCCCCAACGCCGGCGGCTAAGCCTGCGGCGGATTGGGATAAAAAACGTCGTCGATTGAGTGGGTTCATGGTATCTGCTGGAAGTTGGTGAAAACGGATAATGGACTGACTACGCCCGAGTCCTATTATGCACCCTCACGTTAACAATGCAAATTTATTCGAACAACGATCGGTACTGCGGAGGAACTTTCTTCAATTGCTTTTTAGAAATGGAAACCGCGTTCTGAGATTTGAAATTGAATCCGTCTCGGAACCATGGCCGGCTGTAAACGATGTACAAAATGGGTCTGGCCTGGTCGCTGCGATTTGCCATCCCGCCGTGAATAACGCGATAGTCCATTAAATAGGCGTCTCCCTGTTTCGCCATCGGCAGGGAAGCGTCTGAATAATCGGGGCTGTCCATCAAACGCCGCAGCAAATCAAACCGCTGCCCGCCGCGATGCGAACCTTCCCAGATCGCAGTAGTGCCGGTTGCAGGCGAAAGATCCACAAGCGGTATCACCATTGTCAGCGCGTAAGCCGGCAGTCCTTCTTCATCGACCCCAAAAAGCGGCGGGTGATCCAAATGAATGGCTTGCTGATCCGCATCGGGCAGCGCCACAACGGATCCAAAACTTGCAATCCGCAGCGCGTCTGACAACAGGTTTTCCAGAATCGGCATTAACGCCTCATTGGCGTAAACCTCGGGATGATTGAACGCTCCTTTGACGTCAACGGTGATCATAAACCGCTGGTCCCCGACTGCCGCGTCGCGTTGCCTTAGTTCTTTCTTGCTGAGGTTCATGTACTTCTTTTGATAGGCCGCCAACAGTTTTTCAATCGTAGATTTTGCGAAGACATTCTCTAACCACAGCGCACCGTGCGTCTGAAACAAATCGGTGGCCTGTCGAGTCGTTTCGGCGGGCACAGGAGAGTTGGGTTGGGGAAGCCTTAGTTTAGATTGCATATTGCTTATGATAACGCAGTTTGATTGGCAAACGGAGTCCGTTAGCGCTGTTCAAGCCCTAAAGCAAACGCAATAATAGCAATCTAAAGGAAAAAACCCGAGTCGTGACCAAAGGTGTCACCCTCATCGGCGATATTCTTTTCGTTTAACGACAAGCCGGCAGGCGACGACGTTTTGCCGAACCCCACGGTCGCCTGCCGGCTCGTCGTTAAACGATATCCTATCGCTGCCGCCTTACTGTTCGAGCTGCTCACTACCCCAATATATTAGCACCATTCAAACATGATCAAACGGATTGAATTAATCAACTTCATGTCGCACGAGCACACGGTCATCGAACCGTCGTCGGGGCTGACGGTGTTGATCGGTCCTAATAACTGCGGCAAAAGCGCCATCGTGACGGCGCTGCAAATCCTCTGCAACAATCCGAAATCGACCTACGTGCTGCGACACGGCGCGAAGGAATGTAAGATCATTCTCGAAACGAGTTCCGGTGATGTGATCCAGTGGAGCCGCAAGAAAAGCGGATCTCCAAAATACGTCATCAATGGCGAGCTCTTCGACCGGCTCAACGGTAAAGTACCTGACCAACTTCATTCGATTCTGCGGATGCCCCAGGTGCAAGTCGACAAAGAATCCTTTGACGTTCATTTTGGAGAACAAACGTCTCCGCTGTTCCTGCTGGGTGACAAAGAGAAAGCGGCGGCTCAGTTTTTTGCTTCTTCGTCGGATGCGATTCGTTTGGTCGAGATGCAAGACCGGCACAAATCGAACATCAAAATCAAAAAAGCCGATCTTAAACGCATCTCTAAGCAACGTGACGAATTGATCACAGCCAACGAAATTTTGCTGCCCGTGGGAGATCTTCACCAACAAGCCGTTAAATGTGAAAAGACGGCGACGGAGATCGCGGATGAAAAGAAACGCATTTTGCAGTTGGAGACATTCGTTGATGAAATATCGGCGCTGAAGCGACGCGGTGACCAGCTGGATCAGCAAACCGCCGTTCTGGAGGTGATCCCCGAACTTCCTAAACTCCAGCCCACAGACGCGCTGAACGGCTTTCTCGAAGCGATTCAACAAGCCCAAAGGCAAGTGACCGTCGCCGATGCGGAGCTGAAAGAACTTTCGAAATTGAAACCGCCGCCAAAACTGGAGGCCACCGATGCTTTGGCCCAATGGATGGACGCTTGGCAGCAAGCCCAGCAGACGGTCGCGATCAGTGACGCCGGTTTAAAAGCACTTTCGGATTTACAAACGCCGCCGGAAATCACTCCCACGGGAGAACTGAGCAAAACAATTGATGTTCTTCAGACGCATCAGAAAACCGAGCAGGCTTTGGCACAACGGCTTCAGGCGTTTGCTGATCTGCCTGAGGTGCCCGAACTTGAATCGGTGAAACCTTTGGCTGATGTGATCGATCAGTATGAGGAGCTTTTAGCCAATCAGGATCAGCAAACGAAACTGGTCGATTTAGTCGACGCCAGCCTCAAAGAAATTGAGATCGAAATGGAAGATTGGCTGAACGCAAATCCACAGTGCCCCACCTGCGGTGGTGAAATCTCGAAAGATCAAATCCTCGCAAAATCAGGAGGACACGTGCATGCCTGATAAAGTCCACCATCAATACGAAGGCCTGTTGATCTTCGGCGACCCTCACTTAGAAGGACGCCAACCGAATTTTCGCAAAGACGACTACCC
>CAKZVF010000263.1 GCA_937921995.1 uncultured Pirellulaceae bacterium
TCAGTTCATCAATCCACGATGGGAGCTTCTCCACCGGCAATCCCACAACGGTCGATGCAAGCCCCTCGATAATGCGGACGAAATCCAATCCGTCTTGATAGCCGAACGCGCCCGCCTTGCCAATCCATTGATCGGTGGCCAGATAGGCTTCGATCCTCTCGTCGCTCAGCCGATCCATCTCAAGCGTGGTGCGTTGAAGATAGGAAGCAAATTGATTCGACGGCCGGTGCCATAGACAAACACCGGTCAGCACATGATGGACCGTGCCGCCCATCAAATTCAGCATCGCCCGCGCGTGGTCGACGTCGACCGGTTTCCCTAAAATTTCGGCTTTACAGAACGCCACGGTATCGGCACCTAATATAATGCCGAGATCAATTTCGTGAGCGATCGTACTGGCTTTTGCTACCGCCGCGTCAACCACCAGTTGCTCGGGACCACAGTTGCTGCAAATGCCCTTTTCGACAGAATCATCTGGAGCGATCACCTCAAAAGAAAAACCGGCCTCGGTCAACAACTGACGTCGGCGCGGCGATTGGCTGGCGAGGATTAGCGGCGGCGTCTGCGGCGGTGTTGGTTGTTCGTTCATGGGTAACGGGCGTTTAAATTTTTAAGATTGCAAAGCCGGTTGTTTCCGGTTGCTGTTTACCAAATATGATAGAAGTAATTTTCGAAGACAACCACTTGTTGGTTCTCAATAAACCGCCTTTGATCGCCACAATGGGGGCTGAAGCGGGCGCGCCGAGCCTACTGATTGAGGCGAAAGAGTATCTCAGGGAAAAATATAACAAACCCGGTAATGTTTACTTAGGCGTCGTCAGCCGATTAGACGCTTTTGTCTCCGGAGCCATTGTCTTCGCCCGGACTTCAAAATCTGCCAGTCGGCTTAGTGACCAGTTTCGAAGACGGAAAATCACCAAGCAATATCGGGCAATCGTCCCCGGTGGAATTTTGGCCCAACAAGGCGTTCTTGAGAATTGGATCTACAAAGACGATGCCAGCCACCGCATGCGATGTACCGACAACGAGCAACACCCCGAAGCAAAGTTGGGCCGGTTGGCGTATGAAGTTATCGGGCGCGAACCCAACACTGGATTCGAGCTTTTGAAGATTGAACTCGAAACGGGACGCAAACATCAGATTCGTGTGCAATTGTCTCACGCCGGCAGTCCGATTGTGGGAGACCGGAAATACCAAAGTCGTGATCCTTTCGCCAAAGGCATCGCGCTGCATTGCTATCATCTAGCGTTGGAGCACCCGACCTTAAAAAAGCAGATGGAGTTTACGGTCCAACCGCCTCAACATTGGAGTTTGCGTAAGTTTGGCGTATAATTCGAACGGCGGGCGTTCGCGGAAACCGACGTGTCGTTTATGCATCGCCCAAACATTTTTTCTTCTATCAACTGACTATTTTTTTCAACGATGAGCACCGGTCGTCACAACATCCGTTCCAACGCCGTCACCAGCGGGTTGGTCACCGAAGACCAAGTCCGTTTGGCGGTGGAAGCCGCAGCGCGATCCAAGGGTGGTGTCGTGACGGATGTTTCGGACAAACGCATCGCTGCTCAATTGGTCCGGATGGGGGTTCTGACCAACTATCAAGCCGATCAATTATTGGCGGGGCGGACGAAACTTAATCTTGGTCCTTACATCATCACCGATTGGATTGGGCAAGGCGGAATGGGGCAGGTCTTCAAAGCCGTCCACAAGATGCTCGGCCGGGAGTCGGCGGCCAAGGTGTTGCCGTTGCACAAAACGACGCCCGAAGCGGTCGAAAGTTTTCGCCGTGAAATCCGAGCGCAGGCAAAACTCGACCATCCCAACCTTGTGCGCGCCTTTGACGCCGGCGAAGATGGGAACGTGCACTATTTGATTGTCGAATACGTGCCGGGAACCGACCTGCGGCGACTGGTGCGGACCAAAGGAAAACTGACCGTTCAACAAGCCTCCAACATTGTCAAACAGGCGGCTGAAGGACTCGATCACGCCCACGAACGGAATCTCATCCACCGCGATATCAAACCCGGCAACATTTTGGTCACACCCGACGGGATCGCCAAACTTTCTGATCTCGGTTTGGCATTTTATTTGAACGACCCTAACGACCCCCGCGCCGGGAAGATCGTTGGCACCGCAGACTACCTTTCACCCGAACAAATTCGCACGCCCGATAAAATTACCAGCAACAGCGACATCTATTCGCTTGGCTGCACCTTGTACTACGCCGTGACGGGCAAGGTTCCTTTTCCTGGTGGCAACTCGCACAGCAAAGCGCGACGTCATCTTGAGGAAACGCCATGGCATCCACGCCGATTCAACGATGAAGTTAGCGATGACTTCGTTGATCTCATTGGCGACATGATGGAAAAGGATCCAAGTGAACGGATTCAAAAAGCGTCGGAAGTCGCCGAACGATTGTCGCCTTGGGCCGCCGACAATAGTCCGCTTTTGGATGCGGAACTGGACGATCGCCCGCGTTGGACGCCGGCACCGGTTGCCTCGGTTGACGCTCAAGACACCGATCCGAATTTCGACGTCGCCGACATGGCGCTATCGGAACTGTCCGAAACATCGCAAAGCGGTATGCAAAACAGCAGCATACACGGCACCCACGCCGGCGGCGATTCGATGACGGATACCGGTTCGTTTATCGGTGGTGGACGTAAAAAACCTCCGGTACCCAGTTCCACAGTCGAACAATACAGTTCGGCAGGCCGTCTCTCCAAAGACGATCTCACGTTTGGGTTGTTCAGTTTGTTATTTGCGTCGGCATCAGCCCTTCTAATCGGCGGTCTAATCGGATTCATCGCCGGTTACTTCGCGGCCAAGTAGGCAGTGAGCATTTTAAACCCCAAAAATCTTCAGCTACGCTTCCGTCGGGCTTGCCTCGGTCGGAACGAGCAACTGACAGGCTACAAGAACACACGACAAAAACCCCTTTTGCTCCCCGTCGGGCTTGTCCCGGACGGATGCCATGATTTCCCAAGCAAAGAATCGTTGCTTCCGTCGGAACGAGCCCGACGGAAATCCAGGTTGCAAAAAAGATGTGGGGTATAAAAAGGCTAAGAGCCGATGGCTTTGCGGCACTCTTCTTGGAACGTTTAACGACTAGCCGGCAGGCGCCGGCGTTTTGCCCCGCCAAACACGGTCGCCTTCCGGCTTGTCGTTAAACGGTTGTCCAACTGCAGCGCGAATCAATTACCATCGGACCAGTCTCACCATTCACCTAGCCAACTAATCCCTCACCCCAAAATCGCCAGCACTTCTTTTTGAATGCCTCCGGTAACATGGACTTGCGAATCAGCATCGATGAAGACATTGATTTCGCTGCGAATTCCAAATTCTTCTTGGTAGACGCCCGGTTCGATCGAGAAACAGGTCATCGGCATTACCAAGCGATCTTCTTTGGTTTCGAGGTTATCCATGTGAGCCCCGTTGCCATGGGTCTCTTGCCCGATGTTGTGCCCGGTGCGATGAATGAAGTACTCGCCCAAGCCGGCATTTTCAATCACGTCCCGCGTCGCCTGATCAACTTCCCAGCCTTGCAGCGGACGACCGACTGCAAAAGCATCTTTGACGCATTTTATTCCCGCGTCCCGCCCACCGGCGACGACATTGAAAACCTGAGTGACTTCCTGCGGGACGCCGTCGCCGACGAAACCAACTTTCGTCAGATCGCTGTAAACGCCCATCGGAACGTCTAACTTGGCCCACATATCCAAAAGCAAAAATTGACCTTCGCAGATTTCAGCGTCTTTGCCCGGCAACGGTTCGTAGTGAGGATCGCCACTGTGTGGCCCAACGGCAACGATCGGCGCGTGATAGGTCGTCATGCCATGGTCCGCGTAGTATTTCATCACCCTATTTTGCACATCCATTTCGCGGATCGTTTTTCCAGATCGAATCGAGGTCGCCACCATATCCCAAGCCATATCAAACGCGGAACGATTGATTCGGTCGGCTTCCAAATGCAGTTGCCACTGATGGGGTGACCAGCGCGCTTCAAAGTACTGGATCAGATTTCCTGATGACCCCAGTTCCGGCCCCAGCGACCTCACCAATTCAGCCGTTCCCGCATCGACACGCGATACATAGGGATTGGCGGCCTTGGGGGAATACTCCATCGCAATTTTCTTTTGGTCGGACAGGATTTTTTCTAGGCCCGCGTGAAGTTGCTGCCAAGTTAGATAAACATGTTTTTCACCCGGCAAGTGATCCAGCGCACCGGTCTCGATTCGGTGCACGAGCTTCTGCGGCGCACCTTTGGCCGGAATGAAGTAGAAGAATCGGCGAGACTTCGCTTCGTGTTCGGGGATGCCCAGCACGCGCAGCGTCAACACGTTCAGCCCACGGAAATCGTACAGCAGCCACCCATCAAAACCAAATTCGATAATGGCTTGTTGAATTTTTTCTAGATCAAACGCTACTTTGGTTTCATTCATGGAAGTATTTTATGAATTTTCGTTTACTCTCAACAGGCATTACACGTCGATTTTGATCGTTTATTGTTTTCACTTGCCAGATGGCAATGATAAACTAGTACGAAACAACCAAACGCTAACCAGCAAACCGATAATGACAAAACATTCTCAAATCCTGTTCACGCAATCTAGGTCGCTCAAAGTCGCGATAAGTTCGATCGGCCTTTTCTGTGTTTGTCTAATCATCTTCTTCTTGAGCGCATCAGGCGCCGAGGCGAAGTGTTTTCAAAGGGAACAGATTGCCAAAGAGGCCAAAGCCAAGGCTGCGGTTGCCCAAGGTGAAGACGCTGAGAAAGATGATTCGGAAGAACAGGAAGATGCCAAAGACGAAGAAGCACAACCCGTTATCGATTCGGCCGCACAACCGGCACCGGCTTCGATGGCAGATGATGAGATCAGACTTCACATGTGGGATGGTTCGGTCGTGGGTGGCAAAGTTTCCGTCAACAACATCAAAGTGATGACGGAGTTTGGCCAGATGACCATCCCCATCAGTCAGATTGTCGAATTTTATCCGGGGCTGGACAGTTTCCCTCAAAAACAACAGCGACTGGAACAACTTGTCCGAGAGCTGGGCGACGCAACTTATCAAGTCCGCGAAGACGCTCATCGCGCGCTGGTGAAAATGGGATTACCGCTCAGAAAGGAAATCTTGAAATTCACTGACGGTGGATCGGTTGAACGAAAAAAGCATCTGATCGAAATCCGCAAAGAGTTGGACGAACTGTTGGAAGATGCTGAAGACATGGACGCCCCACCACAGATTACCGAACTGGCACGTTATGACAAAGTTGTCACGCCCAACATGACCGTCGTCGGTAAGATTCAAGAAGAGTTGTTTGAGATTACCAGTAAGTTTGGTGAATTGAAGGTTCGGTTAGAGGACATTGAGCACGCTTCCCGCGACGTCAAAATCCCCAAGGAGGAAATACGAAGGAAGCTGACGCTGGACAGCGACAACTTTTATCAGCGCAAGCCCAAGTCGGTTGGTATCCGCGTAAGCAAAGGCGATCGCATTCGAATCAAAGCCGGCGGCGTGATGGATTGGACGAATTGGAACACATCGTCGACGCCTCACGGCTTGACCAATCAAGGGAACTGGCGGTCGATTAATAGCGGCACTCTGATCGCCTGCATCGGCAAAGATCAAAATAACGTGATCAAAGTGGGCGCCGAAAAGGAATGGGTGGCCAAGAAAAACGGCGTGCTCTATCTTGCGATTGCGGTTCAAGATAACTACGTCAAAGGCAATAGCTATCGCTGGTCGGGCAACTACGAAGTAAAAGTCGTCGTCACGCCGGTTTCAAAGTAGGCTTTGCCGCCAGAACTAGCGCGGCCTACGTGGAGCAGGTTTTTAACCTGCTTTTGGCCATTGGGCAGGTTAAAAACCTGCCCCACTCAGTTGCGAAGCTTCCCTGATGGTCCAATAATCGGGGGCTACTTCAGAGAAGTCAATTATCGCTGCTTTCCCCTGTCAGGTCCTTGGTCGATTCTTTTTGATTCCAAATCGCCGCAGGACCAAGGTACCTGATAGGCTTTCCGTTTTTCGGATCAGAGGGATGAAAGAAAAACCTACTTTCCTTAAGAAGACTGGGGTCAATTGAAAAGCTGAAGTGCTCAATTGAGGGATTAGAAGAATCAGCTTTCAACTCGCCACGAAAGAGAAGCTTGAAATTTTTGTCGCGAACCATACAGGTTCCACTCCAGCCCTTTCCTTCAAGCGGGACTGTTATAACAAGCTTACCTTGCCATCCTCCCTTAGCCATTGACACCTCAGACGCGACTAGGGGCAAGTATTTTCTTCCGTCAACAGAATATCCGGTAAGTTGTTCATCTAAATCGTACCACGCTTCAATTTTCTGATAATTGCCAAGAGGATACCCTCCCATCCTGACTAAATTGACCCGGTAGCCTTCGGCCCCAGTTTTTTCAAACACGGGCTTTGCAAAAAGGTTGGTGATAGAAGCGCCTCGTCGACGCATTTCAAGTTCTGTTGTCCATAGCATTCTTTCTTCTAAGCTAGAGTCTCTCCCAGCTTTTTTAATGGGTGGGAATTTTGATCTACTCTCAACCAAAGGTTTCTGCGAAAGAGCAAGGTCCACATAGCAACTTATCAATGCAAAAGTAACGCAAAACACGACAAGTCTTTTGAATTGAGAGGAGTGCAACATGCTTTGAAACCACTTGAGCAAAGGATGGGTGTGAGAATTAGCGTCTTAGCAAATTATTACCAAGATCAGTCAGTTCTTGCCTTGGCGTTCGCAGCAACTCTTCGATATCAAGCGGACCCGTTTGGGTTGTTACGAAGCTGCCGTTGTTCCGGTCGAACGCCGTAACATGGTTGTGGCTTTCGATTGTCACGCCGGGACGCTGGCCAGTCGCATCCACCGCCAGCAATTCCGAAAGTCTTTTAGCGGCGAAAATCGTGTCTTGGTTTCCCGGAGGGCTAGAATTCAACGCGAGTGATGCTTGCGGAACATCAGGTTTGTCGTTGGTGTTTAATAGAATGTGCGTCAATTCATGAGCGATTGTGTTGCCAGGGATTCCATCCACCCTTCCTATCATAACGGTGTTCGCAAATTCCTGTGAAACGCGAGCGTCAGCGTTATCGCCTGGGAAGCTTCACCACCAGCGAAGCTTCCCTAGTGGTCCAATAATCGGGTGCTACTTCAGTGAAGTCAATTGTCGCTGCTATCTCCTTTCATGTCTTTAGCCGATTCTTTTTGCTTCCACACCTCCGCGGGATCGAGGTACCTAGCAGGCCTTCCGTTATTCGGCTCAGAGGGAAAAAAGAAAAACCTGCTGTGTTCGAGAAGATCGTGATCAATCGAAAAACTGAAATACTCAACAGAGTCATTCGTGTAGTCCGGTTTCAACTGACCACGAAAAAGAAGTTTAAAATTTTTGTCACGGAGAATACACCTTCCATCCCACCCCTGGCCTTCAAGAGGGATGCTTACCAATACCCCACCCTGCCAAATCTCTGTACTCATTCCCACATCAGAAGCGAGTAGAGGCGATCTTTTAATTCCATCAACAACATATCCAATAAGTTGCTCATCTAAGTCGTACCTCGCCTCTACCTTTTTCGCAGGGTTACCTCTTAATAGAGAAACTCGGTAGCCTCCGCCCCTGAGTTTTTCAAACTTAGGGTCTTCACGGATACTGTTCATGAACGCACCACTTAGGCGCATTTCAAGTTCTGTTCGCCAAAGTAATCGCTCTTCTAAACTCGAGTCTTTTCCAGCTTTTCTAATTCTGGGGAACGAAACTATTTCCCCCTTACCCTTAACTAGAGTTTCCTGTGAAAGAGCGCGGTTCGTATAGCAACTCAAAATGGTGAAGGCCATGAAAATCACAATGAGTCGCTTAAATGATTGAGAGATCAGCATATTTCAAAACCCATTTTTTGGAAAAGCGGATTTGCGGAAATTAGGGTCTTAGCAAATTATTTCCTAGGTCAAGTACGCCTTGCCTTGGTGTTCGCAGCCACTCCTCAATATCCAACGGACCAGTCTCAGTTTCTACGAATCCGTCGCTAGGAGTCAATGCCGTATGATGCAAGTGACTTTCGATTGATACACCAGGGCGCTGGTTAGTAACAACATCCAGCGGTAGCAGTTCAGGAAGTCTTTTAGCTGCCGTTATTGTATCTTGGCCATTCGATGGATTCGTATTTAGTGCGAGCGAAGTCTGCGGAGCATTTTGATTGTCGTTGGTGTTTAAGAGAACGTGAGTTAATTCATGAGCGATCGTATGACCAAGGATGCCGTCTACCTTGCCTATAAAAACGTAACCGTACACGGTGACCATCGTGTCATGTGAGGTTGACTATTTTCTTGACTTTCGTCTTCTTGCCCGGCGGACTCGTTTTCGGTCGGCGGCTTGGCGACGCTCGTCTTTTCGATAAACGCGGATCGCCTCGGGGTGC
>CAKZVF010000264.1 GCA_937921995.1 uncultured Pirellulaceae bacterium
GACTTACTTCACTTCTTTTACGCCTTAGGCTATCTTCGGCACCATTAAGCTGCACCGCCGTCACAGACGCCGACGTCGATTTTCATGAGACTTTGACACAGCAGGGAACTTTCATCGGAATGGCCTCGGACGAAACCAAGCATAATAGCGACGACCCTTCGAAGGTCTCCGTTGATGAGAGGCTAACGCGGCAGACCGATTCTCCAACGCCGCAGTCTCCGTCCCTGTTTGAAGATTCTGACGCCGATCTAGGGCTCAATCCCAACGCTACGGCAATAGATTCAATGGAGTTCAGGGGCGAGTTCCACCCGGACAATCTTCCGATTCGCTTTGCCCGCTATACACTCGTCCAGTTGGTAGGCGAAGGCGGGGCAGGTGTTGTTTTTCGGGCGACGCCGCATGAGGATAACCGCGATGCATCGGGCTTCGATTCGGTCGCGATTAAAATGATTCGCCCCGACTTCATCGCCAGCGAAAAAATGGCTCGCCGGTTCGAAAAAGAATCTCGATTGCACGCCGCGGTCAGCAGCCCCTACATCACAAAGTATCTGGAATTTGGCTGCGAGAAGGGACGCTATTTCATCGCCAGCGAATTCATCGACGGCGTCGAACTGGGCAGACTCATTGACCAATTTGCCGCGCTGCCGGCGAAGACTTCATTGCGAGTGATCGCGGACGTATTGAAGGCGGTTTCGGCGCTACATCGGGCCGGAGTAATTCATCGGGATATCAAGCCTGCTAATATCATCGTCCGTTTTAAGAACCAATCGCAAATCAAAGAATCAGAAGGCCTCCTGCAGCCACAAATCGAGGACTTCGAAATCGCGAAGCTGACCGATTTTGGTTTGGCCAGGCATCTCCAGCAAAGCGAATCGATGGCGATGACGCGTCAACGCGCGATGCTTGGCACGCCGCTGTACATGGCCCCCGAACAACAATTCGAAAGCCGCAACGTCGACGCGCGGGCGGATGTTTATTCGTTGGGTGTCACGCTGTATCAGATGCTTGCCGGGCACGTGCCTTTTGATGACGATGACGCGGGTGTTGTCGCGGAGCGCCATCGTGAACAGCGTCCCACGCCTCTGGCCTTCGTGCGATCGGACATTAGCGAAGCGGTCAGCAATCTGGTGATGAAGGCATTGGAGAAACAACCGGATCTGCGTTATGCAGATGCGACTGAGATGCTCGCAGACGTCCAAAGCATTCTTGATGACCGACCGACCAGCCTCCGTTTGTATCCCGAAACTCCCGATGCCAAACAGGCGTCGGTGAAGAAGTACGTTTTTCAATGGACTCTAGACGCGACCACCAAACAACTTTGGCCATTGGTCGCCGACACCGATCGTTTCAATCAAGCGATCGGGCTTCCGCCGGCGCAGTTCACCTTTGATCATTCCGGCGACCACAGGAAAGTATTTGCCGAGGCTCACCTTAACGGAATGACGATGCGTTGGCGTGAGCATCCGTTTCAGTGGATTTGCGAACGTGAGATGAGTGTGCTGCGGGAATTTGAAACGGGGCCTTTTGAATGGGTCACCAGCACCGTCGAATTGTTCCCCTTGGCCGATAACAAGACGCAGTTGATTCATCATTTTCAAATCAAACCGCGCGGTTGGTTTGGGAGACTGTTCACGCCTTTCCAGTTCCATTTTATGACAAAAGCCGCGCTCAATCGCGTCTATCCGCAAATGGAAAAAATCGCCAACGACAAAAGTTGCGGATTCGCCTGCGATGTTTCCTTCGGCAAGGCTCCCCAACTTTCGAAGCCGCAAAAACAGCGGCTTAATCAGCGCTGCGATCAATTGGCGAAGCAAATCCAGCAGCCACAATTGGCCAAACAACTGGCCGATTTGCTTTCGTTGGTCGGCGATTCATTTGCCGCTCGCATTCGCCCGATTCCACTGTCGCGGAAGTTGTGCTGCACGGTCGATGATTCGGTGGAGCTATGTTTGGCGGCGGTTGACAATGGCATTCTGAATTTAACGTGGGATGTTATCTGTCCCGTCTGCCGAGTCGCGGCACAGAATTTCTCAGACCTGTCAAAGATCCAATCCCATGCCAGTTGCGAAGTTTGCAATCTTGAATTTCAGGTGAAATTTTCGGAGTCAGTCGAAGCTGTCTTCTGCGTTCATCAGGAAATCCGAACCGTAGATTTAAAAACGTATTGCATCGGCGGCCCCTTCCACGCCCCGCATGTTCTCGCGCAAAACCGTCTTCTTAGCAACCAACAGGTCGACGTCGGCACCGAACTTTCGGTGGGGAAATATGAAATCCGCGGCCCTCAACTTGACACCGCCGCTCAACTGGATGTACGGCAATCCGCCGAACGAACGCGCGCGAAAGTCAGCTTTGGCAATCAACAACCCGCCGACTCCACCGAACTCCGCGCCGGGGCGGCTTGTATTCAAATTGAGAACCAGTCCGATTTGGAAATTTTGGTTCGACTTGAACATATCCAAGATCGGCGAGACGCTCTGACGGCCGGGCGCGCGAGTGCTCATCCCTTGTTTCAGAGGTTGTTCTCAGACGATCTGGCCAGTTTCAAGAATCTGGTTGAGCTGTCCAGCGTCTATCTGCTGGCGATCGAGCACGTGCAGTCCGATGCCCTGTTGGAATCAGTCGGCGAAGTGGAATTTCGGCAAATTTGGACGCGCATCCAAGATACATTTTCGACCCAATACCCTAACTGTCAGGTCGTCGAACTCCGGCATGATTCAATTTTGGTTTCGTTTGGAGCGCTGGAGGATCTTGTGAAAGCGCTGCTTTGGGCCACTTCCCAAACAGACAGCGGAATGGGTCTGCCTACCGAACAATGTGCCTTGGCCATCAATGCGGGTGAAGTCATGAAGGGGCACCAAGGCAGCCAACCGACGACCTTCGGTAAAACGGTGCGTGACATGTGGAAACTGCTGGCCGACGATCATCCAGGCGCGATCGCGATTCCCCAAGAAATTTTTCGACGCATTCAAGAGGACGAAACGCCAGATGTGGCGAAGCTATTGCAAAACTTTCGTCTTGATCCGGTCGCGTCGAGTGACAGTATCGCTCGATTGGTGCCCGTTGTCGATTAAACCAGCAGTGAATCGTGACTGATCGGTGACCAGTATCCGGTTAATAGATTACCGGCGTGTGAGGTCAGTCGTAAATGATGGATTCGATGCGACCGGCAGGAAACCGCGAAAACGATTTCCGCGACCGCGCGAACGTCGAATGCCTCCGGGGGCGAACTCGATTCCCAAAAACGCGTCGACCGCACCGGTATCCGCGGGCATCATAAGATTCGCTTCGCCGGAGATCGCAAGATAATTGTTCAGTGGTGCAAAGAGCTCAGAACCAAAAACGGCTTGATTGGTCTTGGGCGGAAGCGTTCCGGTTAAGACGTTTTCTTCGCTATGTTTGTCCGCCACGCCCAACCAAAATGACGTTTGAGCGCCGCTTTGCCAATACTGCCTCCAGAAGATTCTGATTTGTTCGATGGGTTCCAGCAGAACGGGGATCGTGTTAAAGCTTCCGGTGTCACTGCGATTGGAGAAGTGCATCAAGACGCCTACTTCGGATCGTTCATTGAGTTCGAAACTGGTGCCGACCCGCCATTGGCCAAGCGTAAAATTGTCGAACGATTCCTGCGTCACGAAATCGTAAACCGCTCCAACGGCAAATCCATTATCGCCCCTTCGAAAGAGCCCCACGGTTGTGAAGCTTTGAAATCGGTCTTTGGATTCGCCAAGCAGCTCGTAAACTTGAACAGCGTTGCCGGTGAAAGAGACGCGCGAACCGATTTGGAATCCAATACCGTTGTCGCGTAGCAAGGGAGCAGCATAAGCGATGCTGAAGGCCCCGCCCAAATTCGCGTTAGCACCGAAATCTTGCGGTTGCTTTGAGCCGTCGGTACCGAAGAAGGACGTGAAGGTTCCTGCGGTAGCAACGGGGCTGTCATTGAAAGTACGATCGCTGAGGACAGTGTGAATAGGAAGGTCGGTATCTTGAATCTCTGAACAACAGCAGACTTCCTCGCAGGGCATTTGAACGAAGTGGCGATACTGAGAGCGCGCTGAACCTGGATTGCAAAACCAAACGGCCAGCAACAAGCATAGGGTTCGCATCGGTGTACGCCTAAAACTCACGCTTCTTCTTTTCTTAAATTGCCCAAGGATCCCCTGAAATTTTCGACTCTTTCTTCTGTTAAACTTTAACCATTGTCGGGATTCTGCCGGCGACAAGCGTTCCTGGGCGATATTAGGCCTCAATTTGAAGGTAGTGGATGAGAGGCCACGAGTCCGCTGGCACTATTACCTGTTAATTCGCACTTTTCACCGGCCTTTTTGGCATCGTTGAATGCAGCCGCAGGATTCGTGGCCTCATCCACTGCCCTTTAAATTCCAGCGGTGCCACAGAACAACAGCTAATTCATTTGGCAAATGAGGCAGCCCCCTGATTTTGGGGAATATTCGCGTTTTCGGTTTTGCTGGCGTAGAATAGGCGCGAGAAACGGCGGTTAATGATAATCATGTATGATGTTTTGAAAGCCTTCCCAGCGTTATGAGATTTGCAAGAGAACATTTGAACCTCTTCAATTCTGGACTTTGCCTGTTGGCATTTGCCTAGAAAGCCGCAACTAGAAACTTTCCGAAGACAAGTAACAATCGAATATGAGCAGCAACCCTGTCGAGCATAGGCTCAACAATATCTCGACCAACTGGGACGAATTGATCGAAGCTCACGCTGGAGAGGATGATGACTCAGCGGCGGCAGCACTCCGCGGACAAGTGCTGCGGCGATATGCGGGATGCGCTTACCAATACGTTTTAGGTGCCACCAAAAGCCACGACGCTGCGGAAGATCTAACCCAAGAGTTCGCCTTAAAATTTGTGCGAGGCGATTTCGCGAAAGCTAGTCCTCAGCAGGGCAGGTTCCGCGATTACTTAAAAGCTTCCTTGCGAAACTTGATTACAGATTTCTTCCGCACCCAAGCTGCCGCAGCGGTCATCAAGACTGCGACGGCATTGGATGACGTAAACGAAGGAATGAAATCGCTTGATGCAAAGTTTTCCGAACAATGGCGGAAACGGGTTCTTAGCATCGCGTGGGAATCGCTGCAGTCCTACGAAAATGAAAAACTCAATCATTACTATTCCGTCCTTCACCTGCGGGCTCAACAACCTGAATCATCCTCGGGCGAACTGGCAGCGCAGTTTGCAAAGTTGCACGATAAAGAGGTTACACCTGAGTGGATTCGCCAGAATTTGCGCCGAGCGCGGCTGAAATTTGGGGAACTGCTGCTGGAAGAGGTTGGCAGGACCATCAACTCAAACGACCGCAGCGTCATAGATGCGGAACTGGCCAGCTTAGGCCTGAAAAAATATGTCGCTGGACTCGATCTCTAGATAAAGAACGTCGCGATAAAGATCGTCACGAAATCGAACGCTTATCATTTGTCGGTAATAAAAAAGAGACCTTGCCGAAATCGACAAGGCCTCTTTGATTGGGTCTCAAATGACATTTCAAGTGAAGATTAAGAACGTTTTCGTCGTTTGATGCCCAACCCTAGGGATGCCATTCCTAGCAAAGCGAATGTGGAAGGCTCAGGAATCGCCGATGCAGGAACAATCGTCATAGCGCGGACGGTCCCGCCGAGCCCGATGGGCCCCAGCAAGGTTGCGTTTCCTGTGGCCAGATCAATGTCATAAAGGGACGATACCCCTCCGGTTTGTAACGCGGCAAACGCGGTTCCGGTTGCTCCGGAGATGTCGAAGGCAAGTTCATCCGACAGCCCTACCCCTGCGGCACCCAACGAACCAACGGTCTCAAGCGTTCCTGCATTGTTGGCAACGGTCGTCAAGACACCTAGGGCTGCATCGATCCCGTATTGCTGAGTTGCGGTCGCTCCAAATACGTTGGTGTCGTATGCGATTCCTTGGATGTTAGGATTAGCACCTTCGTTAGCATCACCGGCCGCGTAGAACACGGCTGTTTTGTCTGCTGATCCGAAGTATCCGCCGGTCGTGCTGTCGATGACGCGATTGTTGTCGGTGTCACTGATGATGCGAGCCAAAATACCACCGGCCGCGTTTGGGTTGTAATCATACGCAAACGAATCGCCCGCAAGTGATGGGCTTAGCGTTAAACCCACTTGAGTCGCGAAGAAAGAGTTTGGATCGAGCGTGTATAGGTTGCTTTGGGATCCCACGACGTAGATGCCGCCGCCATTGGCACGATAGTCGATTCCCAAAACAGATTCGCCGGAGGCAAGTCCAGAGATGGTTCCCGAATTCGTCACGACCGCAGGTGCGCTTGTGTCGACCACGGTAACGTCATTATTAGGGGATACGGTGTATAAAATTTCCGCCGAAGCGATTGATTGAATTTGTGTTAATCCAAATAGCGTTGCCAAAACGGCAACAGCGTTTTTCAAAAATGTTGGTTTCGTCATGTGATTTCTTCTGTGTATCTTCAAGGGGAGAGAATTGGAATGGCCAAACAGCTTTGCTATTGGACGCAAATTGTCGACACGCCCTAAGGCGCGATCTTCACTCCCTAATACAGCCGGTTGTAGGATTTGTGACGACTTTTTTGAAATAAAAATTAAAGTTCGCCTAAAGCCCGCTGAAACGCGTAAAGTCTGCCAAAACTAAACAAACGCTTGAATTAAGAGACTTCTGGCTCAACGCAATCAGTTTCATCAGTTGACTGGGCTTAAGCAGCTTTGCTTGATAGATTTCAACCAACCGCCAATGAACGCGACGATGGACACAACTAAACGGGAGTAGAAAACCAGCTTCTATTCACGCCTATTCACGTCGATTTGCGGTTCTCTTGGTCGGCTTTTCCCGCAGTCGCACCAACCTCGCAGGTTCAAAGCCATTGCTATGATTTGGGCTTTGTCAGCATGAGCTTCAATCCCGCGACGCCAAACACGATCGCAAAGAAGCCCGTGATTTGCGTTCGAATAGGGATGCCGGCTTCGAGGTTCGTGAACACTTCTTGCGTGCCGACCTTTTCGATCATCCGCTGCACCGCGATCGCATTGAACCGATAGCTTTCGTAAGCGACCATTGCGCAAGCGGCGGCCAAGACCAGCATCAAGATTCCCATGCGTTTCAAATCCATTGTTCAGCATCCCAGCTAATAGTGGCATCGTTTGAAAGCGCCGATTGTCACAAAATCAGCACCGCCTGCTAGCACCACGGAGCTCAAAAATCAGAATCTTCGGAATAATCCGCAAGTCCCGCAAAGTTTATCACGATACAAGGGATAGGAACGCATAACCAAAAAGGACTCGAGATGCTTACCAATAAAATTACTGTCATGACAGCCTTGCTTTTAGCGATGGCGGCAGTTTCAACAACAGGATGTTTTTCGTCGGTGGGCCCATCTTTGGGGATCTTCAGCGTTCCGATTCCGGTAACTCCCTACTGGCAGAAACTTCAGGAAGATCGCTTTCACGTCCATGAGCGGTATGCTCGCGTTCCAATTCTGGGACCGATCACCGAAGGCGGACCGGTCAAGGCGCTTGATCCACCAAGTGACGATGAAGTTTGGCGAGCCTTAGAACGCGCCAATCAAACTCAGGGCGGCTTCCCGTTCATCAACGAGACGCAGCGTAGCAACGTGACTTTCATCAAAGAAAAAATCGCCGACTACATTGATCCACCGCGTGTCGTTCCGCTGATCGGTCCTGCCCAACTGCATCACGCTCATTACAAGTGCACGATCTACTACACCGAAAAACGCATCGTCGGTTGGCCAATCCCGCACACGCTGCTTGATGAAGACTCCGTCGAAGTGGTCTACATTGATCACAACCATTTCCACATGGTCGGAGATGTTGATCTTGGTAAAAACAATACTCACTATTAATCGAAATCGAATCTCATGAGCGATACCTGAAACGAAGCGGCGATCGCCCGCTAAATTCGGGGCACTCGATTTGAAACACAAGCGCCCAATGGATAGATTCCTTGGCCGCTTTTTTCTTGCGCTTCCGCCAACAACGGTGCGGCACCAGACGCCTTGCCAAATGGTTCCCGTTACGGAGACTTCTTGCTCAGGCCCCACAATTTCTGCCAATCTCTAAAACTGATCCAACGGACAGGGCTGATGTCGGGGGGTGCTTTGCCTAACGCCTTGGCAACCGTTATAACCGGCAGGAACCTTATTCTCGCCGTTGCAAATCCACCAATGCGTTCGCCCGATCAAACGCGCATTGCGAATTGTGCGTTCGTGGTTCATCCTTGGGAGATGATCGAATCTATGCCTCTTCAAACACAAAACGCTTTGCTACGCGGCCTTATCCAGACGGCCCCCTACGGCATTCTGGTTTTGGATCAACAGAATCGAGTGAAGTGCTGGAGCGCATTGGCGGAGACCATCTTCGAGACCCCTGCTTGCGACACGCTGGAGCGACCGATTGATGAATTGCTGGTCGTTGATTTGGATTTCTCGGATCGGTCCGGCGGCGCGTTTCGCCTGGCCGACACCCAAACCAAACGCGATTGCAACTCAGCGATCGAGATAGAACAATTCGTCCACCCCATCAAAATTGATAGCCAGGACTGGACGATTATTTATATCAGCGACGTGACTCTCCGGCGTCAAAGAGAGCAACGTTTGACCAGCGAAGCGGTTACCGATCCGCTCAGCGGTCTGCTGAATCGACGTGGGTTTCAGAGAAAATTGGAATCCGTGCTTCCTGATAAAATCACTCTAGCGATCGTCGACACCGACAACTTCAAACGGATTAACGATCGCTTTGGGCACCAAACTGGCGATCTTGCAATTAAGCACATTGCACAACAGTTGGGCGACTGCTTCCCCGAGGCCGTTTGTCTCGCGCGGCTCGGCGGCGACGAATTTGGCGTTGTTCTGAAGACCGGTTCTCTTGCGGAAACCGAAGCAAACTTCGAGCAACTGCGTCAGCGAATCATGGATGTACCGCCGAGTGAACACAATTTTTCGATCACCGTTAGCATTGGGGTCGCGCTGAGCAATGTCTCTGGAACGTCCGCGCGTGAGCTACTTAAATCTGCGGACCAGAGCCTCTATCGCGCCAAAGAAGCCGGCCGCAATCGAATCTCGATTCAGCCCATCAATGCTTGATCTGTCCATCAAGCGGACTTCTAACGAACGAGCTTACCCTAGTGCCTATCCAGACAAGCGATTTGGTTGGCCACGGATCTTGGTGCAACCGACAGCGCAGCCCAGTACACATTCAACAAGATCACCAACAACAACCATAATCGACAGCGCTGGCATCCCTTCACCAGCCAGCACAGCGGCGGGGCTGTGTTTTGGCCGCGTCGATGGATCGGTTGACTTCGTTACCGAAACGATCGCCGGTGATATCTACGAAGCGATGGGCACACGAATTGGAAGCGCGGTTTCTTAGCCGAGACCTCCAAAACTCCATTGAGCCCCGATCGAAATGATGAAAAGCCTATTCGCGATCAAATGAAATATCTTGATAAACGTCAGCCAATTTAAGCTTGATCGTTTGGCCTTGATCGCCTATCTCAATGTCGATGACCGCGTCCAAACCTTGATGGTGAAAGCGTTCGAATTTGTCACCCGCACGGCAAAAGACGGTCGCTGCGGGCACACTCTGTTCTAAAACGACGTAGTTCTTCAGTGATGGAATCGTTAAGTAACTATCCTTTTTCTCATTCAAGTCAAAGCGACGCGTGCTGTCGGAGAGGACTTCAATGATCAGGACCGGTGCGTCTTGAAACACCTTGGTTAAATCAGCGGAATCGCAGACAACCTGAGCATCGGGGTAGTAAAAACGGGCCCCTTGTTCGCTTTGGACGCGTACTTTCATGTCCGCGCCGTAGGCACGGCAGTTGGAGTCCTTTAACTGCTGCCTTAAAGCAACGTAGGCGTTGCCTGAGATAATGCTGTGCGCCGCCGTGCCTCCGACCATCGCATAAACGATTCCAGACACATACTCTTGGCGCACGTTAGAGACTTCCTCGCCTGCGAGGTAGTCTTCCACGGAGATCAGATCCGAATTTCTTGATGTACCCATAAACTCACCTTAGCCAAGATCGCCCACCAGGCAAAATAGTAATATGAAATGACCACCATAGGTGTGAGACGGCGCTGAGAACGGTACTCCGAATCTCCATTAGGCCCTGGACACTCAAGTAGGTGGAAGGAGGGGCGGTTGCTCAGCGGCCCCCTTGTTTCCCGACGTCTATTGCGGAGTTTGCGGTTTATGCGTGATTGTTAGGCCAATACCGCCGAAAACCGGTGCGACAAAGGCTCGCAAAGGGCGGCTTTGGGGTTTGACTGGATTTTGGGCGAATCTACAATGCATAGCGAAGGTTAAAAGAGCGACGAGACCGAATTCTGGTCCCGTTTTTTGACCTCGAACATTTGGCGTATCTCAGCGTGCTCATCTTTCTAAGAGCCAACGCTGCGAAGGACCAGTGAACGCGGTAATCTCGCCGGCGTTCGATTTTTTGACGAAAGTTGATGACATGGGTTTTGGCACCACAGAAATGATAATCATCGCGGCAGTTTTCATCCTCCTGTTTGGAGGTGCGAAACTACCGAGCTTGATGCGCAACATGGGACGCAGCATCAACGAATTCAAAGCCGGCATGGAAGAGAAACCTGCCGACAGGAAAATCGAAGACAAAGAGAACGCAGCGGCCGATTCCATCGAACAAACGCGCGAGACCGTTGAAAAATAGCCCTTCCCGTTCCGCTTTCGTTTTCACTGCTGGTTCCTGTTTCCACTGTTTGTTTTGATCTGTTAAACCACTATGCTGCCCTTTGGAATTGGTGTCACCGAGATGATTCTGCTGGCGGTCGTCGCCGTGATGCTGTTCGGCGGCCGGTTGCCTGAGGTCGCAAAACAGCTGGGCGAATCCTACGTCCAATTTCGCCGTGGTTTGGATGACATCAAAAGTTCGATCAATACCGAAATCGATTTGAAATCGAACCCTCTAAAAAGCCTGCCAGACTATTCGTCCAGTTCCTCGGTCGATGAAGACTATCCCGAGGACGAGGACTACGAAGAGCCAGCCGCTCCAGTGTTTGCTCCCCCGGAAGAAGACGATCAGGATCAGTAAGATCGCCGTTGGGCGTGGCGGCGTTAACCTCGAAGTAGTGGACGAGGCAACGAGTCCAGCATCTCCTTTAAACGTCAAGGACTCGTTGCCTCATCCACTACGGCAGAAAGGCTCTACGCAGTTTGCGACCGCGCAGCAAAACAGCCACCCTCAATCGGATGGCCGTTCGCCTGTTTCTTAACTGCACAGCGCCATCTGAATGACGCGACCGGGCAAAGCCTAAAGGATTCCGCCGTGAGTTCGCAGTGGCTGCATGTGGCTGGGTTGATCCAAGAACCAGAACCGATGCCACTCATCTCGCAATCCGCGTAAGTCTTCGGAGGTATGGATCAACTGACGGGCCCGGACGGCTGGATCCGCATCGTAGATTGGCAGAAAACAGCCGACGTTGCTGCTGATCGAAAACGCCATGATGCAACAGACGAACAGTTTGGTGGTGATCCGGTTTTTTGTTTTGGTTTTATTTGACACGTCGAGCGTCCTTGCGTCGGTGTTTATTGCATTCTCTAAATCAGACTCTAAGGCCACAGGTATTGGCTTACTGTTTCCTTCGTCATTTCTAGGGCAATAGCTTTAACCCGCATACTCAGATTATTCGACAAACTTTAACATGCTAGCGAAATGGGTGCAGAAACCGCCGGACGCGATACAAATTTTGGTGTTTGAGGAAGTTTGGCGTTACTTCTGAAAGCACGTTGAGAAGGGAATTTCTGGGCGTGGATAGCTGCAGCTGCCGGGATTCGTTTGGGCGTTGTTGAATGCAGATGCCGGACTCGTTGACTCGTCCACTACCTTAGGATTTAACCTTCGCCGGTTTCTGCTCGGGATACTTCACACGCGCGTGATAGACGGCGTTGAGCGACTTCACGAGGCTCATTTGGATCGTTTGTAGCTGCTGGACGGTGATCGGGCATTCGTCAAACTGACCGTCCTCGAACTTCTTCCGCGCGATTTCGGTCACCAAGTTTTCTAGTCTTGCCGGCGTTGGCTCCCGCAAGGCGCGGCTGGCACTTTCGACCGTGTCGGCCAACATCATGACCGCGGCTTCAGCCGTCTGCGGTTTGGGGCCCGGATAGCGATAGTCGGCTTGGTCGATCTGAGTGCCGTCATTCTCTTCTTCGCTGATCTTGGTGGCTCTTTTATAAAAGTATTCCACCAGCGTCGTCCCGTGATGCTGCTCAATCAGGTCGATGATGCGTTTGGGGAGATTGTATTTGCTGGCAATCTCGGCACCGTCCTTCACATGAGCAATAATCACCAACGTGCTCATCGTCGGCACAAGATCATCATGCTTGTTCGTGCCACCGCCCTGGTTTTCGATGAAGTAGTCCGGCTTTCGCAATTTCCCGATGTCATGGAAGTAGGCACCGACGCGACAAAGCAGACCATTGGCACCGATCGAATCGGCGGCCGCTTCGCTGATCGAGGCCACGTTGATGCTGTGGTTGTAAGTGCCCGGAGCCCGTTGGACCAGTTCCTTCAACAGCGGATGATTCGCGTCGCTGAGCTCCAGCAAACTGATATCGGTCTGAATATCGAACCACCGCTCAAGGTAAGGCAGCAGCGCCGAAATCAACAACCCCGCCAAAAACGTCCCGCCGGCGAACCACACCGCGTCGGTCAACAAAGGCAGTCCCAACGGTTGGCCCAACAAGTACAACACGCCCACGGCGGTGGGGAAAACGAACGCGGCGGAGATCAATCCGATGTTCACCAATTTTGTGCGACTGCGAATCTGACGGCACATGATCGCCGACGATGTAGCGGCGGTTGTGAGGATCACGAATTCGCCAAACCCAAATCCGTGCGCCACGGTAAACGCCAACGCGACCAATGTCGAAATCAACATCGCCAGTTCAATGTGATAGGCGATCGCGATGGTCACCGCAAAAATGACGATCGGCACTACTTCGGCGCGCCATTCGACTTTCATCGAAACGATCCACGCCGTTACCAGCGTGATCAACATCAAACCCAGCAACAGCGCAAAATGCCGGATGTCGGTCAACAGATAGTTGTCTTTGTAGTAGAGATACTGGCACAGCATCGCGAACACGGCCGCGAACAATCCGAAAAAACAAATCGAACGAATCGTGCGATCGTACCATTTGCCACTGTTGACCAGCGCTTCGTGTTCGGCCCGAAGAAAATCGACGTCTTCTGCGGTCAGAGGCACATTTGCCAAAATCCCCTGCCGATCAAGGTCTCGCCCATTGAACTGCTCCATAAGATCACCCGGTTCATAAACGCGTTTAGCGATTTCGACCTCTCTGGCGACCTGATTGGAGGCTTTCTTAGACGCCGCGTCATCGCGCACCAGCGTCACCATTAATTGCGGCTTGATCCAATTGTAGATTCGATCCGCCACCATCGTCCCTTCGTTGATGACGGCCGCTTCTTTGAGAATCTCTTCGATCAATCGATTGTGGAGCGTTGCACTGGCCTCGGCGATGCGTACCTGAGAAACCAACGCGCGGCGTTTGGCCGAAGGATCCCCTTTGGGATACACTTCGATCTCCGTCATGCTACCTTGGCCAATTTCGTGGGTCAGATTCGCTAAGAGACCATGTTTGTCCACTTCGATAAACGCCGCCGAGAGGGCCCTTTGCAGCGCGGCCAGTTTTTCGTCCTTTTCCAGCGCCGCGCGGAATTTTTGAAAGTTCTCTTTTGCTACTTCGGGGTCGTATTCTTCTTCGTCGGCTTCCGAATCCTCAAATTTCTTCCACGCCCCTGCCGCTTGGATGTCTTCGAACGACTTCTGCTTGATCTCAAAGACGCTGTCGATCAGCGCTAGGCGAAGCTGTTCCAGCGGCTGCGGATCATTGACGTAGATATTCAGCGCGTTGGCACGGGCCCGGCGAACGTTGGCCTCGGTGGTTTCGTAATCGTTGTACTCAAATTGAACCCGCGCGTAGATATCACGCGCTGGAGCCTCACGGACTCGATAGGAAAACGGAGGTGCCCAACCGAACATCACCACCCACAAAATACAGGTGATCAGCGCGCACAAACCGATCCGGTTCCAGACGTTGGGGTCGGACAAAAAATCGGTGACCTGTTCGACCGGAGCCCGGCGAACCGGCATCGACCAGCGACTTGTGTTTTTCGAAGAATTGGACATGAATCGTACCGGCGGCGTTTGGTAATCGCAAAACGCCTTTGAAGTTTTAGACATCGCCCCGACCAATCAGCGGCCTGAGCACCATCGCCGGTCAAGCTTCCGCTTCGCCGACGCTGCATTCTACAACTTATTTGCCCTTTCTCCTGCCCCATCTTTATCAGCGTTTTTGGGTTTTCCGTCGTAAGCGTTCACAATATCGGTCACCAACCGGTGCCGGACGATATCGGCGGAGGTCAGTTTCGCCAAAGCGATGCCTTTGATACCGGTCAAACGATCGAGGGCGTCGATTAACCCGCTGGGAGTTCGGTGCGGAAGATCGACTTGCGTTTCATCTCCGGAGACAACGATTTTGGAATCGTGCCCCATCCGCGTTAAAAACATTTTCATCTGCGACACGGTCGTATTTTGGGCTTCGTCCAGAATAATGAAGGCCTCATTCAACGTGCGGCCTCGCATATACGCCAGTGGACAGACTTCGATCACGTCCCGTTCCACCAGTTGCCGGGCTTGCTCAAAACCGATCATGTCATTGATCGCGTCCAGCAACGGCACCAGATAAGGATTAATCTTCGCTTGTAGATCACCCGGCAAAAATCCGAGACTCTCCCCGGCTTCCACGGCGGGGCGCACCAGCACAATTTTTTGCACTTCTTGGTTCTTGAGTGCTTCCACCGCCATCGCGACGGCTAGATAGGTCTTGCCCGATCCCGCAGGTCCGACGGCGAAGACTAAATCGTTGTTTCGAATCGCATCCACATAGAGGCCTTGTCCGGCCGTGCGAGGACGGATCTCTTTACCGGCTTGGAAGGTTTCGATGGAAGCATGTTTCTTCGCCGGAGCCGACCGACCGCTAACACGGGCCAGCGTTTCGTTGAACAGATCGGGCGTCAAATTTCCACGCCGACGCACGATTTCGGTTAACTGTTCGATGGCATCGGTTGCTTGAGCGACGGATGTTTCGTTTTCGCCAGAGACACGGATCTTGCCGTTGCGGTGTGTGATTTGGACGCTAAATTCATCACGCAAACGGCGAAGATGCTGATCCTTCGCTCCGAACAGAGGTAAAATAATCTTCTGTTCGATCGCAGAAATTGTTGATTCAGTCATAAAATATTGCGATGACCTTTATACATCGCATCCAATGAAAGAAATGAATGGCCTCGAAGCGGACCATGGGTCGGTTTCTTTGGCCGTCGTTATATTATAGCTGTTAGTTAAGGGACAGCGGATATCCACCGGGGTTCACCGATGACAAAGGAGCCGAGCAGACCGGTTGTAAGGCTTATTTCTGTCACCCATGCAAATATTTGACACTTTCAAACATTAGACACTTTTAAATATTTGGCATTTTCTCAGAGGCTTTCTTGCGTCCAATTATTTACAGCTTTCGTATAAGATCGAAAAATGAACGCTCAGCAGCGCGGAAAATACGATTCGCTGCCTTGAAATGGAAACCATCTTAAGAACAATGCGCGTTAAGATTTTGAGAGACGCCGCCCGATGGTGGACGACTTCACGAGATTTGGTGGAAACGTTGGACGCGCTTACGATTCGGAGAATCGAGCGACATTCGAAAACGTTGGGTGCGCTTACGATTCGGAGAATCGAGCGACATTTTAATTGAACGCTTTGAGACTGACCTATGAAACAGATAACCGTGCCATTTTTGGTGCTGCTGGCCAAAGCGCTCAGCGGTGCGACGGTGCGCTGGGTCGACTGTCAGCCGGACATCTGTCAGCGCGTTTATTTCGCCAACCACACCAGCCATCTTGATGCGCTGGTGCTGTGGGCTTCGCTGCCCAAACCGATCCGCGCCCGCACGCGCCCGGTCGCAGCCGCCGATTACTGGCGAGGCGGGCCCGTCCGGCGGTATATGGCGCGGGCGTTCAACGCGCTGTTGATCGACAGAAAAAAGATCAAAATTCGCAACAGCCCCATCGACATGATGCTCCGGGAGATCGGTGATACGCAATCGCTGATCGTCTTCCCCGAGGGCGGTCGAAATCATACCGACCAAATGAAGCCGTTTAAAAGTGGGCTGTTTTATCTGGCGAAGAAGCGACCGGATCTGGAGCTGGTTCCCGTTTATATCGATAATCTCAATCGAGTCATGCCAAAAGGCGAATTTTTGCCCGTTCCGCTGCTCAGTTGTATATCCATCGGAGCACCGATGTGGCTAGAATCTGGCGAAGGCAAAAACGATTTTCTCAAACGCGCCGAAGCGGCCGTGCTCAAGATGAAAGACCACTGATCTTTCAAAATAGCCCAAAAGCACCAACCACCCGGTAGTGGACGAGGCAACGAGTCCTGCGGGACGAGAGAACTTCACCACTGAAAACAATTGAACTCAAGAATGCCGGCAATGGAGCTTCAGGACTCCTTGCGTCGTCCACTACATAACATTTCCATAAAAACGGAAGCTCCTTGCAGCATTTTTTAGCCACATTTCAAAAATCAGCCGCTGCGGAAACGCCGGTCGCCCAACCTGCGCTGTTGGATTTTTGGACGACGGTAATGATGCTGGGCGTGCTGATTGGCTTGACGATCCTCTTGGTGATCGGACAAGTGCTCAAGCGGCAACCGGAATCAAATTTCGATCCGGCCATCATTCGCAACTTCAACAAACGCGTCATCACGTGGTTGACGATCTGTGTGCTGCTGGTGATGAGCCTGTTATTTAACAAGATCGTTACGGTGGTATTGTTCGCGCTGATTTCACTGTGGGCGCTGCGCGAATTCATCACGATGACGCCGACTCGCCGCGGCGACCACGGCACCCTATTTTGGTTGATCGTCGGGTTCACGCCCTTTCAATATTACATGGTCGCCATGAACTATTACGATCTTTATACGATCGTGATTCCGGTTTACGCCTCGCTTTTTATTCCCGGTCGAATTGCTTTCACCGGCGATCACAAGCGGTTTTTGGAACGGTCGGCCAAGATTCAGTTTGGGCTTTTGATCTGCGTTTACGCCCTAAGTCACACGCCGGCGTTGCTTTATCTGGATTTGGTTTACTGGGACAGCGAAGCCCAAAAACATCTGCCATGGACGGGCAAAACGGCGGGGCTGTTGTTCTATTTTATTGTCGTGGTGCAAGTCAGCGACATGCTGCACTTCGTCTGGGACCGCTTGGCGGGCAAACACATCATTGCCCCGTCGGTCAATGCAACCAAAACCTGGGAAGGCGTTATCGGTGCGGCGTGCTGCACAGCGCTCTTTGGCATGCTGATTCAATTTGCCACCCCGTTCACATGGTACGGAGCCGGTTTTATGGCGTTGGTGATCAGCGTCATGGCCTCCTCGGGCAGTATGACCATGTCCGCGATCAAACGTGATCGCGGCGTCAAAGATTACGGCACCTTGGTCCAAGGCCACGCTGGGGTATTGGACCGCATTGATTCGGTTTGCTTTGCCGCCCCGATCTTTTTTCATGCAACTCGATTCTTCCTCAACGCTAACTAACTTTTTTGGTCGCCCTCTTTCAAATTGACAGGCGACACACTCTTATGGCCAACCTGAAACAGACGATGGACGCTTACGGTATTGAACTACCGGAGGACCAGCGGACGCAAGTCAAACATTACTGCCAGATTCTATGGGAGTTAAACAAACACATCAATCTGACTCGGCACACGACCTACGAGAAATTCGTTTCGCGCGATCTGTATGATGCGATCCAGTTGTCAAAACTGATCCCCGAAGGCAAGGAAGTTCTGGACGTGGGATCCGGTGGCGGTGTGCCGGGGGTGCTGTTGGCGATCATGCGACCGGATCTGAAAGTCACCTTGGCAGAATCGGTCGGTAAAAAAGCGTCAGCACTGGGCCAGATGACCGAGGGAATCGAACTCGAGATCGAAGTCTATCAGTGCCGGGCGGAGGATTTACTGGTCGATTTCCGATTTGACTACACCACCGCTCGCGCCGTCGGGCCGTTGGTGAAGCTGGGGACTTGGTTTGAGGAGGTTTGGCTGTCGGTTGGGAAATTGTTGGCGCTGAAAGGTCCAAACTGGCCGCAGGAGAAGAAAGTTGCCGACGAAGCGAAGGTGTTGGACAAGGTGTCCTTGGAAGTGGTAGCAGAATATCAGACGCCGGGTACCGAGTGGACGTCGTATATTTTGCAGCTGCAGCCCAAGCGCTGAACGACCGAGACAATTGAGCAAAATTATCTGATGGTTAAATTCCAAAGTATTCTGCAGTTGGTATCTTCATCAGCCGAACAATAAGCTAAACTAAGAATACTGATTACTCCAGCAAACATAAACGGCTGAGGGACCAATTTTAGGGTAGACCGAGATCAATAGTGGCTTGTGCTTAGCACGTCCGATCTTCGTTTTTCTCCCAGCGACTCCCATCGCTGCCAATTCGCTGGAGCTAATCT
>CAKZVF010000265.1 GCA_937921995.1 uncultured Pirellulaceae bacterium
TATTTCAGTCGATCCGCAGGTGATTCGTTTGCGTCCGGCCCCCCACTGCCGGACGCCGATCGACAGTTATTCGCTGCGGATTTCGCCCAGCAATCATTTCATCAATTGGCAGCAGGACCCCAACGGCAACTTCATCGCGCGGGTGGTGTTTGAAGAGAAGATTGATCATTTTTCCATCGACGTCGATCTGACCGCTTCGATGACGGTGATCAATCCGTTCGATTTCTTTGTCGAATCGTACGCGGAGAACTTCCCGTTCAACTACAACGACGAAGACCAAGCCTACCTCAAGCCTTACTTGGTCAAAGACAACACCGGCGAAACATTTAGACGGTTCGTTGCCGAGATTGATCAGACGCCGCGCCGGACGATTGATTTCTTAGTCGCGCTGAACCAGAAACTGGAACAAAAGATCAACTATACGATCCGCATGGAACCGGGCGTGCAAACGGTCGATCAGACCCTTGAGAAATCAAGCGGTTCCTGTCGCGATTCGGCTTGGGTGCTGGTGCAGGTGCTGAGAGAGCTGGGATTGGCGGCGCGTTTTGTTTCGGGCTATTTGATTCAGCTGACGCCTGACGTTAAATCGTTGGACGGACCTTCGGGCACCGAAACAGATTTCACGGACCTCCATGCTTGGACCGAAGTCTATCTCCCTGGTGCAGGATGGGTGGGTTTGGATGCCACCAGCGGTCTGTTTACCGGCGAAGGCCATTTGCCGTTGGCGGCTTCTCCCTTGTTTTCAGCCGCCGCCCCCATTTCCGGAGGCGTCGAAGAATGCGAAACCGAATTTAAATTTGACATGTCCGTGCAGCGGATCTTTGAGATTCCGCGCGTCACCAAACCCTATCAGGAAAACCAATGGGAGAAAATTTCGCAGCTTGGCGAAGACGTCGACCGGCGACTGTCCGAACTTGGGGTGAAGCTGACCATGGGCGGCGAACCGACGTTTGTTTCGATCGACAATCCCGACGCGGCCCAGTGGAACACCGAGGCCTTGGGCGATCAGAAGAACGAACTGGCCGAAGATTTGTTCCATCGGATGGTGGCACGATTTTCCTCCAACCCGCTGCTGCACTACGGGCAGGGCAAATGGTATCCGGGCGAACCCCTGCCGCGTTGGGCGAAGACCTGCTACTGGCGAAAAGACGAATTTCCGATGTGGCAGCGTCAGGAATTGTTGGCCAAATCGGACGAGAGCTGTGGGCACGACTACAACGACGCGCGGCGACTGAGCCAGGGTATTGCGGCGCGGTTGGGTGTCGCGCCCGAGTTCGCACAGGACTGTTTTGAGGACGCGCTGTATCACCTATGGGAGGAACAGCGTCTGCCCGCCAACGTCAACCTGCACAATTCAAACCTCGACGACGAAGCCGACCGCCGTCGACTGGCGCGTGTGATTGATCAAGGTTTGGCCAGCGCCGTCGGGATCGTGTTGCCGCTGAAGAAAAGCGGCGACCGATCGCAGTGGACGTCCGGTCCTTGGCTGACACGTGCTCAGCGGATCTTTTTGATTCCCGGTGATTCGCCTATCGGCTATCGTTTGCCGCTGAAGAGCCTGGTTCAAGGCGTCGATGGCGAGCAATGGCGGAAGATGAAAACGGTTGATCCTTTGGCTGAAAAAGGATCCATCCCCAGCCCCGCGCAAATGCGCGTACTTCACCAGCAACGCATCAATCGCGCGGGTTCGGAACCTGGTTATGCCGCTTTGAACGCAACCGGCGGCACACCTCAGTCGGCCGATGAATCCGCATCCGGTTTGACCAACGACGTTCACGCCAACGCCATGATGCCTCAGTACGGGTCGCAGCAGAACAAACGCAATCTTGCTAACGATGGTGAAGGCATCACTCAAACGCGCGGCGGTGCCTCCTACGGCTATGAACCGGCCGTTCCTTTCGCGCTATGTGTTGAGCCGCGTCATGGAACGCTGCATGTGTTCATGCCGCCGACGGAGACCTTTGATGATTACGCGGACGTCTTGCTGGCGGTCGAAGACACGGCACTCGAACTGGGTGTCAAAGTCATTATCGAAGGTTATCAACCGCCGACCGATCACCGCGTGAAAATGTTCAGCGTCACCCCTGACCCGGGCGTGATCGAAGTCAACATTCAACCCGGCGAAAGCTGGAGCGCGCTTCGCACGATCACCGAAGGTATTTATGAGGATGCCTATCACGCGCGGTTAAGAACCGAAAAATTTGAACTTGATGGAACGCATTCGGGCACCGGCGGCGGTAACCACATTGTCATTGGTGGACCTTCGCCGGCGGAGAGTCCTCTGTTTCAGCGACCGGATTTGCTGACCAGTTTGATCAATTTTTGGCAGAACCATCCTTCATTGTCGTATCTGTTTTCGGGGCGATTCATCGGCGCGACCTCGCAAGCCCCGCGCGTCGATGAAGGCCGCGTCGACGCGCTGTACGAGCTACAGATTGCGTTTGATGAAATCGCCAACATGGATCAGGTCACGCCTTATAAACTTGACCATGCACTGCGGCACTCTTTAACCGACCTGACCGGCAATACGCATCGGGCCGAGTTCTGCATTGACAAACTATGTTCGCCCGATGCCAAGAGTGCTCGCCAGGGACTGTTGGAACTGCGTGGGTTCGAGATGCCGCCTCATCCGCGCATGAGTCTGACACAGCAGCTGTTGCTTCGCACCTTGATTGCGCGATTCTGGGAAAAACCTTATCGGCAACCCTTGGTGGCGTGGGGCAATCGTCTCCACGACCAGTTTATGCTGCCGCATTATGTATGGCAGGACTTTTGTGACGTGATTAAGTCATGCCGTGAAGCCGGTTTTTCGATGGAAGTGGATTGGTTCAAGCCGCACTTCGAATTCCGTTTCCCCGAGATTGGATCTTTCACTTATAATATGGTGAATTTTGAACTACGGCAGGCGATCGAGCCTTGGAATGTGCTGGGGGAACAGTCCGGCACCGGAGGGACGGCGCGGTACGTCGATTCTTCGGTCGAACGTTTGCAAGTGAAAATTGAGGGCTTCGTCGACGAACGATATGTACTAACCTGTAATGGTAGGATGTTGCCGTTCCACAACACCGGCGTCGACGGGCAGTACGTCGCGGGAGTGAGATTCCGTGCGTGGCAACCGCCAAATTGCCTCCATCCGACGATTCCAGTTGACGAACCGCTCACATTTGACCTATACGACACTTGGTTAGGTAGATCGGTTGACGGATGTCGTTATCATGTTGGACATCCTGGTGGTTTGAATCCAGAGAATTTCCCTGTCAACAGTTTTGAAGCGCAGGGTCGTCGAGCTTCGCGGTTTTCGCGTGTCAGTCATCAAGGCGGATCGTTTAAGCCCCACCGAACCCCAGTAAATCCAAGTTTTCCAATGACATTAGACCTTCGACGAGCGAGACATTGAACGGCGATCAGGGCAATCCGGGCTTCGGTGATGGACCGCTGCAAAGTCAGCAGGTCCAACAGCAGCAACAGGTCCAGCAACAACAGATTCAAAGCACTGTTGCGGGTTCGGAGTTTGTGCCTTTCTCCACGTCAGGTTTTTTTGACCAATACGTTGCTCCGCCGCACCTCTACGATGAAATCCGCGATGGCTCCGGTCAACTTCGTCCGCAGTGGAAAAGTATCGACCAATCACTCGGTGGCTTGAACGCCGAGGTACTGCGAAGACGTCTGGCGCAGATTCGGCGATTCGTGCACCAAAACGGAATCGTATTTTCGTCCTATGGTGATCCCAACGATCGCAAGAATCACTTGCAGCTGGATCCCATTCCGCAGTTGATCGATGCCGCGACGTGGGAGACGATTTCGGCGGGACTT